>NZ_JBDPLU010000029.1:0-96234 GCF_039871525.1 Streptomyces sp. B6B3 | reverse complement strand
TCTCGGTTGGCTTCGCAACCCCGAGCTACCAAGAGGCCCTGTCTTCATGCCCGCCGCCAGCTGCGACCACCCGATCGAGACTCTCGTTCGACGCACAACCCTCACGATCGGAACGACAACAGCTACTAAGGCCATCGGACGACGCTGGGAGCGAGCCAAACGGGTGCACGAGGCCGTGAGTGATGAGTTCGCTCGGCGAACCACGTAGCGCGGCGGGTCATTCAACGACAATGGTCCCGGCGCCAGGGGAACTTGGCGCCGGGAGCGCGCCTCACGGGTGATGCGTGGCTGCGCGACATGGCAACCGCACGGTGAACTCGCTGCCCGTTTGCCGGTTGGCCGCGCGAATCGATCCGCCCATGAGATGGGCGTTCTCCTGAGCGATGGACAGTCCCAGCCCGCTGCCTTGGGAACGAGGCCGCGGGCTCTCGGCCCTGAAGAAGCGTTGGAAGATCAGGGGCAGAGCGTCCTCCGGAATGCCCCTGCCGCTGTCCGCCACCGTGATCTCGAAGTCCTCGTCGGGGCGAGGAGCCACCGTGACGGTCACCGGTGGCGCTCCGTGTTTCAGAGCGTTGGTGACGAGGTGCGCCACAACAAGGTCAAGGCGTCGGGGGTCCAGATACGCCTGGATGAGGTGCGGGGCCCGGAGCGTGACCGTGTCCCTCGGCTCCTGGGCACGGATCAGGGCGCCGACCCGGGCGGTGATCTCCACCTCCTCCGGTGCCACGGTGGCGAGGCCGGCGTCGATCCTCGCCAGGTCCATGAGCCCTTCGACGATCTCGTTCAGTCGGTGTGCTTCGTTGGACACGAGGCGGACCGAGGGCCGGAACTGCGGGTCCAGCCGTTCGGCTTCCTCCGCCAGCACGTCGGTCACGGCAGTGATCGCCGTCAGCGGGGTGCGTAGTTCGTGCGCCATGTCCGCGAGGAACCGTCTCAGGGTCGGGTCCACCGATGTCCTGACTGGCTCGGCGGGTGGCAGGTACGCGTGGTTGGGGGTGAAGGGCACGGTGCCCAGGGCGTTGCGGTCTCGGCACTGCGGCTGTGGCCGGTTCGCGGCCTGTAGGGCGGAGCCCACCGCACCGAAGACCTCGTTGAGCGTCAGCGTCTCCCCCGCACCGGGCACCCCGCCGCGCAGCACCTCGATCAGTTCTCCGGTGAAGGCCGTGTGCCTCTCTCCTGGTGGCGCCAGCGCCACGGCGTTCTCCGCGGTCGCGGCCAGCAGATACGTCCCGTCGATCTCCGCCAACCCCAGCCCTTCGGACATCGAGCCGAGCATCCGGCCGCTGTAGCAGCAGTCCAGCACCACGATGCGCCGTGCGGCGGGGCTGGTCAGCAAAGCCCGCCGGACCCACTCGTACGGCACTGCCGTGTCGTACACCTCCTGCGGATGGCTGTCCCGCACGGCCAGGTACAACTCACCGGTGCCCGGGTCGATCAACCCGTGACCCGCGTAGTAGAAGACCAGTGTGTCCGACGCGTCGCGCGCGGCGAGTCTGATCGCGTGCGAGACCGCCGGTGCCGCATGCGGTTCGCGCACGACCACGCAGTGGTCCTCGGGCAGCTCCCACATCCCTTCAGCGGTGAAGAGCTCACGCAGCACCGCGACATTGGCCGCGACCGCCGGAAGGTCGGTCAACTCGGTGAATCGGCTGGCACCGACCAACACCACCCGCGAACGCTCCCGGTCGGGTAGCCCGCTCACGGCTCGGAACGGTTATCGGGCAGGACGCCGAGCGCCCTCAGGGTCCGCTGTGCTTCCTCCGTGGATGTCCCGCTCACGGTCACCTTCAGGCCGTCTGCCCGCTCGACGATCACCGTGGTCCCCTCGTGCCGACGCGTACCGCGCCACTGGGCAAGGGTCACGGCCAGCGACGCCGCGCTGAACCCTGAGCCAAGGACGAGGGAAATGACGTCCAGAGCCCCGCCCATGCTGTCGGGTCGTGACGGTGCCGAAGCACGCAACTCCACCTGCGCGCCGCGCCGCGCCTCGGGGTCAGCCAGCAGCCATGTGTGAAGCGATCGGAGCTCCTCCTCCGCCGTGTCCCCCTCAACGGTCAAGGTCACCCGCACTCGAACCCCCTCCCGGCGCCCATGCGAACGGCAGCTTAGACCCAGCTCGACATCCCGAACCAGGTCGGAGTCGGCCGGCCGTTCCTCACCGACCGCCGCAGCCTGTTCGGACGTACACAGGCGTGAATCACCCAAGAGGATGAAGTTCGCGACTCAGTGTCGATCACGGCACGCGCACACGAGCAACCCCTCAATTGCGGACATACACTCATAAACAGGAGTAGATGATCAAGGAATCGTCTACGGAGATCTGCGCACTGACATTGTCCGCGAAGGGGAAATGACCATGGAACACGCCAGCATGCTGAAGCTGTCGGAAGTACTCACCACGCTCGACATGAGCCGGGCCGCCTTCTACCGCATGCGGTCTCGGGGGCAAGGACCCCGCCTCCACAGGCTGCCCAACGGGCACCTCCGCGTCCGGCGCAGTGACCTCGACGCCTGGATCGAGGGCCTGGCCGAGACCACTGTCTGACTCCTCCTTCACCCGCCGATGGCGCTCGGCCGCGCGGAGCGTCGTCTCAGAAAGGAAAGGCGCCTACTTTGGGGCACACGTTCGACGTCAAGATCTGGGCTGTCCGGCAGAGAGCCGGCGTGAGACAGAAGTCCGCTGAGCTGCGGTGGAGGACCGGGAATGTACCTCCCCACTCAGAGACGTTCCGTACCAAGACGCTCGCCGACAACCGGCGAGCCGAGCTGCTGGTCGCCCTCCAGCGCGGAGAGGCGTTCGACGAGGCGACCGGGCTTCCCCTGTCCGAGCTCCGGCGGCTGCGGGATGTGAGCTGGTATCAGCACGCGCGGAACTACATCGAGATGAAGTGGGACCGGTCCTCTGCGGGGACGCGGAGGACGCTGGCGGAGGCGATGGCCACCGTGACGCCCGTGCTCGTGCAGGACACCAAGGGGATGGCCGACCCGCAGGCGGTGCGCACCGCCCTGTACGGGTGGGCCTTCAACAAGAGGAGATGGGAGGAGGAGACGCCAGCGGACGTGGCGGCGGTGCTCAGGTGGTTTGAGCGCAAGTCGCTTCCCACCTCGGCTCTGGCCGACCGGATGGTCGTGCGGCGGGCGCTCGACGGGCTCACTAGGAAGCTGAACAGTGAGACAGCCGCAGCCTCGTCCATCCGCCGGAAGCGGGCCATCTTCCACAACGCGCTGGTCTTCGCAGTCGACGCGGATCTGCTGACTGACAACCCGCTGCAGCGGGTGAGCTGGACGCTCCCGGAGCCGGTTGAGGAGGAGGTGGATCCGGCCTCCGTGCCGAGTCCCGATCTTGCCGCGCAACTGCTGGACGCGGTGGGTGCTCAAGGGCCGCGTGGGAGGCGGTTGGTCGCCTTCTTCGGGTGCATGTTGTACGCCGCCGCGCGGCCAAGTGAGGTGATCCCCTTGGGGCGCCAGGGTTGCCGGAGCCTGCCTCGGCGTGGGTGGGGCCTGATTGCTCTCCAGGAAACCCGGGCGCGTTCCGGGTCGGCGTGGACGGACAGCGGTGAGGCGCACGATCGGCGTGGGTTGAAGAAGCGGTCGCGTAAGGCCGTGCGTCTGGTGCCTGTGCCGCCCGAGCTGGTGGCGCTGCTCCGGTGGCACATCGACGCCTACGGCTACGCGCCGGACGGTCGGCTCTTCCGCACGATAAGAGGTGGGCTGGTCCAGGAGAGTGGCTACGGGGAGGTGTGGGCTCGGGCGCGGGCGAAGGTTTTGCCGCCGGAGCTCCTGCACACCTCGTTGGCGAAGCGGCCGTACGACCTGCGGCACACCGCTGTGTCGGTGTGGCTGGCGTCCGGGGTCGATCCACAGACGGTCGCCAAGCGGGCCGGGCACAGCGTGGCCGTGTTGTTCCGGGTGTACGCCAAGTTCATCAACGACAGCGACGAGGCGGCGAACGCCAGGATCTCCGCGCGGCTTCGGCAGCGCGGGTGAGGCCCGTAGAGGCCTTGTTTCTGTCCACAAATAGGCCGCAGACGCTGGTCAGGAGGTGATTCGCGGCGAGACATAAGCGGACATAGAGCCCATATTGGGCGCGGAGTGTTCGAGGGGAATGACGAAGCCCCTGCTCCGCGTTTCCGCAGGTCAGGGGCCGTTTGGTGCAGGGTGGCGGCGCTAGGATTCGAACCTAGGAAGGCTGAGCCGGCAGATTTACAGTCTGCTCCCTTTGGCCACTCGGGCACACCGCCTTGTGACGACGTCAACGATACCCGATCGGGAGGGGTGCTCCGCCACCGGGTAATGGGGGTGGGGAACGGTGGGGTGAGTCATAGGCTGTGCGGCGAGGTAGCGGACGAGCGATCTGTGAGGAGTCCCGTACACATGGCTGACTCGAGTTTCGACATCGTGTCCAAGGTTGACCGGCAGGAGGTCGACAACGCGCTCAACCAGGCGTCGAAGGAGATCTCCCAGCGCTACGACTTCCGTGGCGTGGGTGCCGCGATCGCCTGGTCGGGTGAGCGGATCGAGATCCGGGCGAACGCCGAGGAGCGGGCCACGGCGGTGTTGGACATCTTCCAGTCCAAGCTGGTCAAGCGCGGCATCTCGCTGAAGGCGTTGGAGTCCGGGGAACCGCAGCCGTCGGGGAAGGAGTTCCGGCTGTACTCGACGATCAAGGAGGGGATCTCGAGCGATGACGCGAAGAAGGTCGCGAAGCTGATCAGGGACGAGGGGCCGAAGGGCGTCAAGGCGCAGGTGCAGGGGGACGAGCTGCGGGTGAGCTCCAAGAGCCGGGACGCGCTGCAGGAGGTGCAGCGGCTGGTGAAGGAGCGGGACTTCGACTTCGCCCTGCAGTTCGTCAACTACCGCTGACGGACCGGAGGCCCCGGGGGCGCGACGAGGGCCCCCGGGGGGACATCAGGTGTGGAAGTCGCGCTGCCACTGGTGCCTGGCCAGCACGGCGAGTTGGTCGGGGGTGAGCGGGCGCCCGTCGCTCGGGGCCGCGTTGCGTTCGACGTTGCGCACGGTGCGCATGCCGGGGATGACGGTGGAGACCTCGGGCGCGCTGAGCACGGACCGCAGCGCGTGGGCGGCGATCTCGTCGGGTGCGATGCCGAGGTCGGCGACGATCGCGGCCACCCGCCGTGCCACCTCGGCGGGGCGGTCGTCGCGGAAGTAGTCGCGGCGGAAGTCGGCCTCGGGGAACGTGCTGTCGGCGGTGATCCGGCCGGTGCGGCCGCCCTCGTCCAGGGCGACCCGGACGATGACGCCGACGCCGTGTTCCGCGCAGGCCGGCAGCAGGGCGGTGGCTGGCGACTGGTCGAAGACGTGGTAGATGACCTGCACGGTGTCGACGACGCCGCTGCGGACGAGGGCGAGGGCGTCGTCGGGCTGGTGGTCGTTGACGGAGACGCCGAAGAGGCGGATCGTGCCCTCGCGCTTCAGCGCGGCGATCGTCTCCAGCCAGTCGCCGCGGCCGACCCACTCGTCGCTCCAGACGTGGAACTGCAGCACGTCGAAGTGGTCGAGGCCGCTGGTGCGCAGGCTGGTCTCCAGGCTGGCGCGGATGTGCTCGCCCGGGAACGTCTCGGCGGGGTCCAGGCCGTCGGGCGCGGGCCACCGGCCGTTCTTCGCGCGCCGTGGCCGATCTCCGACACGGACAGGCCGCCGCGGCCCAGTTCGCGACAGCGCACGTTCTTCCTCCACAGGCCGTCGCCAGGGACACGGCGACGATACCCGGGAGGGTCAGTGACGGAAGCCCTGGACGGGTGGCCGCGGGGCCGCCGCGGCGGGCTCGGCCGGGGCGGCGCCCGGCAGGTCGGACTCGATGGTCCAGTGCCGGGGGTTGACCGCGATCGGGATCATCTTCAGGTGCTGGACCGCGGCCAGCCAGGCCACCAGCGTGACCGCGAAGAACAGGCCGAGCAGCAGGTGCAGCGCCAGCACCCAGATCCCGCCGACCAGCAGCCACAGCAGGTTCCGCGGGTCGTACCACGGGCCGGGCTCGGGTCCGGGGACCGGGGCGCGGCCGAACGGCCACAGCACGTATCCGGCCATCCGGAACGCGGCCAGGCCCCAGGGCAGGGTGACCACCAGAAGGCAGCAGATCACCCCGGCCAGCGCGTAGACCAGGGCCATCCACAGGCCGGAGAAGATCAGCCACAGCACGTTCAGCAGTGCGCGGAGCACCGGGCGGTCCGGCTCCTCGGTCCGTCCCGCGGTGTTCGCAGTCCCCGAGTACGCCATGGCGTTACCTGGGTCCGCCGGCCATGCGCTCAAGGCGCGCGATGCGTTCGGTCATGGGCGGGTGTGTGGAGAACATGCGGGCCAGCCCTTCGCCTCGGCGGAACGGATTGGCGATCATCATATGACTGGCGGTCTCCAGCTGGGGTTCCGGACGCAACGGCCGTCGCTGGGTGCCGGCCTCCAGCTTGCGCAGCGCGCTGGCCAGGGCCAGCGGATCGCCGGTGAGCTGGGCGCCGGAGGCGTCCGCCTGGTACTCGCGGGAACGGCTGACCGCGAGCTGGATCAGCGAGGCGGCGATCGGGCCGAGGAGCATCACGAGCAGCATGCCCACGATGCCGGGCCCCTCGTCGTCGTCGCGGCCGATGGGCAGGAACCAGGCGAAGTTCACCAGGAACATGATCACCGAGGCCATGGCGCCGGCGACCGACGAGATCAGGATGTCCCGGTTGTAGACGTGGCTGAGCTCGTGGCCGATGACGCCGCGGAGCTCGCGCGGTTCGAGCAGGGTGAGGATGCCCTGGGTGCAGCAGACCGCGGCGTTGCGCGGGTTCCGGCCGGTGGCGAACGCGTTCGGCGCCTCGGTCGGCGAGATGTAGAGACGGGGCATGGGCTGCCTGGCCAGGCCGGCGAGCTCGCGCACCATGCGGTACAGCTCGGGCGCCTCGAACTCGCTGACCGGCCGGGCCCGCATGGCGCGGAGCGCGAGACGGTCGCTGTTCCAGTACGCGTAGCCGTTGGTGGCGAGGGCGATGACCAGGGCGACGATCAGCCCGGCGCGGCCGAAGAAGCTGCCGATGAGCAGGATCAACGCGGACATGCCGCCGAGCAGGGCGGCGGTTCGCAGTCCGTTGTGCCGGCGGTGCACGGTGGCCCTCCAGATTGCGCGGCGTGGGGGAGTCCGGGCGTTCCGGATGTCGGAGTTTCTCCACCAACAGTGGACACTCCCGAAGTGCACAACGCCATACGGCGGAAATCCGTTCCCCCGGCGGCGCCGCCCAGTGCGTCCGGCCTCCGGCCGGGGAACCGGTCAGAGCGCGCGGCAACGGGGGGCGGGGAAGGCCCGGAGAAGGGTCAGAGGAAGGTGCCGGAGGCGAAGGTGAGGATGAGCTGCGGGGCTCCGGAGAGCACGATGCCGGCGCCCGCGGCCAGGGCGATGGCGCCGGCCAGGGGCAGCGTCAACGGCCGCGCGACCGCCTCCGGCGCGACCGCCTCCGGCGCGCCGGCCGGGAGCGCGACCGTCTCCGGCGCGCCGGCTGTCACCGCGCCTGCGGGCACCGGGTCGCCGGAGTCGCCGGCGGGGGTCGTGGCGCTGGCAGCCGCCGGGCCAGGGGTCTCGGCGCCTGCGGGCACCGCGCCGCCGGAGTCGCCCGCCGGGGTCGTGGCGTGGGCAGCCGCCGGGCCAGGAGTCTCGGCGCCTGCGGGCACCGGGTCGCCGGAGTCGCCCGCCGGGGTCGTGGCGTGGGCAGCCGCTCCGGCCTGGGCCGGTGTGGGGTCGGCCGCCGGGCGGAAGAGGGTCGCGGTCCAGCGCAGGTAGTAGTAGAGGGCGATCGCGACGTTGGCCGCCATCACCACCGCGAGCACGCCGAGGCCGGCGTCCACCGCCGTGGAGAAGACCGCGACCTTGGCGAACAGGCCGATCACGCCGGGCGGCAGCCCGGCCAGGCAGAGCAGGAAGAAGCCCATGGCCAGCGCGGCCAGCGGCTGCCGGGCGTACAGCCCCCGGTAGTCCGCGATCCGGTGGCCGGCGCGCGCCCGGTCCACGTGCGCCGCGACGGCGAAGGCGCCGAGGTTGACCGCGCCGTACATCAGGGCGTACGCGACGGTGGTGCCGATCGCGGCGGAGACCGCCTCGGCGTCGCCCTCGTCGGCGTAGGCCGCGGCGGCGAGCGGTACCAGCAGGTAGCCGGCCTGGCCGATGGAGGACCAGGCCAGCAGCCGGATCGCGCTGTGCGGCGCGTCCGGCACGGTGCGCAGCGCGGCGACGTTGCCGGCGGTCATGGTGAGGCCGGCGAGCACGGCCACGACCGGGCCCCACAGCTCGGTGTAGTCGCGGAAGGCGACGACGGTCACCAGGATCAGCCCGGCCAGCCCCGCGGTCTTGCCGACGACCGAGAGGTAGCCGGCGACCGGCAGCGGCGCGCCCAGGTAGGTCTCGGGCACCCAGAAGTGGAACGGCACGGCGGCGACCTTGAACGCGAAGCCGACCAGCGTCAGCGCCACCCCGGCCTCGATCAGCGTCGCCAGTCGCGGATCGGCGTCCGGCAGGGCGGCGGCGATGCCTTCGAGGTGGAGGGTGCCGGCGCCGGCGTAGACGAAGCTGATGCCGAGCAGCCCGACGGCGGTGGCGGTGACCGAGGTGAGGAAGAACTTCACCGCGGCCTCCGGACCCGCACGCCCCTCGCGGCGCAACGCGACCAGGGCGTACGCCGGGAGCGTGGCCACCTCCAGGGCGATGACCAGGGTGGCCAGGTCGCGGGCGGCGGGCAGCAGCGCCGCGCCGGAGGCCGAGGACAGCAGCAGGAACCAGAACTCGCCCGCCGGCAGCGAACCGCCGGTCTCCTCGTCGTCGCCCTCGTGCACCTCGGGGAAGGACAGCAGGGCGGCCAGGAAGGCGCCGCCGAGCACCAGCAGTTGGACGATGACGGCGAAGCGGTCCGCGGCGTACGAGCAGTCGCCGCCGGCCAGGCAGAACGTGGCCCGGTCGCCGTCCCGCAACGGCAGCAGCGACAGCGCGGCCAGCGCCAGGCCGGCCAGCGCCAGCCAGCCGAGCAGCCGGCGGCGCGCGGGTGGTAGGAAGAGGTCGACCAGCATCACCGCGGCGGCGGCCGCGGCGGCGATGGTCGGCGGCGCGATGACCGCCCAGTCCACGCTCTGGATGCCGGTCGCGCCGGCGGCACCCCCGGCGCCCACGGTCAGATTCATCTGGCGACTCCCGGCAGGAGGCTCTGCACGGCGGGATCTGTCAGGTCGAGCAGCACCGCCGGCCACAGCCCGGCCAGCACGGTGAGCGCGACCAGCGGGCCGAACGCCGCGTACTCGTACACCCGCAGGTCCGGCAGGTGCGGCGGTGGCTCGGACGGGACGTCGCCCATGCACACGCGGCGGACGACCAGCAGCAGGTACCCGGCGGTCAGCAGGGTGCCGAACGCGGCCACGACCAGGAAGACGAGGTACGCGGGCCGGCTGAGCCCGTCCGCCGGCTGGTAGGCGCCGAGCAGGGCCAGCAGCTCGCCCCAGAAGCCGGCCAGCCCGGGCAGCCCGAGCGAGGCCACCGCGGCGAACGCGATCAGGCCGCCGAACCGCGGCGTCCTGCCGTACAGCCCGGCGCCGCCGGCGGCCCCGGCGAGGCCGTCCAGGTCGGTGGACCCGGTGCGCTCCTTCAGGGCGCCGACCAGGAAGAACAGCAGGCCGGTGATGAGCCCGTGGGCGATGTTGGCGAACAGCGCGCCGTTGACGCCGGTCGGGGTCAGGGTGGCGATGCCCAGCAGCACGAAGCCCATGTGGCCGACCGAGGAGTAGGCGATGAGCCGCTTGAGGTCGCCGCCCGCGCCCTCCCTGACCAGCGCCAGGCAGGCCAGCGACCCGTAGACGATGCCGGTCACGGCGAACGCGCCGAGGTACGGGGCGAGGGTCTCCATGCCGTCGGGCGTCATCGGCAGCGCGATGCGCACCAGCCCGTAGGTGCCCATCTTCAGCAGCACCCCGGCCAGCAGCACCGAGCCCACGGTCGGGGCGGCGGTGTGGGCGTCCGGCAGCCAGCTGTGCAGCGGCCACATCGGGGTCTTCACCGCGAGGCCGATGCCGATGGCGAGCACCGCGAGCAGCTGCGTGGTGTGCCCGAGCCCGGCGCCGTGCGCCTCGGCCAGCTCCACCATGTCGAACGTGCCGGCGCCGAGCCCGACCAGCAGCAGGCCGAGCAGCATGACGACCGAGCCGAGCACCGTGTACAGCACGAACTTCCAGGCCGCCGGGCCGCGCCCCGCGCCGCCGAAGCGGGCGATCAGGAAGTACATCGGGACGAGCACCGTCTCGAAGGCCAGGAAGAAGAGCATCAGGTCGAGCACGGCGAAGGTGGCGAGCGTGCCGCACTCCAGCAGCAGCAGGAACGCGACGAACGCCCGCGCGTCCCCCTCGGGCGGGCGGACGTAGCTGTAGAGCGCGCAGAGGAACGTCAGCAGCGCGGTGAGCACCAGCAGCGGCAGCGAGATGCCGTCCACGCCGAGGTGCAGCCGGATGTCCAGCGCCGGGATCCAGCTGACGTCGCTCTCCGCCTGGATGGCGCCCGGCCGGTCGTAGTCGAAGGCGGCGGCCAGCACCAGGGTGGCGACGAGGACGGCGCCGGTGACGGTGACGCCGTGCCGCAGCACGGCCCGGTCGCGGTCGCCGCCCGCCCCGAGGCCGGGCGGCGGGGGCAGCAGCGCGGCGCCGGAGCCGAGCAGCGGCAGCACGACGACGGCGACGAGCAGCAGCTGGAGCGTGGTGTCGTTCAGCGTGATCATCGCGGGGTCACCCTCCGGCTGCGACGAGGACGGCGGCGAGGGCCAGCACCAGCGAGCCGGTGACGAGCACGCTCAGATAGCTCTGCACGTTGCCGGTCTGGGCGCGGCGGGTGACGGCGCCGAGCCAGCCGGGCGCGGCGGCCGAGGCGCGCACGTACGCGTCGATGACGGCCCGGTCGAGGAAGCGCACCAGCCGGGCGGCGGCCCGCACGGGCCGGACGAACGCGGCCGCGTAGAGGGCGTCGAGGTGGAAGCCGACGACGGCGTGCCGGTGCAGCGGGCCCAGCAGCGCCGGGCCCGGATCTATCAGCCGGTCGCTCTCGTAGGCGCGGCGCCAGGCGGCGTACGCGGCGATGCCGCCGACCAGGGCGACGCCGGTGGCCAGCACCGAGGTGGTCAGCGTCGGCGCCAGCGAGCCGCCGTCGAACCAGTCGGGCAGCACCCCGTACGCCAGGCCGAGCAGCAGCGAGGGCAGCGCCAGCAGCCACAGCATCGCGATCATCACCGGGCTGGCGCCCTCCCCGGTGGGCACCGGGTCGGTACGGGCGCCGACCGGGTCGTGGAACGCGACCAGCCACAGCCGGGCGGCGTAGGCGGCGGTGAGCAGGGCGGTGACGAGGCCGGCGACCAGCACGATCCAGCCGGCCGCGACCGGCGCCACGGCGGCCTCGGCGCCGTGGCCGGCCTCCTCGAGGGCGGCGTGCTCGGCCGCGCCGATCACCGCCTCCTTCGAGAAGAAGCCGGAGAACGGCGGGATCGCGGCGAGCGCCAGCAGGCCGATGGTCATCGTCCAGAATGCGTCGGGCGCCTTCTCCTTCAGCCCGCGCAGCCGGGCCATCGCGGCCAGCGAGCCGGTGCCCGCGGTGTGGATCAGCACCCCGGCGCCGAGGAACAGCAGCGCCTTGAACGCGCCGTGGGTGAGCAGGTGGAAGACGGCGGCCTCGCGGTCGGCGACGGCCAGCGCGCCGCTCATGAAGCCGAGCTGGCCGATGGTCGAGTACGCGAGCACCCGTTTGACGTCGTCCTGGGCGAGGGCGGCGAGCGCCGAACCGAGCATGGTGACCGCGGCCATGACGGCGAGCACCACCAGCGCGGCCGTGGAGGCCACGAAGACGGGCAACAGCCGGGCGACCAGGTACACGCCGGCGGCGACCATGGTCGCGGCGTGGATCAGCGCGGAGACCGGGGTGGGGCCGGCCATCGCGTCCGGCAGCCAGGTGTGCAGCGGCACCTGCGCCGACTTGCCGGCCACGCCGCCCAGCAACAGCAGCGCGACCAGCGTCGGCTGCTCCAGTTCGAAGGAGGACAGCGAGGAGGTCAGCCGGGTGACGATCGTGGAGATGCGGAACGTGCCCGCGTCTGCGGCCAGCACCAGGATGCCGATCAGGAACGGCACGTCGCCCAGCTTGGTGACCAGGAACGCCTTGAGGGAGGCGGCGCGGGCGGCGGAGGTCTCCCAGTAGTGGCCGACCAGGAAGTAGGAGCAGATGCCCATCACCTCCCAGCCGACCAGCAGCACGATCAGGTCGTCGGCGTAGACGACCAGCAGCATCGCCGCCGTGAAGAGGGAGATCAGCGCCGCGTAGGAGGGGTAGCGCGCGTCGCCGCGCATGTAGCCGGTGGAGTAGAGCTGCACGCAGGAGGCGACGACGGCCACCAGGACGGCGACCAGCACCGCGAAGCCGTCGAGGTGGAGGGCGAGGCTGATGGTGAACTGGGCGTCACCGGGGTCGGCGAGTGTGGTGGCGGCGCGGATCGGCTCCTCGCCGCCCTGCCGGACGGCGACGAGGACGGCGAGTCCGGCGGCGCCGAGGGTGGGCAGCACGGCCAGCGGGCGGACGAATCCTGGGGCGCGGCGGCCGGTCAGCAGGATCGCCGCGGCGGCGAGGAACGGCAGCAGCGGGACGAGGGCGGCGGCGGTGGAGGTGTTCACGTGGTGGTGTTCTCCCGGCGGGCGGGTTCCGGGTCGGTGGGGACGGCGGACGCGGTGGGGGCGGCGGACGCGGTGGGGGCGGCGGTCGGCTCAGCGGGTGCCGTGGGGTCGGAGTCGCCGTCCAGGGCGCGCATCCGGTCGACGGCGGAGACGCCGCTGTTGCGGTACAGCAGCAGCACCAGCGCCAGGCCGATGCCGATCTCGGCGGCGGACAGGGCGATGAGGAAGAGGGTGAAGACCTGCCCGGAGTGCAGGGTGTCGCGCAGCCAGACGTCGAACGCCACGAGGTTGAGGCTGACGGCGGCGAGCATCAACTCCACCGACATCAGCACCAGGATGGTGTTGCGCCGGGCCAACACCCCGTACAGGCCGGTGCAGAACAGCAGCGCGGCCAGCACGGCCGGGTAGACGAGGTGCATCAGCCATCCCCCCGATCGTCCCGGGCGCGCGACACGACGATCGCGCCGACCAGCGCGGCCAGCAGCAGCACGGACAGCGCCTCGAACGGCAGCACCCAGGTGCGGAACAGGCTCTCCCCCACCGGCCCCGACGCGCCGTGCGGGGTGTCCAGGTCGATCCACTGCCCGCGGAACGCGTCCACGACCAGGGTGACCAACGTCGCGGCGGCGGCCAGGGCGACGCCGAACGCCACCGGGCGGTTGGCCGAGTCGGCGTCCGGCGAGGGGCCGATGGGCGCCTTCGTCAGCATCAGGCCGAAGAGCAGCAGCACCACGACCGAGCCGAGGTAGATCAGCACCTGCACCCAGGCCACGAACTCGGCGGTGAGCAGCAGGTACTGGACAGCGAGCCCGCCCAGCGCGACCACCAGGTAGAGCGCCGCGTGCACCAGCTGCCGGCTGGTGACGCAGAGCACGGCGGCGCCCAGCACAACCACGCCGACCAGCACGAAGACGATCTCCTGGCCCGAGGGCGACAGGAAGCCGTGGGTCTCGTCGGCGGCGAGGATCACGACGGCTCCTCCCCCGGGCGCTCGGCGGCCTGTTCGGCGGCCAGCCGCTCCGCGGCCTTCTGCGCGGCGGCGACCTCCTTGGGCTCCTCGGCGGCGAGGTCGAGCGGCGGCGGCTCCGGCACGGTCCACATCCACTCGCGGAGCCGGTCCCGTTCGTGGGTCAACTCCCGGATGTCGGTCTCCGCGTACTCGAACTCGGGCGACCAGAACAGCGCGTCGAACGGGCAGGCCTCGATGCAGATGCCGCAGTACATGCAGAGCGCGAAGTCGATGGCGAACCGGTCGAGCACGTTCCGGCTGCGCTCCCGCCCGCCGGGGGTGGCGGGCGGCACGGTCTCCTTGTGCGAGTCGATGTAGATGCACCAGTCGGGGCACTCGCGGGCGCAGAGCATGCAGACCGTGCAGTTCTCCTCGAACAGCCCGATCACGCCGCGGCTGCGCGGCGGCAGCGCGGGCTGCGTCTCCGGGTACTGCTGGGTGACCGCGCGCCGGGTCATGGTGCGCAACGTGACCGCGAGCCCCTTGGCCAGCCCGGTGCCGAAACTCACGAGATCACCACCTTGATCACGCCCGTGAGCGCGATCTGCGCCAGGGCCAGCGGGACGAGCACGGTCCAGGCGAACCGCTGGATCTGGTCGGCGCGCAACCGTGGCCAGGCCACCCGCGCCCAGATCACCAGGAAGCAGAGCAGGCCGGTCTTCAGCAACATCCACAGCCAGCCGAGCTGGTCGGAGTAGGGGCCGTGCCAGCCGCCGAGGAACAGCACGGCGGTGAGCGCCGAGACCACCACGATGCCGGCGTACTCGGCCAGCAGGAACAGCGCGAAGCGCAGGCCCGAGTACTCGGTGAACGCGCCGAAGATGATCTCCTCGGGCGCGATCGGGGCGTCGAACGGCGGGCGCTGCAGCTCGGCCATGCCGGCGGTGAAGAAAACGAAGCCGCCGACGAGCTGCCAGGGCACCCACCACCACTCGTAGCCGTCCAGGATGCCGGTGAGGCTGAGCGTGCCGGCGGCCATGGCCACGGAGGCGGCGGACAGCAGCAGCGGCAGCTCGTACGCCATCAGCTGGGCGGCGGTGCGCAGGCCGCCGAGCAGCGAGTACTTGTTGGCCGAGGCCCAGCCGCCCATGAGCGAGCCGAGCACGCCGACGCCGAGCACGGCGAGCACGAAGAAGATCCCGGCGTCGATGCTCTCGCCGACCAGCTCGTCGGGGCCGAGCGGGATGGCGATCAGCACGATCAGGTACGGAATGAGGGCGACGGCGGGCGCGAGCTGGAAGACCCGCCGGTCGGCGCCGGCCGGGACGGTGTCCTCCTTCTGCACGAACTTCACGCCGTCGGCGACGAGCTGGGCCCAGCCGTGGAAGCCGCCGGCGTGCATCGGGCCGACCCGGCCCTGCATGTGGGCCATCGCCTTGTGCTCGATCTGCCCGACGAGCAGGGGCAGGATCAGGAAGGCGAGCAGCACGGCGAGCAGCCGCACCGCCACGTCGAACGCGTCCATCAGCCCCCGCCCTCGCCGCTCTCGCCGCCGTTGGCGGCGTCCGAGCCGCCGTCGGTGTCGGTCTCGTCGTCGGCCTCACGCCCGGCCCGGGGCCCACCCCGGGGCTGCCGCCCCGGCCCGGCGCCCTCGCCGCGCGGGGCGGCCCCGGCAGGACCGGGACGGTCCTCCGTCGAGGGCGCGACCGGGCCGCGCGCGTCATCGCTGGCCGGCGACGTTCCGGGTTCGCCGGGCGCCACCGGCGGCTCGTCGAGGCCCGGGGCCCCGGCGGGACCCGGGCGGTCCTCGGCCGGGGCGGAGTCCTCCACACCGGGTGGGGGCGTTACGGGTCCGTGCGCGTCGTCGTTCGCGGCGTCGCCGGGGCGATCGTCCGGCGTCGCCTCCTCGCTGCGCGCGGCCGACCCAGCCGGACCGGGACGGTCCTCCGCGGGCGCCGAGCCCGCCGCGCCCGGCGGGGGCGTTACGGGTCCGGCGTCGCCGGGGTGAACGTCCGGCGCGCCCGGCGGCTCATCGGAACCGGCGGAACCGGGACGGCCCTCCGCCGGGGCGGAGCCCTTCGCGCCCGGCGGGGGTGTGACCGGGGGTTGCCAGGGGGTGTCGGCGGCGCGGCGGCCGGCGGCGGTCCCCGGGGGCCGGCCGCGGCCGGGCGACTCGCCGGAGGCCGGGGCGGCGCCGTCGCCGCCGGAGCGGGCCCGGCGGGTCGGGCGCTCGTCCGGGGTCTCGCCCGGCGCAGCAGACTCGCGCTGGCTCGCGGAACCCTCGCTCGCCGAGCGGGCCCGGCGGGTCGGGCGCTCGTCCGGGGTCTCGCCCGGCGCAGCCGAGTCGCGTTGGCTGGCCGAGCCCTCGCTCGCCGAGCGGGTGCGGCGGGTCGGGCGGTCACCTCGGTCAGCGGCTCCTCGGGCGCGGGCCGGGCGGGCCGGGGCGTCGGGGAGCTGGCCCTTGAGCGGGCCCCATTCGTTGGGGTCCGGGACGCCCGGGGGCAGCATCTGGCGGCGCCTGGGGCCACCGTGCGCCGACTCGCCCGGCTCCTTCGCGCCCGGCCACGCCTTCACCACCCGGGCCGCCAGGACGAAGTCCTTCCGCAGCGGATGGCCCTCGAAGGTGTCCGGGAGCAGCAGCGGCGTGAGCCCCGGATGGCCGGGGAAGTCGATGCCGAACATCTCGTGCGTCTCCCGCTCGTGCCAGGCGGCCCCGGGGTACACCCCGGTCGCCGTGGGCACCGCGGCGCCCGCGTGCGGGAGCGTGGTGCGCAGCAGCAGCGTGCGCGGCGGGGCGCCGAGCGCCACCACGTGGGCGCAGACCTGGAACCCCGTGCCGGGCTCGTCCACCGCGCTGAGCCAGTCGAAGTAGGAGCAGCCGAGCTCGTCCCGGGCGGCCAGCAGGGCTCGCGGCCAGCGCTCGGCGTCGTCGGAGACGGGCACGTCGACGGTCAGCAGCCCGTACGACTCCGTGGCCTCCGCGCCCTCCCCGAAGAGATCCGCCGCGTCGCGCGGCAGCCAGCCCACCCCCGTCACCGGCCGCCCTCCTCGGGGGTGGCCGCCGGGGCCACCAGGCCGCTGGTCAGCGCCGCCGGGGAGGCGCCCGCGGGCGGCGCGTACCGGCCGGCGGTGGACTCCTCCGCGATCTTCTGCTGGAGCTTGAGGATGCCCTGGAGCAGCGCCTCGGGGCGGGGCGGGCAGCCCGGCACGTAGACGTCGACGGGGATGATCTGGTCGACGCCCTTGGTGACCGAGTACGAGTCCCAGTACGGGCCGCCGCAGTTGGAGCAGGCGCCGAAGGAGATCACGTACTTCGGCTCCGGCATCTGCTCGTACAGCCGCTTCACGGCCGGCGCCATCTTGTCCGTGACCGTCCCCGAGACCACCATCAGGTCGGCCTGCCGGGGCCCGGGTGCGAACGGGATCACGCCGAGCCTGATGAAGTCGTGCCGTGCCATGGACGCCGCGATGAACTCGATCGCGCAGCAGGCGAGCCCGAAGTTGAAGACCCAGAGGCTGTAGCGGCGACCCCAGTTGAGGATCACCTTCATCGGCTCGGGGGCCAGCCGGGCCAGCGGCCCCAGCCGCGACCCCGTCGGCTTCAGGTCCATGTCAGGACGCCCTTCCGCCAGGCGTACAGCAGCCCCGCGCTGAGGAAGCCGAGGAAGACGAACATCTCCACGAGGGTGACCGCGCCGAAGCCGTCGGCGGCGAAGATCGTCGCCCAGGGGAAGAGGAAGACCGAGTCGACGGCGAAGATCACGTACAGGAACGCGTACACGTAGTACCGCACCTGGGTGTGGGCCCAGCCCTCACCGACCGGGTCGACGCCGCACTCGTAGGTCAGCAGCTTCTCCCGGCTCGGCACCGCGGGCCGCAGCAGCCGCCCCGCCGTGAACGCCACCGTGACGAAGAGCACGCCGACGACCGCGACCAGACCGACGACCGCGTAGCCGTGGAAGTAGTCGGGCACGTTCGGACCTCCGGCGGATGATCCGTGTAGGGGGACTCCGGTGAACTGTCAGGAGGGGAGTCTAGGGGGTGCCGGGCCGCTTGTGACCAGTGCGTTGCGGCCCCCGCTCACGCGAACCCCGACCACGCGTTCGGGGCGACGGGTGGGGTGACCGGCGCGGCGGCGGACGGCCGGCGGCCGGGTCGGTGGCCGGGGTGCGTGCCGGGGTGGGGATATCCCCCCCACGTGTTCACCGATCCACCCCCTGGCAGTCGCCCTCCGCGCCCGGCACGCTGGGTGCCATGACCAGCACTGTCGCCGCGCCCGACGCCCGCGAACCGGAGAGGCTTCCGCCGCCCCGGTCCGCGTTGGGCGCCCAGACCTGGCGGGAGATCGGCTATCTGCTGAGCAGCTTCCCGCTGGACGTCGTCGCCTTCGTCTACGTCCTGGCCTGGATCTACTCGGGCGTGCTGCTGTCCATCACGGTGGTCGGGCTGCCGATCCTGGCGCTCGGGCTGGTCGGCTGCCGCCGGCTGGGCGCCTGGGAGCGGTCCCGGGCCAGGTCCCTGCTGCGGCTGCGCATCGACGAGCCGAGTCGGCTGCCGGTGCGCCGGGGTGCCGGCTTCTTCGCCTGGCTGTGGAGCAGCCTGCGCGACCCGGTGGGGTGGCGCACCGCGCTGTTCTTCGTGGTGCGGCTGCCCTGGACGCTGGTGGCCTTCGTCGTGACGCTGGCCGGGCTGTTCGTCGTCTGGCCGCTGCTGCCCTGGCTGGTCCGCTGGATCAGCCACGTGGACCGGGCGCTGGTGCGGGCGCTGCTGTCCCCGTCCGACGCGTTGGAGCGGCGGATCGCGGAGCTGGAGTCGGACCGGATGACGGTCACCGACACGGCCAGCGCCGACCTGCGGCGGATCGAGCGGGACCTGCACGACGGCGCCCAGGCCCGGCTGGTCGCCCTGGCCATGGACCTGGGCCTGGCCAAGGAGAAGCTCACCGAGGACCCCGAGGCCGCCGCCAGGATGGTCGACGAGGCACACGGCGAGGTCAAGCTCGCCCTCCAGGAGCTCCGCGACCTCGCCCGCGGCATCCACCCCGCCGTCCTCACCGACCGCGGACTCGGCCCCGCGCTCTCCTCCCTCGCCGGCCGCTGCACCGTGCCCGTCACGGTGACCGCCGACCTGGCCGAGCGGCCCGCGCCCGCCATCGAGGGCATCGCCTACTTCACGGCGTCGGAACTGCTGCAGAACGTCAGCAAGCACAGCGGCGCCCGCCAGGCGAGCGCCGAGATCTGGCGGTCGCAGGACCGGCTGATGCTCCAGGTCACCGACGACGGGCACGGCGGCGCCGACCCCGCGACCGGCAGCGGCCTGTCCGGTCTCGCCGAACGCCTCGCCGCCGTGGACGGCCTGCTCGCCGTCCACTCCCCCGAGGGCGGCCCCACCACCATCACCGCCGAGCTCCCGTGGCGGGAGCGCACCGGCACACGAGAAGGATCACGCCGATGAGCGGCACGCTGAGCACCCACCGGAGCGACACCATGACCGGTCTCACGACTCCCACGGCCCCGGACGCCGCCGAGCGCGGCAGCCGGCTGCGGAACGCGCTGCTGCTGCCGTTCCGCGCCCGCACCCTGCGGGAGGGCCTGCACCTGCTGCTGAACTTCCCCGTCGCGCTCGCGGCGTTCGTCACCGCGGTGACCGGACTGGCGGTGAGCGCCGGGCTGTTGATCACCTTCGTCGGGCTGCCGTTGATGGGGCTGGTGCTGCTCTGCCTGCGCGGCTTCGGCCGGCTGGAGCGGGCGCGCGCCCGGAGCCTGCTGCGGATGGAGATCGCGGAGCCGGAGCCGCTGCGGCTGCGCGGCGAGCGCACCGGGCCCATGGCCTGGATGGGTGCGATGCTGCGGAGCAACGTCTCCTGGCGGGCGGTGGCGTACGCGCTTCTGGGCTTCCCGTGGGGCGTCTTCACCTTCTGCGTGGTGCTGGTGCTGTGGTCGGCCGGCTGGTCGATGCTGACGTTCCCGCTGTGGTTCTGGATCGTCCCGGCGTCCACGGACGAGCCCGGCGTGGGCATCAACCCCGGCGCGGAGGAGGGCGAGTGGTCCTGGGTCTGGGACGGCCCGCTGGAGGTGGTCATGGCCGTGGTGCTGGGTGCCCTGCTGCTGATGCTCGCCAGCGTGCTGATCCGGTTCCTGGCGCACGGCGACCGGGCGCTGGTGTCGCTGCTGCTGGGTCCCTCGGCGGCGGCCACCCGGATGTGGCAGCTGGAGTCGGACCGGTCGCAGGTGGTGGACGCCTCGGCGGAGGACCTGAGGCGGATCGAGCGGGACCTGCACGACGGCGCCCAGGCCCGGCTGGTCGCCCTGGCCATGGACCTGGGCCTGGCCAAGGAGAAGCTCACCGAGGACCCCGAGGCCGCCGCCAGGATGGTCGACGAGGCACACGGCGAGGTCAAGCTCGCCCTCCAGGAGCTCCGCGACCTCGCCCGCGGCATCCACCCCGCCGTCCTCACCGACCGCGGACTCGGCCCCGCGCTCTCCTCCCTCGCCGGCCGCTGCACCGTGCCCGTCACGGTGGATGTGGAGCTGGACTGGCGGCCGGCCGAGGCGATCGAGGGCATCGCCTACTTCACGGCGTCGGAACTGCTGCAGAACGTCAGCAAGCACAGCGGCGCCCGTCGGGCCTCCGTGGACATCTGGCGGTCGCAGGACCGGCTGATGCTCCAGGTCACCGACGACGGCCGCGGCGGCGCCGACCCGGCCAGCGGCAGCGGCCTGTCCGGCCTCGCCGAACGCCTCGCCGCCGTGGACGGCCTGCTCGCCGTCCACTCCCCCGAGGGCGGCCCCACCACCATCACCGCCGCCCTGCCCTGGCGCGACCGGGTGGCCGCCCGGCGCTGAGCGCCCTTCCGAAGTCTCCTCACCCAGGCTCCTCGCCGCCCCGCGGCGGGGAGCCTGGGTGAGATGCTGAACGCCGACACGGGGCATCCCCCCAACGCCGTATCTGGCGAAACGAACGGAGTCGAGGACGTGCGGGTAGTCATCGCCGAGGATTCGGTGCTGCTCCGGGAGGGGCTGACCCGGCTGTTGAACGACCGGGGCCACGAGGTGGTCGCCGGGGTCGGGGACGGGGACGCGCTGATCGCGGCGGTGCGCGAGCTGGCGGACGGCGGGGCCGCGCCCGACGTGGTGGTGGCCGACGTGCGGATGCCGCCGACGCACACCGACGAGGGCGTACGGGCGGCGGTCCGGCTGCGGCAGCGCTACCCGGACCTGGGCGTGCTGGTGCTGTCGCAGTACGTGGAGGAGCAGTACGCCACGGAGCTGATCGCCGGATCCAGCCGGGGCGTGGGGTACCTGCTGAAGGACCGGGTCGCCGACGTGAGCGAGTTCGTCCAGGCCGTGGCCCGGGTGGCGGAGGGCGGCACCGCGCTCGATCCCGAGGTGGTGGCGCAACTGCTGGGGCGCAGCCGGAAACAGGACGTGTTGGCGGGGCTTACTCCGCGGGAAAGAGAAGTCCTAGGACTAATGGCGGAGGGCCGCACGAACTCCGCTATCGCCCAGCAGCTCGTGGTGAGTCACGGTGCCGTCGAAAAACACGTGAGCAACATCTTTATGAAGCTCGGCTTGGCACAGAGTGACACAGATCACCGGCGAGTTCTGGCAGTTCTGACCTACCTCAATTCCTAGCGACTGGGTCAGCCTGTACTCAGGACCCTGGGGCGGTGGGACGGTCGGGACTTCGAGGGGGGCCTTTGGACGGTTGTCGGGACGCCGGCGGAGCACGGCGGGGGTGGGGCGGACGGCCCCGCGCCGACGCGCGTAGCCCGCGTCCATCATGTGATCACCTTCGGGAAGGCACCCCTTACCCGCGTACGATGGCTGACAAGAGCCGCCTCGAAGGAGGGCTACAGCAGTGACCACTGAGGTCAACCAGGCGAGCCGGGACAGCAAGGACGTCAGGCGTCTCGACCGGGTGATCATCCGGTTCGCTGGTGATTCCGGAGACGGGATGCAGCTCACGGGGGACCGTTTCACCTCGGAGACGGCCTCGTTCGGAAATGATCTGTCGACGCTTCCCAACTTCCCCGCGGAAATCCGCGCCCCCGCTGGCACGCTGCCCGGCGTGTCATCGTTCCAGGTGCATTTCGCGGATCATGACATCCTCACCCCGGGTGACGCCCCGAATGTGCTGGTGGCGATGAATCCGGCCGCTTTGAAGGCGAATGTTCCTGACCTGCCGCGCGGCGCGGAGATCATCGTCAACACCGACGAGTTCTCGACCCGGGCGATGGCCAAGGTCGGGTACGCCGAGAACCCGATGACGGACGGCTCGCTGGACGGGTACAGCGTGCACGAGGTGCCACTGACCACGCTCACCGTCGAGGCGCTCAAGGAGTACGGCCTGACCCGCAAGGAGGCGGGCCGCAGCAAGAACATGTTCGCCCTCGGGCTGCTGTCGTGGATGTACCACCGGCCCACCGAGGGCACCGAGGCGTTCCTGCGCAGCAAGTTCGCGAAGCGCCCCGAGCTGGCCGAGGCGAACATCACCGCCTTCCGCGCCGGATGGAACTTCGGCGAGACCACCGAGGACTTCGCCGTCTCCTACGAGGTCGCGCCGGCCACGTCGGCGTTCCCCGCCGGCACCTACCGCAACATCTCGGGCAACCTCGCGCTGGCGTACGGCCTGATCGCCGCCGCGCGGTGCGCGGACCTGCCGCTGTTCCTCGGCTCGTACCCCATCACGCCGGCGTCCGACATCCTGCACGAGCTGTCCAAGCACAAGAACTTCGGCGTGCGCACCTTCCAGGCCGAGGACGAGATCGCCGGCATCGGCGCGGCCCTGGGCGCGGCGTTCGGCGGGGCGCTGGGCATCACCACCACCTCGGGGCCCGGCGTGGCGCTGAAGTCGGAGACCATCGGCCTCGCGGTCTCGCTGGAGCTGCCGCTGCTGATCATCGACATCCAGCGCGGCGGCCCGTCCACCGGTCTGCCCACCAAGACCGAGCAGGCCGACCTGCTCCAGGCGATGTACGGGCGGAACGGCGAGGCGCCCGTACCGATCGTCGCCCCGGCCACCCCGGGCGACTGCTTCACCGCGGCGCTGGACGCGACGCGCATCGCGCTGGCGTACCGCACTCCCGTCTTCCTGCTGTCCGACGGGTACCTGGCCAACGGCTCGGAGCCGTGGCGGATCCCGGAGCTGGACGAGCTGCCCGACCTCCGGGTGCAGTTCGCCACCGGGCCCAACCACGAACTGGCCGACGGCACCGAGGTCTTCTGGCCGTACAAGCGCGACGAGCGGACCCTGGCCCGGCCCTGGGCGGTCCCCGGCACGCCGGGCCTGGAGCACCGCATCGGCGGCATCGAGAAGCAGGACGGCACCGGGAACATCAGCTACGACCCGGCCAACCACGACCACATGGTGCGCACCCGACAGGCCAAGGTGGACGGCATCGCGGTGCCGGACGTGGTGGTGGACGACCCCAGCGGTCCGCCCGGCGAGGGCGCAAAGCTGCTGGTCCTCGGCTGGGGCTCGACGTACGGACCCATCACCGCCGCCGTCCGGCGCATCCGCCGGGACGGCGGCCAGATCGCCCAGACCCACCTGCGCAACCTCAGCCCGCTCCCCGGCAACCTCGGGGACGTGTTGCGCGCCTACGACCGGGTCGTGCTGCCCGAGATGAACCTCGGCCAGCTCGCCATGCTGCTCCGGGCGAAGTACCTGGTCGACGTCAGGTCGGTGACCCAGGTCACCGGTCTGCCCTTCAAGGCAGAGCAGCTCGCGTCCGCTTTCAAGGAGGCCCTCGACCATGACCACTGAGGCACCCACCCAGCCCTCAGCCGCGTCACCCACCCCGTCACCCACCCCCACACCCGGTGTGGGGCGCACCGCGCTGGCGCTCGTGCCGACCGCCGAGACCCGCCAGACCGCGAAGGACTTCAAGACGGACCAGGAGGTCCGCTGGTGCCCGGGCTGCGGCGACTACGCCGTGCTCGCCGCCGTCCAGGGCTTCATGCCCGAGCTCGGCCTGGCCAGGGAGAACATCGTCTTCATCTCCGGCATCGGCTGCTCCTCGCGGTTCCCGTACTACATGAACACCTACGGGATGCACTCGATCCACGGGCGCGCTCCGGCGATCGCCACCGGCCTGGCCGCCGCCCGCCGCGACCTGTCGGTCTGGGTGGTCACCGGCGACGGCGACGCGCTGTCCATCGGCGGTAACCACCTGATCCACGCGCTGCGGCGCAACGTGAATCTCAAGATCCTGCTGTTCAACAACCGGATCTACGGTCTGACCAAGGGCCAGTACTCGCCCACCTCGGAGACCGGCAAGATCACCAAGTCCACGCCGATGGGCTCGCTCGACACCCCGTTCAACCCGGTGTCGCTGGCGCTGGGCGCGGAGGCGTCGTTCGTCGCCAGGACCGTGGACTCCGACCGCAAGCACCTCACCAGCGTGCTGCGCGCCGCCGCGGACCATCCAGGATCGGCGCTCGTGGAGATCTACCAGAACTGCAACATCTTCAACGACGGCGCCTTCGAGGCGCTGAAGGACAAGCAGCAGGCGCAGGAGGCGGTGATCCGGCTGGAGCACGGGCAGCCGATCCGCTTCGGTGCCCCGTTCGCCGAGGAGGACGGCGGCGACGGGCTCGGGCGCCGGGGCGTGGTCCGCGATCCGGTCAGCGGTGAGCTGCGGGTGGTGGACGTCACCACGGAGGGCACGCACGGCGTGCTGACCCACGACGCCCACGCCGACTCCCCCGCCACCGCCTTCGCGCTGTCCCGGCTGGCCGACCCGCAGACCCTGCACCGCACCCCGATCGGCGTGCTGCGCTCGGTCGAGCGGCCGGTCTACGAGGAGCGGATGGCCGAGCAGTTGGAGGCCGCGGTGGAGCGGCACGGCAAGGGCGACCTGGCCGCGCTGCTGACCGGGCACGACACCTGGACCGTCGCCGGCTGAGGGCCACGCCCACGGGCTGTCAGGACCGTCACGCCGTAACGGGAATGACAGCCCGGCCGCCCGGCGCTACCGTCATGACGGGGTTGGCGTGGACATGGGAGGCAGTGGTGGGCGCAGCGGCGAGCCGGGCGGGCCTGGTGTACGGACTCGCGGCCTTCGGCATGTGGGGCCTGCTCCCGCTCTACTGGCACGAGTTGGAGGACACGGGCCCGTGGCAGCTGCTCGCCCACCGGATGCTCTGGTCGCTCCCCACCGCGCTGGTGATCCTGGCGCTGGTCCGCAGCTGGTCCTGGATACGCCCGCTGCTGCGCCAGCCGAAGCAGCTCGCGCTGCTCGCCCTGTCCGCCTCGTTGATCACCGTCAACTGGGGCGGCTTCATCTGGGCGGTGGCGAACGACCGCACGCTTGAGGCGTCGCTCGGATACTTCATCAACCCGCTGATCAGCATCGCCATCGGCGTGCTGCTGCTGCGGGAACGGCTGCGCCGCGCGCAGTGGGTGGCGGTCGGCATCGGCGCGCTCGCCGTGGTGGTGATGTCGGTGGCCTACGGGCAGGTGCCCTGGCTGGCGCTCGCCCTCAGCTTCAGCTTCGGGACCTACGGACTGGTCAAGAAGAAGACCGGCCTCGACGGCGTCGCGGGCTTCAGCGCCGACGCCGCGCTGCACTTCCTGCCGGCGCTCGGCTTCCTGCTGCTGTTCCCCGGCGACGGCGGAATCGCCGGGGGCGCCGGCCTCTTCGGGGACGGCGTCGGTCACACGCTGCTGCTGGTCGTCAGCGGTCCCATCACCGCGCTGCCGTTGATCCTCTTCGGCGCCGCAGCGGTCCGGGTGCCGCTGTCCACGCTCGGGCTGATGCAGTACCTGGCGCCGAGCTTCATGTTCCTGCTCGGCATCTTCGTCTTCCACGAGGAGATGCCGCCGGAGCGGCTGGCCGGCTTCCTGCTGGTCTGGGCCGCCCTCTCGGTGCTGACCTGGGACGCCCTGCGCGCCGCCCGCCGCGACCGCGCCCGCCGATCCGGGCCGGTGGCCCGGAGCACGCCGGCTGAGCGGGACACGGCCGCGGCCACGCGGTCAGCTGCGCGGAAACCCTGAGGTGTCGAGCGGCAACGGCCGCCCGTCCCGCCGCCGCAACTCGACCGTCTCACCGAAGGGCAGGACCTGCTCGCTCTTGTAGTCCTCGCGCCCCGGCTCGGTGAGCAGCGTGCAGCGGCCCTGAAGCGGATCGATGATCAGGTACGTCGGGATGCCGGCGTGGGCGTACTTCTGGCGCTTGACCTCGTAGTCGTTCCTGATGGAGCTGGGTGAGACGATCTCGACGGCGATGTCCACGTCGAGGAACACGTAGCGGCCTGTCTCCCCACGCTCGGCCGTGTCATCGAGGAAGGTGACGTCCGGCGCCGGAGTGTTCCGATAGCCCGGGAACTCTATCGGCACATCGGTCTTGAACTTGGTGCCCTCGCCCAGAAGCTGTACCGCCTGTTGCACCACGGCCCAGGTGATGTCGGAATGCTCCTCGTTCTGCGGCGTCAAGACGATCTGCCCCTCGATGACCTCGACCTTGTAGCCCTCGGGGAACTCGGTGTGCTCGATGGTCCACCAGATGTCATCCAGAACGGTCACCGCTGGCCTCCATCGTCTCGGGCTGTGTCTTCACGATACCCGGACGAACAGGGCGTGAGCCGCCCTCCGCGCGGCGCCGGGACCGCCCCCGCGCGCGAGTCCGGGAGACGGCCACGCCGGCCAGGCAGAGGAGGCCGCCGAGCATGGTGAGGGCGCCGGGGACCTCGTCGAGCAGGAGCCAGGAGAGCACGATCACCACGCCGGGTGCCGCGTAGGTGGTGGCGCCCATCCGGCCCGCCGTGGTGCGGGAGAGCGCGTAGGCCCAGGTGCTGAACGCCAGGGCGGTCGGGAAGACGCCGAGGTAGGCGACGTTCAGGGTGGCGCCCCAGGGCGCGTCCTGGACCTCGGTGACGAGCTGCCAGGAGAACGGCAGGCAGGCGAGCGTGCCGACCAGGCAGCCGAACGTCGTCACCTGCACCGGCGAGGCGTGCGCCAGCGCCGGCTTCTGGCTGACCACGGCCACCGCGTAGGAGACGGCGGCGATCAGGCACAGCCCGACGCCGAGCAGCGACGCGGCGCCCTCGTCGGACATGGACAGGCCGACCACCACGGCCCCGACGAACGACACCGCCATGCCGGCGAGCAGTCGCGGCGGGAAGCCCTCCTTCAGGAACCACCCGCCGAGCAGCGCCATCAGGATCGGCCCGACGTTCACGATCATGGCGGCGGTGCCGGCGTCCACCTCCTGCTCGCCCCAGTTCAGCGCGACCATGTAGCCGCCGAACCACAGCACGCCGGTGACGAGCACCCCCGGCCAGGCCCCGCGCGGCGGCAGCAGCGGACGCCCGCGCCGCTGCACCAGCAGCACGGCGACCAGCACCGCGGAGCCGGTGAGCAGCCGGCCGAGCGCCAGCGCCCCGGGCGAGAAGTGGTCGGCCGCGCTCCGGATCGAGACGAAGGCCGACGCCCACAGCACCACCGTGACCGAGGCGGCGGCGACCGCCCAACCGTCAACTCTTGCTTCGCTATCACCCATAGAACTCTTCAGCACTGCAACACCGTACGCGTGTTCCCCCTCGAACCGACAGGGGTTTTCGCGGATTGGCACGCGAGGGCCCGGAGTGCCGGCACGGAGGCCCGATCTCCGGAAATTCATGGCACGGAGTGCCCACCCTGCCGGGTGCGATCCGTGACCGAGCGCGTACTATGCGGCGGTGAACGGCGCGGACAGTCCGGCCAGCCAATGACCAGGAGGCAGCGACCGTGATCGAAGCGGAACTCAAGGCCCGCGTGCACGCCCCCCAGGACGTCATACGAAACCTCGACCAGTACGGCCCGGGGCATGTGGAGACGTACCACGACACCTACTACGACGACGCCGACGGCAGCCTCACGGCGCGGGACGCGGAGCTGCGCACACGCACCGTCAGCAGCCCGCACGACACTCGCTTCGTGCTCACCTACAAGGGCGCGACCATCGACGCGGACTCGGGCTCCAAGCCGGAGCACGAGACCCGGGTCACCGACCCCGACGCGGTCCACGCGATGCTCACCGGCCTGGGATACCGGCCGGCCATCGCCTTCGAGAAGCGGTGCCGCAACTACGAGTTCGACGCCCGCGGCCGGAAGATGCAGGCCACGTTGGCGTTCCTGCCCGAGCTCGACGCCACCTTCCTGGAGCTGGAGACCCTGATCCGGGACGACGGCGACGTGCAGGAGGCGCTGAGCGACGTCAGGGCGGTGCTGCACGATCTGGGCATCAAGGATCCGGACCTGACCAAGGAGCGGTACTCCGAGGCGGTGGCCGCCAGCCGCGGCTGACGCGGCCCGGCCGAGCAGAGCCCCAGCAGAGCCCGAGGGGGGCGAGTGGGGTCGAGGGGCCCGTGGGGGTGCTCCGGAAGCGCGCCCACGGGCCCCTCGGCACGCCGGCCGGCAGGCTGTCAGTGGCGGCTGGTATCAGTGGGGAATGGCACTGGGATGGAAGCTCGTCATCGACTCACGGGACGCCCCGCGGCTGGCCGACTTCTGGGCGGCTGCCCTGGAGTACGACCTGGAGGACCACAGCGCGCTGATCGAACGGCTGCTGGCCGCCGGACACATCGGCGAGGACATGGTCGTCGAATGGCACGGGCGGCGCGCCTGGCGGGACTTCGCGGGGGTCAGGCATCCGGACGACCCGGTGGACGAGGCCACCGGCGTCGGCACGGGCCGGCGGCTGCTCTTCCAGAACGTGCCGGAGTCCAAGACCGTGAAGAACCGGCTGCACATCGACGTGCACGTCCCCGAGCCGGGGAATCCGGCCGCCCTGGAGGAGCTGGTCACCCGGCTGGAGGGCCTGGGCGCGCGGCGGCTCCGCGAGGAGAACCAGGGCCCGGCGGGCCACTGGTGGGTGATGCTCGACCCCGAGGGCAACGAGTTCTGCGTGTCCTGACGAGGCCGCGGCGCCGGCCGAGAGGGCCGACGCCGCGGGGCGTTCGTTCGGTGCGGTCCCGGGCTCAGCGGGACAGCACGTCCGGGAGCAGCTCGGGCGCCAGGCCGCCGAAGGAGGTGCCCGGGTTGATCTCCAGCACCTCCGCGTCCTGCGGCGGGGTGAAGTCGAACGTGCCCCCGGCCGGCTGCTCGTAGGTGATCTGCGAGAACGACACGTCCAGCAGCTGGTCGTCGCCGTCCTGGATGGTCACCGCGAGCGGCACGCCGGTCTCGGCGTCCACCGCGATCCGGACCGAGCTGGCCCGGTCCGCCACCTCCTCCTCGGTGGGCACCACCAGCAGCTGGTAGGCGTCCCGGCCGGCCACCCGGGCGGTGCCGTCCACGGAGATGTCCGCGTACTCACCGGCCTCGTCCAGCAGCCGCTCCGCGACCTGCTGCGGGGTGAGGCTGCCCAGCCAGTCCTGCTCCTCCGCCGGCAGGTTCTCCCCGTGCTCCCCCGCGTCGTCGGGCACGGTCCCCTTGAAGACGGTGTTGCTGCTGCTGTCGTACGCCCACAGCTCGTCGCCGTCGTGGATCACGCTGAACTCGTCGGAGCCGCTCGCCACCGCGAGCCGCTGCCGCTCCGGGCCGTCCATCGCCACCCGCAGCGTGCTCTCGCCGGTGGCCACCCCGGCCAGCGCGCCGGCCGGACCCCCGACCTCGCCGAGCACGCTGTCCAGCACGCCGCCCATGTTCGGCAGCGACGGGATGCCGAGATCCGCGTCCACCCGCACCGTGCCCGAGAGCTGCTCGGTCTCGGACTCGGCCATCTGCACCAGCAGCTCCTCCGCCGTCGTGGCCGGCAGGTCCGGGCTACCGTCGCTGGCCAGGGCGGGCCAGATGCCGGCTCCGACGGCGGCGATGCCGGCCACCACGGCGGTCGGCACGGCCGCCCGCCGGACATTTCTCGTCAACGTCGATGCCATCAGATCCCCATCCACTCGGCGTCGGTCCCATTCCCCGTCCCCGGAACGATCACAAGACCAATTGCACCAGGCTCGGGCCAAACCGGCATCCGCCAGCGGTCGGCTTCCGCAGTCATACCCAGGGAGTACCCCCGGGCCCGGTCATGACCCGAACCCGTAGGGGTAGGCCCCAGGGACACCGGTCGGAAACGCGCCACCGGGCCGCCGCCACCATCGGAAGCCGCACGGACACGGACGGTGGCCGGCCACCGGCGACAGGGGCCAGCAGGTGGTCAGGAGGAGCTCAGCAGGAGCTCAGCAGGTGGTCAGCGGGCGGACCCGCGGCTGGCCGGCCGGAGGTCACACGGCGCGGTCGGCCACCGCGTCGCAGAGCTCGGCCAGGGCCCGCCTGGCCGGGATGTCCGGCAGCGGCGTCAGGGTCTGCCGCGCCTGGTCGGCGAAGGACAGCGCGTCGCGCCTGGCCTGCGCCAGCGCGGGGTGCCGGCGCAACCGCGCCAGCGCCTCGGCGTGCCGCGCGTCGTCGCTGAGGTCGCTCTCCACCAGGTCGAGCAGCTCCCGGTCCGCCGCGGCCGCCGGCCCCTCGCCCGCGGCCATCTCGCGCAGCCGCAGCACCGGCAGGGTGGCCACGCCCTCCCGCAGGTCGGTGCCCGGCGTCTTGCCCGACTCCAGCTCGTCGCTGGCGATGTCCAGCACGTCGTCGGCGAGTTGGAAGGCGACGCCGATCCGCTCGCCGAACTGCGCCAGCACGTTGACGAACGGCTCCTCGACGCCGGCCAGCAGCGACCCCAGCCGCATCGAGACGGCGATCAGCGAGCCGGTCTTGCCCGCCACCACGTCCAGGTAGTGGCCCACCGGGTCCTGCCCGGGGCGGGGCCCCGAGGTCTCCTGCATCTGGCCGGTGACCAGCCGGCCGAACGCCTCGGCCTGGATGCGGACCGCCTGCGGGCCGAGCTCGGCGACTATCGCCGAAGCCCGGGCGAAGAGGAAGTCGCCGGTGAGCACCGCCACCGAGTTGTCCCAGTTGGCGTTGGCGCTGGGCACGCCGCGCCGGACCTCCGCCTCGTCCATGATGTCGTCGTGGTACAGCGTGGCCAGGTGGGTCAGCTCCACCACCACGGCGGCCGGCACCACACCGGGCGCGTCCGGGTCGCCGAACCGCGACGCCAGCAGCGTCAGCAGCGGGCGGAACCGCTTCCCGCCGGCCCGCACGAGGTGTTGGGCGGTCTCGGTGAGGAACGGGACGTCACTCTTGGTGGCCTCCACCAGCCCCGCCTCGACGGCCGCCAACCCCGCCCGGATCTCTGCGTCCAGGGCGGTGTCCCGCACGCTCACCCCGAAGGGTCCCACGACCGTCACGAGCGTTACTCTCCTGTCTCCGGCCAGCCTGATGGTGGGATGTCCCCCGCAGGGTAACGGGTCAGAAGTGGATCACCGCCGCCCGATCCCCCTGGATCCCCCCTGACGGTGCGCTCCCGGCTGGATGCTGGTGGCACGGATGCCGCAGACTGCCATAGGACGGTAACACTTTGACCTTTCGCCTTCCGTCCGGGATAGCGTCGGCCGGGATAGCGTCAGTGACCACGTGCAACGTTGTGCGACGTTCGAGGGGATGACATGGGTAGGTCAAGGTCAACGAGGCTCGCCGCGCCCGCCCTCGCGGCGGCGGGTGTGCTGCTGCTCGGGGCGTGCGGCCTCATCGGCGGCGACGAGGAGGGGGACTCCGGATCCGCCGAGGACCAGGGCTCGGACCAGGGCGGCGGCGAGGAGAGCGGCGGAGGCGAGGGCGAGGAGACGGGCACCGAGGGCCTGGACGGCACCTGGATCACCGGGTTCGAGGAGCCGTACAACGCCCTGGTGATCGCCGGCGAGACCGCGACGTTCGTCAAGGACAGCGGCACCGAGGTGTGCACCGGACCGGCGCTCAACGACACGCTGGCCCTGGTCTGCGAGTCCGGCAACACCGAGTTCACCGCCGCCACCTTCGAGCGGCAGGGCGACTCGCTCACCGTGTCCTGGGAGTCCGGCGGCGACGAGTCGTACCAGCGGGCCGACGACGCGGCCCTCCAGGAGCTCCCGGGAATCGAGGACATTCCGGGCCTGGAGGATCTGGAACAGGACCTCCAGGATCTGCAGGACCTTCAGGACACTCTCGACAACTAATCGGCCAGAAGCCGGATTTCCGGCCAACTGCCCCAAGCCCCCCTGCGGGTGCGGAACCGTCACCCCCATCATGACGTGTACGCAAGCACACACAGCCCGTAGGGGGGTTTCATGCACACCACGGCCCGGCGACTCGCCGGTGCACTGGCGCTGATACCGATGGCGCTCGCGATCGGCGCCTGTTCCGACGGTGGCGGCGGGGGGGCCGCCGTCGCGGAGATCACCGAGAACGCCGACCTGTCGGACGGCACCCTGCCCGGCGAGCTGATCGCCGACGGCATGCGCGATCTGGGCGACTGGCGCGATCTGATGCCCGAGGAGGGCGAGGAGGACCTGCCCACCGACGACTGGGACTCCGACTCGGGGGTGGTGGGGTCCTGGTTCAGCGTCGACGACTACTACAACTACCTGTCGTTCTACGACGACGGTTCGGCCTCGCTGATCACCGAGGCGGAGACCTGCTACGGCACGTTCACGGAGGCGGGCTCCGTGTCGCAGCTGCAGTTCCCCGACTGCTCGGGAAGCACCTACACGAGTGGCACCGCGACGCTCTCCTCCGACACCCTGGAGGTCTCCTGGGCGGACGGCACGTCCGAGGGTTACAGCCAGAACGCCGCCGACGCCCCGGCCTCCCCGGACGACGAGGGCGACGGGACGGAGAACGTGGCCGAGGAGATCTCCGGGATCTGGGCGGGCGACGACGGCTCGTTCTTCCTGGCGGTCCCCTCCCAGGAGTCCGGCACCGGCATCGCCAACGCCTCCTACCTGGCGCCGGGATCGACCACCGAATGCCTCGGCATCATCCTGGAGGACATCCTGGGTGAGGGCTGGGACGCCACCGTCACCTGCGACGAGAGCGGCGAGGGCGGGCTGCTCTTCGCCGACCTCACCCTGGACGGCGAGATCCTGACCGTCAGCTGGCCCGACACCGGCGAGTCCGCCGCCTACCAGTGGTACTCGGAATGGGACGCCGCGCTGCCCGACGACACCCAGGAGTCCTGACCCCAACCGTGCCCGCGCACGAGCCGTGAACGACGCCGGCCGGATCCCCGAGGGGATCCGGCCGGCGTTCGCGTCCGTGACGGCGGGGCTCAGCGAACGAACACCCCCGCGTCGCCCGCCAGGTCCAGGAAGTACTGCGGGGCCACGCCCAGCACCAGCGTCACGACCACCGCCAAGCCCACCACCATCGTGGTCAGCGGGCTCGGGATGACCACCGAGGGGCCCTCCGGCTTCGGCTCGCTGAAGAACATCAGCACGATGACCCGGACGTAGAAGAACGCGGCGATGGCCGAGGCGATCACGCCGACCACGACCAGGCCCATGGCGCCGGCGTCCGCCGCCGCCTTGAACACCGCGAACTTCCCGGCGAAGCCCGACGTCAGCGGGATGCCGGCGAAGGCCAGCAGGAACAGCGCGAAGACCGCCGCCACCAGCGGCGAACGGCGCCCGAGCCCGGCCCACTTCGACAGGTGGGTGGCCTCGCCCCCGGCGTCCCGCACCAGCGTCACCACCGCGAACGCGCCCAGCGTGACGAAGGAGTAGGCCGCCAGGTAGAACAGCACCGAGGAGACGCCGTCCTCGCTGATCGCCACCACACCGGCCAGGATGAACCCGGCGTGCGCGATCGAGGAGTACGCCAGCAGCCGCTTCACGTCCGTCTGCGTGATCGCGATGACCGCGCCGGCCACCATCGAGGCGATGGCCACGCCCCACAGCACCGGCTCCCAGTCCCAGCGCAGGCCCGGCAGCACCACGTACAGCAGGCGCAGCATCGCGCCGAACGCGGCGACCTTGGTGGCCGCCGCCATGAAGCCGGTGACCGGGGTCGGCGCGCCCTGGTAGACGTCCGGCGTCCACATGTGGAACGGCACCGCGCCCACCTTGAACAGCAGGCCCATCAGCACCATCGCGCCGCCGATCAGCAGCAGCGCGTCGTTGCCCATGGTCGAGGCCAGGCCGGCGTTCAACGCCGCCGGCTCGCCGCTGACCACGTCGGCGATGCCGGCGTACGACAGCGTGCCCGCGTAGCCGTACAGCAGCGCGATGCCGAACAGCAGGAACGCCGAGGCGAAGGCGCCGAGCAGGAAGTACTTGACCGCCGCCTCCTGCGACAGCAGCCGCCGCCGGCGGGCCAACGCGCACAGCATGTACAGCGGGAGCGACAGCACCTCGAGGGCGATGAACAGCACCAGCAGGTCGTTGGCCGCGGGGAAGAGCAGCATGCCGCCGACCGCGAAGAGCAGCAGCGGGAAGATCTCGGTGGCGGTCCACCCGGCCTTCACCGCCTCCCGCTCGGCCACGCCGCCCGGCACCGCCGCCGGCTGCGCCGCGAACGAGTCCACCGCCGCGCCGTGCGCCGCCGGTTCCAGGCGGCGTTCCGCGAACAGGAGCACGGAGACCAGGCCCACCAGCAGGATGACGCCCTGCAGGAAGAGCGCGGGGCCGTCCACGGCCAGCGAGCCCATGCCGGCCACCTCGGCCTCGGTGGTGGCGCGGCCGCTGGCGGCCAGGGCCACCACCGCGGCGAAGCCGCCGGCCATGGCCAGGCCGGTCAGCACCGCCTGCGCGGCGTACCTCGTCGAGCGGGGCGCGAACGCCTCGATCAGCACGCCGATGATGCCCGCACAGAAGACGATCAGGCTCGGCGAGAGCGCGACCCACTCGATGTCGGGGGCCTGGAGTTCCCCATTCATTCGGTGGCCTCCACTTCAGGAACCTGCGGTTCGGGGTCGGTCTTGCCGACGTCGGACAGGGTGTGGTCAACGGCCGGGTTGACGACGTCGGTCAGCGGCTTGGGGTAGACGCCGAGGAAGATCAGCAGCGCGATCAGCGGCCCGACCACGACGAGCTCCCGCACCCGCAGGTCGGGCAGCTTCTCCAGGCCCGCCTTCACGGGTCCGGTCATCGTGCGCTGGTAGAGGATCAGCACGTACAGCGCCGCCAGCACTATTCCGGTGCAGGCGATGATGCCGGCCACGTGGTAGCGGCTGAAGGTGCCCACCAGCACGAGGAACTCGCTGACGAACGGCCCGGTGCCCGGCAGCGACAGCGTCGCCAGGCCGCCCACCAGGAACGTGCCGGCCAGCACCGGTGCGGACTTCTGCACACCGCCGTAGTCGGCGATGAGCCGGGAGCCGCGCCGGGAGATCAGGAACCCGGCGACCAGCATCAGCGCCGCGGTCGCCACCCCGTGGTTGATCATGTAGAGGGTGGCGCCGCTCTGGCCCTGGCTGGTCATCGCGAAGATGCCGAGGATGATGAAGCCGAAGTGGCTGATCGAGGCGTACGCGATCAGCCGCTTCATGTCCCGCTGGCCGATCGCCAGCAGCGCCCCGTAGACGATGCTCACCAGCGCCAGCGTGATGACCACGGGGGTGGCCCAGTCGCTGGCCTCGGGGAACAGCCCGAGGCAGAAGCGGAGCATCGCGAAGGTGCCGACCTTGTCCACCACGGCGGTGATCAGCACCGCCACCGGGGCGGTCGACTCGCCCATGGCGTTGGGCAGCCAGGTGTGCACCGGCCACAGCGGGGCCTTGATGGCGAACGCCACGAAGAAGCCGAGGAACAGCCAGCGTTCGGTGCCGGTCGCCAGGTCGAGCTCGCCCGCCGCCCGCGCCTCGGTGATGGCCTGGAGCGAGAAGGTGCCGGCGTCCAGCTGGTCCGCGGTGGCCACGTACAGGCCGATGACCGCGGCCAGCATGATCAGCCCGCCGACCAGGTTGTAGAGCAGGAACTTGACGGCCGCGTAGGAGCGCTGCCTGGCCTGCCCCTCCTCGTCCTGCTCCCCCGCCCGGTCGCCGAAGCCACCGATGAGGAAGTAGAGCGGGATCAGCATCGCCTCGAAGAAGATGTAGAAGAGGAAGACGTCGGTCGCCACGAAGGACATCACGACCATCGCCTCGACCATGAGGATCAGCGCGAAGAAGCCCTGGGTGGGCCGCCAGCGCCGGTCCGCGGGGGTCTCCTCCTCCTTGGGGTCGGCGTCGTTCCAGCCGGCGCCGATGAGGAACGGGATCAGGCCGGCGACGAGCGCCAGCATGGCGACGCCGATGCCGTCCACGCCCAGCTCGTAGCGCACCCCGAAGTCCGCGATCCAGGGATGCGACTCGGTCAGCTGGTACCGGTCGGCGCCGGCGCCGGTGTCGAAGCGCACCAGCACCACGGCCGCCAGGCCCGCGGTCACCAGGGAGAACAGCAGGGCCAGCCACTTGGCGGCGGTGCGCTGGGCGGCCGGCACCGCGGCCGTGACCACGGCGCCGACGGCCGGGGCCAGCGCGGTGGCCGTCAGCAGGGGAAACGACATGTCAGACCGCCCTCATCAGCAGGGTCGCGGCGATCAGCACGGCCGCGCCGCCGAACATCGAGACCGCGTAGGAGCGGGCGAATCCGTTCTGGACCCGCCGCAGCCGCCCGGACAGCCCGCCGAACGCGGCGGCGGTGCCGTTGACCACGCCGTCGACGAGCTTGTGATCCACGTAGACCAGGCCGCGGGTCAGGTAGTTGCCCGGGGTGACCAGCGCCGCGTGGTTGAAGTCGTCCTGCAGCAGGTCCCGCCGGGCGGCCCGGGTGAGGAAGCGGCCCGCCGGCGCCACCACGGGCACCGGGCGCCGCCCGTACTGGAACCAGGCGCCGGCCACGCCGACCACCATCACCGCGGTGGCGGCGATCGAGACCTCGCCGTGGCTGACCGGCGAGTGGCCGTGCGCCAGCCCGGTGACCGGCTCCAGCCAGTGCACGAAGGACTCGTTCAGGTCGAACAGGAAGCCGGCGCCGACCGAGCCGAAGGCCAGGATGATCATCGGGATGGTCATGGTGGCCGGCGACTCGTGCGGGTGCGGCTCGTGCCCGTGCGCGTCCGGCTGCCAGCGCTTCTCGCCGAAGAACGTCAGCAGCATGATCCGCGTCATGTAGTACGCGGTCAGCGCCGCGCCCAGCAGCATCACCCCGCCGAGCACCCAGCCCTGGGTGTCGCCCTTGGCGAACCCGGCGTAGATGATCTCGTCCTTGGAGAAGAAGCCCGACAGGTAGGGGAAGCCGATGATGGCCAGATAGGCGAGGCCGAACGTGGCGAAGGTGACCGGCATGTGCTTCCGCAGGCCGCCGTAGCGGCGCATGTCGACCTCGTCGTTCATGCCGTGCATCACCGAACCGGCGCCGAGGAACAGCCCGGCCTTGAAGAAGCCGTGGGTGACCAGGTGCATGATCGCGAAGACGTAGCCGATCGGGCCGAGCCCGGCGGCCAGCATCATGTAGCCGATCTGCGACATGGTCGAGCCGGCCAGCGCCTTCTTGATGTCGTCCTTGGCGCAACCGACGATGGCACCGAACAGCAGCGTGACCGCGCCGACGGTGACGACGACGGTCTGCGCGTCGGGCGCCGCGTTGAAGATCGCGCCGGACCGGGTGATCAGGTACACGCCCGCGGTCACCATGGTGGCGGCGTGGATCAGGGCGGAGACCGGGGTCGGGCCCTCCATCGCGTCGCCGAGCCAGGACTGCAGCGGCACCTGGGCCGACTTGCCGCAGGCGGCGAGCAGCAGCATCAGGCCGATGCCGGTGAGCGTGGCCTCGCTCGTGCTGGTCGCGTTGGGCAGCACCTCGTCGAACGCGAAGCTGCCGAACGTGGTGAACATCAGCAGGATCGCGATGGACAGGCCGACGTCGCCGACCCGGTTGACGATGAACGCCTTCTTGGCCGCGGTGGCCGCGCTGGGCTTGTGCTGCCAGAAGCCGATCAGCAGGTACGAGGCGAGGCCCACGCCCTCCCAGCCGACGTACAGCAGCAGGAAGTTGTCGGCCAGCACCAGCAGCAGCATGGCCGCGAGGAAGAGGTTCAGGTACCCGAAGAACCGGCGCCGGCGCTCGTCGTGCGCCATGTAGCCGACCGAGTAGAGGTGGATCAGGCTGCCCACGCCGGTGATCAGCAGCACGAAGGTCATCGACAGCTGGTCGAGGTGGAAGCCCACGTCCGCCCGGAAGTCGGCGACCGGCACCCAGCTGAAGAGGTGCTGGTTCAGGGTGCGCTCCTCACCGCCCCGGTCCAGCATGTCGAAGAACAGCACGGCCGCGACGGCGAACGACGCGGCGGCCATGACGACGCCGATCCAGTGCCCCACGCGGTCCAGGCGCCGCCCGCCGACCAGCAGCAGGGCGGCGCCGAACAGCGGCGGCGCGATCAGCAGTCCGATCAGTGACTCCACTGGTCTCTTCCCCTTACAGCTTCATCAGGCTGGCGTCGTCGACCGAGGCCGAGTGACGGGAGCGGTACAGCATGACGATGATCGAGAGGCCCACCACGACCTCGGCGGCGGCCACCACCATCACGAAGAACGCCATGATCTGGCCGTCCAGGTTGCCGTGCATGCGGGAGAAGGTGACCAGCGCCAGGTTGGCGGCGTTCAGCATCAGCTCGATGCACATGAACACCACGATCGCGCTCCGCCGCAGCAGCACCCCGCAGGCGCCCAGGGTGAACAGCATGGCGGCCAGGTAGAGGTAGTTCTCCGGGCTCACTTGCGGGCCTCCTCGGCCTCGTTCTCACGCTCCGACTCCGAGTCGTTCCGCATGCCCTTCTTGGGGCCGCCCTCCAGCTCCGCCGTGGTGTCGGGCTGGCCGTGGTACCGGGCGGTGCGCCGCTCCAGCGCGGCGACCTCGGTCAGCGCCTCCCGGTGCACCTCGCGGATCTGGCCCCGGCGGCGCAGCGTCTCGTTGACCGTGAGCTCGGACGGGGTGCCGTCGGGCAGCAGGCCCGGCACGTCCACCCCGTTGTGCCGGGCGTAGACGCCGGGCGCGGGCAGCGGCGGCACCTGGGTGCCGGCGCGCACCCGCTCCAGCGCCTGCTCGCGCTGGGACTTGGTGCGTTCGATGCGCTCGCGGTGGGTGAGCAGCGTGGCGCCCACCGCGGCGATGGTCAGCAGCACGCCCACCACCTCGAACGCCACCACGTAGCGGGTGAACAGCAGCGAGGCGAGGCCCTCGACGTTCCCGTCGGCGTTGGCCTCGGACAGGCCGGTGAAGGAGCCGACGGACGCCTGGCCGATGCCGACGACCAGCAGGATGCCGAGGCCGAGGCCGCAGCCGGCGGCCAGCCAGCGCTGGCCCTTCAGCGTCTCCTTCAACGATTCGGTGCTGCTGACGCCGACCAGCATCAGCACGAAGAGGAAGAGCATCATCACGGCGCCGGTGTAGACGACGATCTGCACCATGCCGAGGAAGTAGGCGCCGTTGGCGAGGTAGAAGATCGCCAGGATCACCATGGTCCCGGCCAGGCACAGCGCCGAGTGCACGGCGCGGCGCAGCAGCACCGTGCCGAGCCCGCCGAGCAGGGCGACCGGGCCCAGGATCCAGAACTGCGTGGCCTCCCCCGAGGACGTCGAGGTCTCGGCGGCGAGGTTCGCCAGCGCGTTCATGCGCGCACCTCCGGGGATGACGCTCCGGCTGGGCCGGTGGAGCCCGAGGGATCGGAGTCGCTGCCCTGTGCCTGCCGGCGGCCCTGCGGTGCGGCGCCGTGGTCGGCGCCCGCCGGGTCGCGCAGCGAGGCGGCGGCGGCCAGCGCGTCGGTGTGGTCGACCGGCTCCTTGTCGGTGAGGAACTCCTCGCCGGTCGACCCGCCGTGCGGCGTCTGGCGGGGCGTGCCGGGCGCCGCCGCGGTCACCTCGCCCCGGTAGTACGACTGCTCGTCGGTGCCGGGGTACATCGCGTGCGGCGCCTCGACCATGCCGTCCTCCAGACCGGCGAGCAGCTCCTTCTTGGTGAAGATGAGCGACTCACGGCTGCGGTCGGCGAGCTCGTACTCGTTGGTCATGGTCAGCGCCCGGGTCGGGCACGCCTCGACACACAGGCCGCACAGGATGCAGCGCAGGTAGTTGATCTGGTAGACGCGGCCGTAGCGCTCGCCCGGGGAGTAACGCTCCTCCTCGGTGTTGTCCGCGCCCTCCACGTAGATGGCGTCGGCCGGACAGGCCCAGGCGCACAGCTCGCAGCCGATGCACTTCTCCAGCCCGTCCGGGTGCCGGTTGAGCTGGTGCCGGCCGTGGAAACGAGGCGCGGTGGGCTTCTTCTCCTCCGGGTACTGCTCGGTGAGCCGCCGCTTGAACATGGCGCGGAAGGTCACGCCGAAGCCGCCCAGCGGATTGTGGAACTCAGGCACCGTCGCCCTCCTCCTTCTCGTCGGTCTCGGCAGCGCTTCCGGCGGCCTTGGCCCCTACTCCGGCCGCCGCGGGCTCCCGGTGCCGGTCGGCACGGGACGGCCGGCGCGGCACCGGCGGCAGGGTCTGTCCGGGCAGCGGCGGCACCGGGAAGCCACCGGCCATCGGGTCGAACGGCTGCTCCGCCGCCGCCTCCTTCTCGGCGTCCTCCTTGGCCTGTTCGGCCCGGTCCCGGAAGACGTCGACGACGAAGGAGAGCAACAGCAGCACCAGCACGCCGGCGCTGACGTAGAGCACGATGTCGCGGAAGCTGTAGTCCTCGTTCTGCATCCCGCGGACGGTGGCCACCAGCATCAGCCAGACCAGCGCGATCGGGATGAGCACCTTCCAGCCCAGCACCATCAGCTGGTCGTAGCGGACCCGCGGCAGCGAGGCGCGGATCCACATGAAGAAGAAGATCACCATCGTCAGCTTGATCGTGAACCAGAGCATCGGCCACCAGCCGGAGTTGGCGCCGTCCCAGAAGCTGAGCGGCGCCGGGGCGCGCCAGCCGCCGAGGAACAGGGTGACCATCAGCATGGACACGGTGACCGTGTGGATGTACTCGGAGAGCATGAAGAAGGCGAACTTGATCGAGGAGTACTCGGTCAGGTAGCCGCCCACCAGGTCGCCCTCGGACTCCGGCATGTCGAACGGCGGGCGGTGCGCCTCGCCGACCATCGTGATCATGTAGATCAGGAACGACACCGGCAGCAGGATCACGAACCACCGGTCCTCCTGCTCGGCGACGATGGCCGAGGAGGACATCGAGCCCGAGTAGAGGAAGACGGCCGCGAAGGACAGACCCATCGCGACCTCGTAGGAGATGATCTGCGCCGTGGCCCGCACGCCGCCGAGCAGCGGGTACGTGGAGTTCGACGACCAGCCGGCGAGCACCGTGCCGTAGACCGCTATGGCCGAGGTGGCCAGCACGTACAGCAGCGCCACCGGCAGGTCGGTCGCCTGGAGCACGGTCTCGGTGCCGAAGATGCTGACCGGGTCGTCCGCGGGCCCGAAGGGGATCACCGCGACCGCCATGAAGGCCGGGATGGCCGCCAGGATGGGCGCCAGGATGTAGACCGGCTTGTCGGCGGCCTTGACGGTGATGTCCTCCTTCAGCATCAGCTTGACGCCGTCGGCGAGCGACTGGAGCATGCCCCAGGGGCCGTGCCGGTTGGGGCCGATGCGGAGCTGCATCCAGCCCAGCACCTTGCGCTCCATGACGATGGAGATCAGCACGCACACCATCAGGAACGCGAAGCAGAACACCGCCTTGAGCAGGATGAGCCAGAAGGGGTCCTGACCGAACATCGACAGGTCAGGATCCTGCGCGAGCATCACGCTGTGACCTCCTCGGTGCGGGCCGGCTCGGCGCCGGCCGGCTCGATGCGGACCGGCTGGCCCGGCAGCGCGCCAAGATCCTGGGGCACGCCGCCGCCGACCGAGTTCAGCGGGAGCCAGACCACCCGGTCGGGCATCTCGCCGGTGACCGCGAGCGGCAGCCGCACCGTGCCGGCGGGCCCGGTGACGGCGATCTCGGCGCCGTCGCTGAGCCCGGCCTCCGCGGCGGTGGCCGCGGAGACGCGGGCCACGGCGGCGTGCCGGGTGCCCGCGAGCGCCTCGTCGCCCTGCTGCAGGACGCCCTGGTCGAGCAGCAGCCGGTGCCCGGCGAGCACCGCCTCGCCGGCGTCCGGGCGGGACAGTTCGGCGGGCTGGGCCGTCGGGCCGAGCGGCAGTTCGCCGGTCCACTCGGCCAGCCCGTCCAGCTCCGCGCGGAGCGTGCGCAGGTCGGGCAGGCCCAGGTGGACGTCCATCGCGTCGGCCAGCATGTGCAGCGCGGCCGCGTCGGACCGCACGTGGCGGCGGGTCATCTGGTCCGGCTTTATGGCCGCGGTGAACGGCCGGGCGCGGCCCTCCCAGTTCAGGAAGGTGCCGTCCTTCTCGACCACGGCGGCCACCGGCAGCACCACGTGGGCCCGCGCGGTGACCTCGGAGGGCCGCAGCTCCAGGCTGAGCAGGAAGCCGCGGTCCGCGACCGCGTCCAACGCCCGGCGGGCCAGGGCCGGGTCGGGCAGGTCGGCCACCTCGACGCCGGCCACCACAAGGGCGGCCAGTTCGCCGGCGGCCGCGGCCTCGACGATCTGCCCGGTGTCGCGGCCCTCGCCCTCGGGCAGGGTGGCCAGCCCCCAGGCGGTGGCGACCTCCTGCCGGGCGCGGGTCGAGCTCGCCGGGCGGCCGCCGGGCAGCAGCCCGGGCAGCGTGCCGGTCTCGATCGCGCCGCGCTCGCCGGCCCGGCGCGGGATCCAGACGAGCCGGGCACCGGTCGCGTTGGCCGCGGCGACGGCGGCGGTGTACCCGCCGGCCACGGCGGCCAGCCGCTCGCCGACCACGATCAAGGCGCCGTCCTGCCGGAGCGCCTCGGCCGCGACCTCGCCGTCCGCGTTCAGTCCGGTGTGCCCGGCGCCGGTGGCCAGGGCTTCCAGCCAGGCGGGCTCGGTGCCGGGCGCGGCCGGCAGCAGCGTGCCGCCGGTCTTGGCCAGGCCCCGGGTGGTGTGGGTGGCCAGCGAGAAGACCCGCAGGCCGCGCTTGCGGTGCGCCTTGCGCAGCCGCAGGAAGACGCCGGGCGCCTCCTCCTCGGACTCCAGACCCACCAGCAGCACGGCGGGCGCGGCCTCCAGGGCCCGGTAGTTCGGCCCCTCACCGTCCAGGTCGACGCCGCCGCCCGCGATGTGCGAGGCGAGGAACGCGGCCTCCTCCGCGCTGTGCGCGCGGGCCCGGAAGTCGATGTCGTTGGTGCCGAGCGCGACCCGGGCGAACTTGGCGTACGCGTACGAGTCCTCGACGGTGAGCCGGCCGCCCGTGAGCACCGCCGCGCCGCCCGCGTTCGCGCCGCGCGCCCGGCTCAGGCCCTCGGCAGCGGCGGTCAGCGCCTCCGGCCAGCTCGCCGGCTCCAGCTCGCCGGTCTCGGCGTTCCGCACCAGCGGGGTGGTCAGCCGGTCGGGTAGCTGCGCGTAGCGGAACGCGAAGCGGCCCTTGTCGCAGATCCACTCCTCGTTGACCTCGGGGTCCTCGGCGGCGAGCCGGCGCATCACCTTGCCGCGCCGGTGGTCGGTGCGGGTGGCGCAGCCGCCCGCGCAGTGCTCGCAGACGCTGGGCGAGGAGACCAGGTCGAAGGGGCGGGAGCGGAACCGGTAGGCCGCCGAGGTGAGGGCGCCGACCGGGCAGATCTGGATGGTGTTGCCGGAGAAGTACGACTCGAACGGGTCGCCCTCGCCGGTGCCGACCTGCTGCAGCGCCCCGCGCTCCAGCAGCTCGATCATCGGGTCGCCGGCGATCTGGTTCGAGAAGCGGGTGCAGCGGGCGCACAGCACGCAGCGCTCGCGGTCCAGCAGCACCTGCCGGGAGATCGGCACCGGCTTGTCGAAGGTGCGCTTGCGGCCCTCGAACCGGCTCTCCGGGTCGCCGTGGGACATCGCCTGGTTCTGCAGCGGGCACTCGCCGCCCTTGTCGCAGACCGGGCAGTCCAGCGGGTGGTTGATGAGCAGCAGCTCCATCACCCCGCGCTGCGCCTTCTCGGCCACCGCGGAGGACAGCTGGGTGCGGACGACCATGCCGTCGGTGCAGGTGATGGTGCAGGACGCCATGGGCTTGCGCTGGCCCTCGACCTCCACGATGCACTGCCGGCAGGCGCCCACCGGGTCGAGCAGCGGGTGGTCGCAGAACCGGGGGACCTCGATGCCGAGCTGCTCGGCGGCGCGGATCACCAGCGTGCCCTTGGGCACGGAGATCTCGATGCCGTCGATGGTCAGCGTGACCAGGTCCTCGGGCGGCACCGCCTGTCCACCTCCGGTGGTGGCCTCGGTGGTGACCGTCATGCGTTCACCTCCTGGTGAGCCGTGCTGGTGCCGTGGTCGGCCCAGAGCGTGGAGCGGGCCGGGTCGAACGGGCAGCCGCGTTCGGTGATGTGCTGCTCGTACTCCGCGCGGAAGTGGTCGAGCGACGAGAGGATGCAGGCGGCGGCGCCGTCGCCGAGTGCGCAGAACGACTTGCCGTTCACGTTGTCGGAGATGTCGGCGATCTTGTCGATGTCGCTGAGCAGCGCCTTGCCGGCCTCGATGTCCCGCAGCAGCTGGACGAGCCAGTAGGTGCCCTCCCGGCAGGGGGTGCACTTGCCGCAGGACTCGTGCGCGTAGAACTCGGTCCACCGGGTCACCGCGCGGACCACGCAGGTGGTCTCGTCGAAGCACTGGAGCGCCTTGGTGCCGAGCATCGAGCCGGCGCCCATCGTGCCCTCGTAGTCCAGCGGGACGTCGAGGTGGGCGTCGGTGAGCATCGGCGTGGACGAGCCGCCGGGGGTCCAGAACTTCAGCCGGTGCCCGGGGCGCATGCCGCCGCTCATGTCGAGCAGCTCGCGCAGCGTGATGCCGAGCGGGGCCTCGTACTGTCCGGGCTGGGCGACGTGTCCGGACAGCGAGTAGAGCGTGAAGCCGGGGGACTTCTCGCTGCCCATGGTGCGGAACCACTCCTTGCCCCGGTCCATGATGGCGGGAACCGAGGCGATGGACTCCACGTTGTTCACCACGGTGGGGCTGGCGTAGAGGCCGGCCACGGCGGGGAACGGCGGGCGCAGCCGGGGCTGTCCGCGGCGGCCCTCCAGCGAGTCGAGCAGCGCCGTCTCCTCACCGCAGATGTAGGCGCCGGCGCCGGCGTGCACGGTGAGGGTGAGGTCCTTGCCGGGGCCGAGCGCGTCCTTGCCGAGGTAGCCGGCGGCGTAGGCCTCGGCGACGGCCGCGTGCAGCCGTCGCAGCACCGGCACGACCTCGCCCCGCAGGTAGATGAAGGCGTGGTGGGACCGGATCGCGTGGCAGGCGATGATGATGCCCTCGATGAGGGAGTGCGGGTTGGCGAAGAGCAGCGGGATGTCCTTGCAGGTGCCCGGCTCCGACTCGTCCGCGTTGACCACCAGGTAGTGCGGCTTGTCGTCGCCCTGCGGGATGAACTGCCACTTCATGCCCGTGGGAAAGCCCGCGCCGCCGCGGCCGCGCAGGCCCGATTCCTTGACGTAGGCGATGACGTCGTCCGGGGGCATGGCCAGCGCCTTGGTCAGGCCGCGGTAGCCGCGGTGCGCCCGGTAGACGTCCAGGGTCCAGGACTCCGGTTCGTCCCAGAACTCGGAGAGCACGGGCGCGAGCAGCTTCTCCGGGCTGGTCTCGGCGCGCTTGTCGTCGGTCACGGCTTCACTCACCCTCCTCGGTGACCGGCCCGGAGGGGTGCTTCGGGTCGGACGCCGAGCTCGGCTGCGGGGCGTCATGGGAGCTGGGGTGCGTCGCCGGCGGGCGGTCGCCGGGCTCGCCCGGCTCGCCGGGTTCGCTGACGGGCCGCCGGGTGCCCTCGGTGCCGGGTCGGGCGGCCACCCGGTCGGGTCCGGTCTCGCCCTTGGCGAGCCGCAGGCCGGCCAACGAGGCGGGGCCGGCGCTGCCCGAGGCGGCGACGGCGTCCGGGCGCTCGTCGGGGAACCCGGCCAGGATCCGGGAGGTCTTCCGGAAGTCGCAGAGCGGGGCGCCGCGGGTCGGGGTGACCGTGCGGCCGGCGCGCAGGTCGTCGACCAGGCGCTTGGCCGACTCGGGCGTCTGGTTGTCGAAGAACTCCCAGTTGATCATGAGCACGGGCGCGAAGTCGCAGGCCGCGTTGCACTCGATGTGCTCCAGGGTGACCGTGCCGTCCTCGGTGGTCTCCCCGTTGCCGACGCCGAGGTGCTGCTGCAGCTCCTCGAAGATCGCGTCGCCGCCGAGCACCGCGCAGAGCGTGTTGGTGCACACCCCGACCTGGTAGTCGCCGGACGGCTTGCGCCGGTACATCGAGTAGAAGGTGGCGACGGCGGTCACCTCGGCGGTGGTCAGCCCGAGCATGTCGGCGCAGAACGCCATGCCGGTGCGGGTGACGTAGCCCTCCTCCGACTGCACCAGGTGCAGCAGTGGCAGCAGCGCGGAGCGGCTGTCGGGGTAGCGGGCGATCAGCTCGCGCGCGTCGGCCGCCAGCCGCTCGCGCACCTCGGCCGGGTACTCGGGGGCGGGCGGCTGCGGCATGCCGAGGTCCACGCCGCTGCCCCTGCCGCCGTTGACGCTGGTCACCGGTCAACGCCTCCCATCACGGGATCGATCGACGCCACCGCGACGATGACGTCGGCGACCATGCCGCCCTCGCACATCGCCGCCATGGACTGGAGGTTGGTGAAGGAGGGGTCGCGGAAGTGCACCCGGTAGGGCCGGGTGCCACCGTCGCTGACCACGTGCACGCCGAGCTCGCCCTTGGGCGACTCGACGGCGGTGTACGCCTGGCCCGCCGGGACCCGGAAGCCCTCGGTGACCAGCTTGAAGTGGTGGATCAGGGCCTCCATGGAGGTGCCCATGATGTTCTTGATGTGGTCGAGCGAGTTGCCCAGGCCGTCCGGGCCGAGCGCGAGCTGCGCCGGCCAGGCGATCTTCTTGTCCGCGACCATGACCGGCCCCGGCTCCAGGCGGTCGATGCACTGCTCGATGATGCGCAGCGACTGCCGCATCTCCTCCAGCCGCAGCAGGAAGCGGCCGTAGGAGTCGCAGGTGTCGGTGGTCGGGACCTCGAAGTCGTAGGTCTCGTAGCCGCAGTACGGATCGGACTTGCGCAGGTCGTGCGGCAGGCCGGCGGAGCGAAGGATCGGCCCCGTGGCGCCGAGCGCCAGGCAGCCGGCGAGGTCGAGGTAGCCGACGTCCTGCAGGCGGGCCTTGAAGACCGGGTTGGTCGTGGCCAGCTTGTCGTACTCCGGCAGGTTCTTCCACATCTTCTTGACGAAGTCGCGCAGCGCGTCCAGGGCGCCGGGCGGCAGGTCCTGGGAGAGGCCGCCGGGGCGGATGTACGCGTGGTTCATCCGCAGGCCGGTGATCAGCTCGAAGATGTCCAGGCACAGCTCGCGGTCGCGGAAGCCGTAGATCATCACCGTGGTGGCGCCCAGCTCCATGCCGCCGGTGGCGATGGCCACCAGGTGCGAGGAGATCCGGTTGATCTCCATCAGCATGACCCTTATGACGTTCGCCCGGTCCGGCACGTCGTCGAGGATGCCGAGCAGCTTCTCCACGCCCAGGCAGTACGCCGCCTCGTTGAAGAAGGGCGTGAGGTAGTCCATGCGCGTGACGAAGGTGGTGCCCTGCGTCCACGTCCGGTACTCGAGGTTCTTCTCGATGCCGGTGTGCAGGTACCCGATGCCGGCGCGGGCCTCGGTGACGGTCTCGCCGTCGATCTCCAGGATGAGCCGCAGCACGCCGTGCGTGGACGGGTGCTGCGGGCCCATGTTGACGACGATCCGCTCGTCGTCGGTCGCGGCCGCGGCCTGGGCGACCTCGTCCCAGTCGCCGCCGGTGACGGTGTAGACGGTGCCCTCGGTGGTCTCCCGCGCCCCGGCGGTGGCGTGCGGGGCGTCCTGGGGGTGTGTGGTGGACATCAGGAGTACGACCTCCGCTGGTCGGGAGCCGGGATCTGCGCGCCCTTGTACTCGACGGGGATGCCGCCGAGGGGGTAGTCCTTGCGCTGCGGGAAGCCCTGCCAGTCGTCCGGCATCATGATCCGGGTCAGCGCCGGATGGCCGTCGAAGATGAGGCCGAAGAAGTCGTAGGTCTCCCGCTCGTGCCAGTCGTTGGTGGGGTACACGTCGACGATCGAGGGCACGTGCGGATCGCTGTCCGGCGCGCTGACCTCCAGGCGGATCATCCGGCCGTGGGTCAGCGAGCGCAGATGGTAGACGGCGTGCAGCTCCCGGTCGGTGTCCGCCGGGTTGTGCACGCCGCTCACGCCGGTGCACAGCTCGAACCGGAGCGCCGGGTCGTCGCGGAGGGTGCGGGCCACCCGGGGCAGGTGCTCGCGGGCGATGTGCAGGGTCATCTCGCCGCGGTCGACCACGATCCGCTCGATCGCCGCGTCCGGATCGACGTCCTGCTCCTCCAGGGCGCCCTCCAGCTCGTCGGCGACCTCGTCGAAGTACCCGCCGTACGGACGGGAGCTCTCGCCCGGCATGCGCACGGTGCGGCGCAGCCCGCCGTACCCGGAGGTGTCGCCGCCGGTGCTCGCCCCGAACATGCCGCGGCGGCGCGCGATGGGCTCGCCCGACCCGTCCCGGGGGACCGGCGTCCCGCTTGTGCTTGTGTTCCCGTTCACCTGCTCGCTCACGGCGTCACTCCCTTCGCTTCCGCGACCGCCTCTGCCTTGCCGGCCGGACATCGCCCGGGGCACTCGCTGTGGTCCGCACTGGCCACCGCAGGCCCGAGCCCGCGCCCGGCCGGAAGCGGACGGGCCGGATGCCCGACGCGCTCGGCGTGGCCCGCGCTGGCCCCGACGGCCTCGCGCCCGCCCGGCAGCCCACCTGCCGGACGCCCGACCCGGTCAGCGCTGACTGCCGCCGTGGTGGTCCGGTGCCCGGCTCGCGGCGCCCGTGCGTAGCCCGCGCCAGCGGGCCGGTGCCCGCCCGGCAGCCCGCGGGCGGAAAGCCCGACGTGGCCCGCGCTGACCGCCGCGGTAGCGGCTCGTGTCGCGCTCACCATGGCTCCTCCGCGCCGCCGATGCGGCGGGACGGCGTGCCGCGTAGCCGGCACAGGGCCGGCAGCGACACGTCGCCGGTCGCGGGAAGCGCCCCGCGCGTGCGGTGGCGGCCGCCGGGGCCGAACGCCGCCGCTCCGGCCAGGCCCGGACCGGCGAAACCGCCGGCGCCCGGCCGGGCCGGTGCCGGCGGGAAGCCGCCCCGCGGGAAACCGCAGTTCACCGGAGCAGCCCCTTCATCTCGATCGTCGGCAGGGCCTTCATCGCGGCTTCCTCCGCCTCGCGGGCGGCCTGCTCGCGGTTGATGCCGAGCTTCTCCTCGCGGATCTTGGCGTGCAGCTTGAGGATCGCGTCGATCAGCATTTCCGGCCGCGGCGGGCAGCCGGGGAGGTAGATGTCGACGGGCACGACGTGGTCGACGCCCTGCACGATGGAGTAGTTGTTGAACATGCCGCCCGAGGAGGCGCACACGCCCATGGAGATGACCCACTTGGGATTCGGCATCTGGTCGTAGACCTGGCGCAGCACCGGGGCCATCTTCTGGCTGACCCGCCCGGCCACGATCATCAGGTCCGCCTGCCGCGGCGAGCCGCGGAAGACCTCCATGCCGAAACGGGCCAGGTCGTAGCGCCCGGCCCCGGTCGTCATCATCTCGATCGCACAGCACGCGAGCCCGAAGGTCGCGGGGAACACCGACGACTTTCGGGCCAGCCCGGCGAGGTTCTCCACCGTATCGAGGAGAAATCCGCTGGGAAGCTTCTCTTCGATACCCATCAGAGAATCTCCTTTACCCGTTCCCTCAGTCCCATTCGAGGCCCCCCCGACGCCAGTCGTACGCGTACGCGACACCGATCAGGCCGACGAAGACGAGCATCTGCGTCAGCCCGAACATCCCCAGCGAGTCGAAGTGCACCGCCCAGGGATAGAGGAAGACGATCTCGATGTCGAAGACGATGAACAGCATCGCCGTGAGGTAGTACTTCACCGGGAACCGGCCACCGCCGGCCGGCTGCGGAGTGGGCTCGACGCCGCACTCGTAGGCCTCCAGCTTCGCCCGGTTGTAACGCTTCGGGCCGATGAGGGCGGCGGCTACCACGGAGCCGACGGCGAAGAGGAAGCCGATGGCACCCAACACGAGGATGGGAACGTAGGCATTCACCGCTCTTCGCTCCTTCCGGTCGACGACGACTACCAGCGCGACGATCAGATCAGACTCTTCAAGATCATCGCTATGTGAGTCAGTTCACAAGGCTGGACAGCATCCTAAGCCCCGGGGCCTGTGACGTCCGACACGGGGGTCCCTCTTCGTGCTTGTGATCTCGCCCACCCAGCGTTGTTGGGTGCCTGACATAACTCTGACCACAGTGGTCGCGCTCCGCCTCGCCGCCGCGGCGGCCATGGGCCCCTCCTGCCCGCTGGCGGGCTAGGAGGGAGGGTGGACGCCGCGGTCGGCGGGTGCGAGGGCCTGCCGCTGGCCGCGCTGCTCGTCGTCGGCCTCGGCATCGGCTTCTACGACGGCCTGGTGGGTCCGGGCACGGGCACCTTCCTGGCGCTCAGCCTGGTCGCGCTGGAACGGCTGTCGCCGCTGACCGCGGCGCGCACCGCGAAGGTCGTGAACGTGGGCACGAACCTCGGCGCGCTCGTCGTCTTCTCCGCCGCCGGCACCGTGCTCTGGCGACTGGCGCCGCCGCTCGCCGCGTTCAACATGGCCGGCGGATGGGCCGGAGCGCGTATGGCGCTGCGTCGGGGCAGCGGATTCGTCCGGATCGTCCTGCTCGTGGCGGTCTGCGCCCTGGCCCTCAGGCTGGGCTACGACCAGCGGGGCGGATGACCCCGCGCACGAGCCGGAACGGGCGGGCCGGAGTGGGTGAGCGCGTGATGTACGCCACTGCGCGATTCGGTAACGAGCCGGCAACATTGAACGGACGGCGGCCGAATGATAGGCACCGGAGAGTCGGCCGACAAACCGGACAGTACGCAGGACACGGCCGCACACCGGCACGAAAGATCAACTTCCCAGCGAAGCGGCATTTCCGACATTCACCCCGCCAACCTGGCGGGTACACGGCGACTGTGGCGCATTCCACAGCGATTGAGATCAACCGGGCGTTGCTGGTAGCCAGGGGTCCCATGTCCCCAATTCGTTACCAAGTCGGTCCCCGAGGCAGGCATCGCAAACCGCGTCAGCCTCGCGCCAACACCCTGATCCGCGGCGGCCTGCTGTCCGGCGTCGTGGGCACGGTCGCGGTGACCGGCACCACGCCGGCGTCCGCCGACCAGGCGAGCGCCGTGGAGACCACCGCAGAACGTCCCCTGTTCGACCGGGTGCTCGCCGACAGCGCCCACCGGGCCTCCGAGGCCACCGTCACCTACGTCGGCGAGGCCGAGGTCGCGCACGAGCGCGAGCAGGCCGTGGCGCAGGCCGTCAGTGAGGCCCGCGAGGCCGCGGCCGAGCGGCGCGAGCGCGAGGAGCGGGAGGCCCGGCGAGCCGCCGCGGCGGCCGAGGCGGAGGCCCGGCGCCAGGCGGCTGAGGAGGCGGCGGCCGAGGAGGCCGCCGCCGCGGAGGAGGCGCAGTCCCTCGCCACCGAGGCGCCCGCCGGCTCCGGCGCCGCAGCCGTCGTCGACTTCGTGCGCTCCCAGCTCGGCGACTACTACGCCTCGGGCGGCACGGGCCCGGACTCCTGGGACTGCTCAGGACTGACCCAGGCCGCGTTCTCGCAAGTCGGCGTCTCGCTGCCGCGCACCGCGGCCGAGCAGTCCGTCGCCGGCACCCAGGTCTCGCTCGACGCGCTCCAGCCCGGCGACATCCTCTACTGGGGCGGCGCGGGCAGCGCGTACCACGTGGCCGTCTACGTCGGGGACGGCGCCTTCGTCGGCGCCCAGAACTCCTCGACCGGCGTCGTCGAGCGCACCCTCGACTGGGACCCCCCGACCGGAGCCATCCGCCTCCTCTGAGCCCGTCCGAGGGCCGGTCCGAGCCCGCGAGGCAGACAACACAGCCGCCGTCACCGACAGTCGGGGTCGACTGTCGGTGACGGCGGCTACGGTGCGGCCCATGACACTCCAGCCCTCCGACTACACCGCGTTCTTCACGCCGGGGCGCACCTTCGCGATGGCCGGCGGAATGACCGGCACGGTCTCGGTGGTGCCGGCCGGCGACCTCCGTCTCGACACCGGCCGGCTGATCGCCTGCGACCCGCTGTCGTACGTCGGCGACGAGGGCTTCGAACCCTTCACCGTCACCGTGCCGCCCGGCAGCTACCCGGTCGCGGCCTCGGTCGTCACCCTCGCCGAGGCGGACTCGTCGTCCCGCGAGGACGCGCCCGAGCACCGCAGGGTGGCCGCCGCCCGCCTGACGTCCCGGGACACCCCGCCGGTCACCTGGGAGATGGCGGTGGTGCGCGGCCAGGACCCGTCCGAACTGAAGGAGGGCCACTACTTCGGGTACGGCGTGGACGCCGGCCTCGGCTGCTTCATGGACGAGGCGGCCAACCGCGCCTTCCCCTACGTGCTGGACGAGCGGCCGGAATGGCTCTGGTCCGCCATGGCGTCCACCGGAGACAGCGCCGTGCCGTTCATCGCCACGGACCCGGCCTCCGGACAGTCACTCGCCGCCTTCTCCTCCGGCTGGGGAGACGGCGCCTACCCCACCTGGATAGGCCGCGACGCCACCGGCGAGGTCGCCTGCTTCGTCACCGACTTCCTGGTGCTGCCGGCGCCGGGATCCGACTGACCCCACCCCGCCCCCGTCGGGGCCCGCTCAGATGCCGGCCCCGGTGTGGATGTGCAGCCCGGTGGCGCTCTCCACCTGGCTGGTCACCTGACCGACGACGCCCTGCACGTAGGCGCCGGTCGCCGTGGAGTTCACGGTGCCGATGACGTCGGTGACCAGCGCACCCGCCAGGCCACCGTTGATGGTGACGGTGTCGCCGACCATCCCGCCGGCGACCATGTCGAGCTCGTCGTCCGCGATCTCACGGGTCTCAAGGTCGTTACGCAAGACACTGTCCCTTCAACGTGCTGGTCGTCAGGCCGCAGATACAAGCACGCGAACCGGCACGGAGCCAGCCTGGTCAGCCCACCACAGCGCCCCGGACTCCCTTTCAGGTGGCGACGTGCACCTTCCTCCACCAAGTCACACCACCATCCCTCGTAATGCGGTGGCGAGCCCGCCTGTCCTCGGCCAGAAACAGCGAGCAATCGCCCCATCGGCCCGAACCTCGGCATACCGCGCTTCCACCGCGAACGGGAGGAAGCGACCCGCTATGCCACCCCGATGTGAAGGTTCCCGACCGGGGTCACGGATTCCCGGTGCGTGGACCAGTCATCCGGCCTAGTCTGTGTCTGTTTGCTCACCTTCTGTCGATACGGAGTACCCGTGACCGGCCGGATCAGGATTGGCATCGCCGCCGTCGCCGCGGCCTCAGCCCTGCTGCTCAGCGCGTGTGGAGGGGGCGACGACGGCGCGGAGGACGAGATCGAGGGCGTCGAGGAGAACACGGACGCCGGCGGCGAGGAGTCGGCGGAGCCGAGCCCGAGCGCCTCCGAGGACGACGGCATCGACCGCCCGGAGATCGAACTGCCCGACGACGTGAACAACGTCTTCGAGGAGGTCGACACCGACGACCCCGTCGAACTCGCGGTCCTGGCCGACCACGAACGCCGGATCGAGTCCCTGGACGAAGCTCTCACCAGCGGAGACATGAACCGTCCGGCCCTCGGCTTCTACTCGACCGGGCAGGCTCTCGAGTCCGCCGTGGATTGGATCGAGCCCGCCGTCACCAACGGCTACAGCTGGAAGGGAACCGTCAGGTACTACGACCGTGAGGTGAGCGTCAGCAACGCCACCGAGGCGACGGTGAACTACTGCGTCGATGAGACGGACATCGAGGGTATCTATCGGGAGACCGGGGAGCCTCGTGACGAGGGAGGCGACGAGGACGCCACCGGCCATCTCTTCTACAACACCAGGCTGGAGAAGAACGACCAGGGCGTGTGGCAGACCACCATGGTCGACTCGCGCACGTTGGAGGGGCCGTGCTGATCGAAAACCGGTACCCGAGAATCGGATGCGGCCTCTTACTCGCTGGCCTGGTGCTGATCGGGACGACCACCCAGGCCCAGGCGAACCGGGGCACTGACGACGACGGCGAGTCCACCGGCGGCGGCTCCGACGGCCAGGACATCACCGCCAGTGCCGGGATCACCTTCACCACGAGCGGGGGCAGTGGTGACGGGAGTGGCGGGGGGGCGCTCACGAGTACCGACTCGTCGTGGAGTCCGCCGCCGTGCTGGTACGCACCACTCTTGACTCCCTCGGAGTTCAAGGCGGAGTGGGAGGACTACCTCAACTCGCCGCTGCACTCCGGCAAGGGCGAGGCCGTGCAGATGCACGAGGAGCGGTACGGGCCGGACAGCGAGTACGAGGACCACAACCTGGCCAAGGAGGGCGAGGGCATGTGGTGGAGGAGCGTGATCAACGAGGAGTCCACAGACTACGACGCGGCGCTCTCCTGCACTGAGCCGACGTTCTGGGTGGACTTCGACGACAGCCCGCCGGACCTCCCGGGCGTTCCCACGCCCGACGTGCTCGCCGAGTTGGCCTACGAGCGGATCACCGTGCCGGACACCGAGGTCGAGCTGGACCCGGAGGGCGAGCAGGTGGTGAACCTGCCCACCTGGGTCTGGTTGGAGGGCGCGCGGTTCGAGCCCGTCGAGGTCACGGCGCGGATCGACGGCTACGACGTGTGGGCGACCACCCGGGCCGAGCCGGTCTCGCTGACCATTAGCGCCGGCACCGAGGACGCCGAACTGCATCCGGTGTCCGGCGAGTGCGCGATCAACGACGACGGCACCATCGGCGAGCCGTACACGGAGGGCCGGGCGGACGAGACGCCGCCCTGCGGGCTCACCTACCTCCGCGCCACCCACGCCACCGACGCGTACGAGCTGACCGCGAGCCTCACCTGGGAGGTGAGTTGGGAGGGCTCCGGCGGCACCGGCGGGGACCTGCCCGACGGCGTGTTCGAGACGACGCAGGAGATCACGGTCGACGAGGTCCAGGCGATCGTCCGCTGAGCGGACCGGACACGGAGGGACGGCATCCCATGGCATCGATCAGCAGACGACGCGCGCTGGCACTCGGAGGAGGATCGCTTCTGGGGACCGCCGGGGCGCTGGCCGCCGCCCGTGGCGCCGGCGCGGCCACCGACTGGACGGATCTCGTGGTCGTCACCGCCAACATCGGGCGCGAGAACCTGGGGCAGCGGGAACGGGCCATCCGCGACGTCCGCCACGGGGTGACGATCGGCGGCCAGACGGCCCAGCCGCTCGTGGGCTGGCAGGAGATCGGCGAGGGGGACGACGACGGTCAGGAGCCGCGCTGGATCAACGAGCATTTCGGCAGCAACTTCCGCAACGTCTACGAATACGACGACTCGGCGCATCGCGTGCCCATGTCGATACCCCGGGCCTACGACATCGTCGACCGCAGGGTCACCGTCGTCCACGGTGGCATGGCCGGCGTGTCGCCGCACCGCGTGATCACCCAGGCCGTGCTGGCCCGAGCCGACGACCCGCAGTTGAGGTTCGTGTTCGCCAACACCCACTATGTCGCGGGGGCGTGGAACGGGCAGACCGATCCGCACGAGGACTGGCGCAAGGACAGGTGGCAGGAGCACTTCAGGTCGCACCGTGACGACGTGCTCGGGCACTGGCGCTCGCGCGGCTACCCGGTGATCTGGACCGGCGACGTGAACCGCAGCCCGATGCCGCTGCTGCTGCCCAACCACGAGAAGCGCGCGTTCGCCAACGGGATCGACCAGATCGGCTGGGTGCCCGGCAGCAACGGCACCGAGCTGCGGCTGCGGGACACCCGGGTCGTGCCGATGCACGTCGACGGCCACGACGCGCGGGTCGCCGTCCTGCAGGTCCGGCGCGCCTGACGCGGGTCGTGCACCGCGCCCGGAGTCGGGCGCGGTGCCCGTCCGGTCAGGAGCGGGGGGTCACCTTGGCGAGGCCGTTGATGACGCGGTCGGCGGCGTCGCCGCTGTTGGGGTCGGTGAGGTTCGCCAGGAGCTTCAGCAGGAAGCGCATCAGCACCGGGTGGCTCAGGCCGCGTTCGGCGGCGATCCGCATCACCCGGGGGTTGCCGATGAGGCGGACGAACGCGCGGCCCAGGGTGTAGTAGCCGCCGTAGGTGTCCCGCAGGGTCTTGGCGTAGCCGCGCAGCGCCAGCTCCCGCTGGACCGGGCTCTGCCGGGCCATGGCCTGGCCGATGACCTCGGCGGCGAGCCGCCCCGACTCCATGGCGTACGCGATGCCCTCGCCGTTGAACGGGTTGACCAGCCCGCCCGCGTCACCGATCAGCAGCAGCCCGCGGGCGTAGTGCGGCTTGCGGTTGAACGCCATCGGCAGCGCCGCGCCGCGGATCGGGCCCGTCATGTTGTCCGGAGTGAAGCCCCACTCCTCGGGCATGCCCGCGCACCAGGTGCGCAGCACCTCGCGCCAGTCCAGGTCGCGGAAGGCCGGCGAGCTGTTGAGCACGCCCAGGCCGACGTTGGAGGTGCCGTCGCCCATGCCGAACACCCAGCCGTAGCCGGGCAGCAGGCGCTCCTGCCCGCCGCGCCGGTCCCACAGCTCCAGCCAGGACTCCAGGTAGTCGTCGTCGTGCCGCGGCGTCGTGAAGTACGTGCGGACGGCCACGCCCATCGGGCGCTTGGCGTCCCGGTGCAGGCCCATGGCCAGCGAGAGCCGCGAGGAGTTCCCGTCGGCGGCGACGACCACGGGGGCGCGGAAGGTGACCGGGCGCTTCTCCACGCCCAACTTGGCCGCCACGCCCACGATCCGGCCACCGCCCTCGCCGCCGCGCTCCTCGCGCACCGGCCCGGTGACGTTGCACAGCTCGTGCAGCCGGGCGCCGGCCTTCTCGGCCTGCCGGGCGAGCTGCTCGTCGAAGTCGTCGCGGTTGCGGACCAGGCCGTAGTCCGGATACGAGGCCAGCTGCGGCCAGTCGAGCTCCAGGCGCTGGCCGCCGCTGATGATCCGCAGGCCCTTGTTCCGCAGCCAGCCGGCCTCCTCGGACACGTCGATGCCCATGGCCACCAACTGCTTGACGGCGCGCGGGGTGAGGCCGTCGCCGCACACCTTCTCGCGGGGGAAGCTGCTCTTCTCCAGCAGCAGGACGTCAAGCCCGGACTGGGCGAGGTGGTACGCGGCCGTGGACCCGGCCGGCCCGGCGCCGACGACGATGACGTCTGCGGTGTGTTCGGACGCGGTGGTCTCGGCCATCGGCTGGGCGTTGTCGGCCACGTTCTCGGCCCCGTTCTCGGCCACGGTCGGCTCTCCCATCAGTGTGGTCCACGGTCCACGGCGGTCCGCCGAGTCTACGGGGCGCGTCGGCCGGTGGCCTTGGCGCCTCGGTGCAGCGCGACGATGCCGCCGGACAGGTTGCGCCAGCCCACGCGGCGCCAGCCCACGCGCAACATCCGGGCGGCCAGGCCCGGCTGGTTCGGCCAGGCGCGGATGGACTCGGCGAGGTAGACGTACGCGTCCGGGCTGCTGGACACCCGCCGGGCGACCGGCGGCAGGGCGCGCATCAGGTACTCGGTGTAGACGGTGCGGAACGGCGCCCAGGTGGGGTGGCTGAACTCACACACCACCAGCCGCCCGCCGGGCCGGGTGACGCGGAGCATCTCGCGCAGCGCGGCGTCGGTGTCCTGAACGTTCCGCAGGCCGAAGGAGATGGTCACCGCGTCGAAGCTGCCGTCGGCGAACGGCAGCCGGGTGGCGTCGCCGGCCGTGAACGGCAGCCAGGGCACCCGGCGTTTGCCCTCGGCCAGCATGCCGAGGCTGAAGTCGCAGGGGACCGTGAAGGCACCGGCGGCGGCGAAGGGCTCGGCGGACGTCCCGGTGCCGGCGGCCAGGTCCAGCACCCGCTCCCCCGGCCGGGCGGCCACGGCGCGGGCCACGGCCTTGCGCCAGCGCCGGTTCTGGCCGAGGGCCAGCACGTCGTTGGTGAGGTCGTACCGCGCGGCGACGGAGTCGAACATCGCGCGGACCTCGCTGGGCTGCTTCGCCAAACTCGCTCGGGTCACGCGCCTCATTCTCGCGGATGGTCCGACACGGCAATACGCCGCCGTCCCGCTGCTCCGTTCGGATGACTTGGCGGACGCAGATGGCGTCGCTCCGTGGGTGAGGAACTACGGTGCGTGTCATGCGCCATCTCTACCGCACTGCACTGACAACCGCCTCCGTGACCGTCGCAGCCGCCGGCGCGGTCCTCGCCTCGGCCGGCGGCGCCTCGGCTGAGGTGCTGCCGAGCGACCTCGGCGCGAGCTCGGTGCCGGTGTTGTCCGACGTGGTCTCGGGCACCTTCGGCACGCTTTCGGGCGCCACCACCTCGGCCCTCGGCCCGGCCCTCGACCTGCCGCTCAACCCCCTGTCCAACTCCAGCACCGACCCGTTGAACAACTCCGCGAACACCCAGATCGCGGACTTCCAGCCGCTCAGCACGGAGCTGCTGACCGGCCCGCTGGCGGACGGCGCCTCGGCGGACGACCTCCCGGCCGACCTGCTCGGCGGGCTCCTCGGTTTCCTCGCCCCCTCCGGCACCCCTTCCGGCTCCTAAGTCCCGCCCACTTCCTCGCGATCCGGCCCGGGCCCCGGGCTGCGTTCCTGGGCTGCGTCGGCTGCGTACCGGGTCGGGCGCGGGGACCGAGGGGCGGCCGTCACTCCTCGCGTTCCGCCTCCAGGGTCGCGAGGCCTTCCTCCTGCGCGCTCACCGCCGCCTCGTGGATCTCCGCGACCAGGGCCCGCGCCTCGTCCTCGTCCAGCCCGCCCTCGGCCAGCTCCAGCAGTCTGGTCGTCCACAGCTCGATCGAATCCCGCACATCCGTCATGCCCCCATTGCACCGCTGTTTCCCCCGGCCGGCGACTCCAGCCCGCGGCCCGTCCGACGCGTCGGACGCGTCCGGCCCGTGCGGTCCGGTCGGCCGGTCGGCTCCGGCAGGGCGGGCTCGGGCAGGGTGCGGATGACGAGCCAGGCCAGCGCCGGCATGACGACCAGCGGGGCCAGGGCGAGGCGCAGCGACGTGGCGTCGGCGAGGACGCCGATCGCGGGGCTGGCGAGGCCGCCGACGCTGACCGTCAGGCCGAGGGTGATCCCGCTGGCGGTGCCGACGCGGGACGGCAGATAGTCCTGGCCCAGGGTGACCTGGAGCGAGAACGGCACGTAGAGGCCGGCGGAGGTCAGCGCCACGAAGACGTAGATCGCCGGGCCGGGGACGAACACGGTGCCGGCGACGGCGGCGACGGCCACCAGATAGGAGCCGCGCACCACGGTGACCCGCCGCCAGCGGTTGGCCAGGGCGCCGCCCAGGACGGTGCCGACCGCGCCGCCGGCGTAGAACACGAACAGCGCGGCCGAGCCCGCCGCCGTGCCGCCGCCCGTGCGCTGCTCGGCGTAGACGGCGACGAACGTGCTCAGGCCGACGAACGTGACGGAGCGGCAGACCACCGCCAGCGACAGCCGCACGAACGAGCGGACGTCGTCGACCGCGACGCCGGTGTCGGTGCCGGCGGCCGTGCCCCCGTCGGCGCCGGTGCCCGGCCGTGGGCCGCCGGGCATCGCGTGCAGGGCGCGCAGCGCCGCCAGGCACAGCACGCCGCCGGCGAGCGCCGGCACCACCAGCAGCGGCGAGAGGCGCAGCCCGCCCGCGCCGACCACGGCGGCCACCAGCAGGGGCGCGGCGGCGAAGCCGAGGTTGCCGCCGAGGGAGAACCAGCCCATCCCGGTGTGGCTGCCCCGGCTGGCGAGGCGCGCGACCCGGGCGGACTCGGGGTGGTAGGCGGCGACGCCGAGGCCGGACAGGGCCACCAGGACGAGCGTCAACGCGTACGACTCGCCGAGGCCGCACAGCGCGATGCCCAGCCCGCCGCACACCGTGCTCACGGGCAGCAGCCAGGGCAGCGCCCGGCGGTCGGTGAGCGCGCCGAACAGCGGCTGCGCCACCGAGGACAGCAGGGAGGCGGCGAGCACGATGCCCGAGGCCGTCGCGTAGCCGTACGCGCGCTCGGCGACGAAGAAGGGGATGAGCGCGGCCACGGCACCCTGGTAGACGTCCACGCAGCCGTGGCCGACGGCCAGCAGGACGATCGGTCGGTTCCGTCGCATCTGGTCATGTTCACCGCCGGGCACGTTGTCGCGCTTCCGATAAACTGCCACGTGATGACGGATATCCGCCACGAGCCGGTGGCGCCGACCCGCGCCCAGTGGCTGGCGCCGGGAGCGGCCATCGACGCGCACCGGCACGACGACCACCAGCTCGTCTACGCCGCCCGCGGGGTACTGGCCATCACCACGGACGCCGGGTCGTGGATCGCCCCGGCCACCCGCGCCATCTGGGTCCCGGCCGGCACGGTGCACGCGCACCAGACCCACGACGGGCTCGAACTGCACCTGGTCGGCCTGCCCGCGGCCGACGACCCGACCGGCGGCGACGGACCGGCGGTGCTGGCCGTCGACCCGCTGCTGCGGGAGCTGATCCTCGCCTACACCCGCGCCCCGCACGACGAGAGCCCGGAACGGGGACGGCTGCGGGCGGTGCTGCTCGACCAGCTGCGGGCCGCGCCCCGGCTGCCGGCGCTGCACCTGCCCACGCCCACCGCTCCGCGGCTCCGCGCGGTCTGCGAGGCGCTGCTCGCCGATCCGGCCGACAACCGCACCCTGGCCGCCCTGGGCCGGCAGGTCGGGGCGAGCGAACGCACCCTGTCCCGGCTCTTCCGGGCCGACCTGGGCCTGACGTTCCCGCAGTGGCGCACCCAACTGCGTCTCTCCCACGCCCTGGTGCTGCTGGCCGAGGGCACCCCCGTGACCACGGTGGCCCACCGCTGCGGCTGGTCCTCGGCCAGCGCCTTCATCGACACCTTCCGCCGCACCTTCGGCCACACCCCGGGCACCCACCGGGGGTGATGCCCCGCCCGGCGGGCCGAGCCCGGCCGGTCAGCCGGGCGTGGCGTGGAGTTCGAGGAGTTCGGGGGCCTGGATGTGGATGGTGTGGGTGTGGCGGTCAGTGGTGATGAGGCCGGTGTGGCGGAGGTGGGCGAGGGTGCGGCTGACGGTGACCCTGGTGATGCCCAGCAGGTCGGCCAGGGATTGCTGGGTGCCGCCGGGGAGCGGGATGGTGGTGCTCGCCGTGGCCGTGGCCTGGTCGAGCAGCCAGGCCGCGATCCGGGCCGCCGCGGGGAGCGTGGCGGCCGCCGCGAAACGGTCCTGGCCGCGCCGGGCGGCCGTGGCCAGTACGCGGAGCACGTGGCCGCGGACGGCCGGGGCGTCGTCCACCAGCGCCAGGAAACGGTCGCGCGGCAACGCGCGGACGGTGCACGGGACGAGCGCGGTGAGGCTGGCGGTGTGGCCGCCGCCGTCGATCACGGCGACCTTGTCGAGCGCGCACGGCGCGGCCCACTCGCCGTGCCGGACGGCGCGGCCGGTGGCGGTGGTGGTGGCGGCCGCGATCCGGCCGTCGAGGAGGATCAGCAGGTGGGTGGCGGGATCGCCGGCGTGCCGGAGGGTCTGCCCGGCGGGGAGACGGCGCGGCGACGCGGCCGCCCAGAGGGCGCGGAGCCGGTCCTCCGGCACGCCGGCCAGCAGCGGCACGGCGCGCAGCGCGGACCAGGGCCCGTCCCCGGGCTCGGCGGTCGGGGCGGCGGATGTATCACGTGATACGGACGGGCTCACGCACCCGACCGTAGTCTCCGGCGCATGTTGATCGTGGAACTGACCTTCGCACCCGACCCCTCGCCGGCCCGGCTGGCCGCCCGCCCCGCGCACCGGGAGGTGCTGGCCCGGCTGCACGCCGAGGGCCGGCTGGTGGCGGCCGGGCCCTGGGCGGACGACACCGGCGCGCTGCTGGTCTTCGACGCGGACCGGCCCGCGCTGGACCGGATCATGGAAGCGGATCCCTACTACCGCACGCCGGGCGTGACGGTGGCGGGGGTGCGCGAATGGACCCCCGTGGTCGGCCCCGAGCCTCCGCGCGCGGGCTCGACGCCGTAGACGCTGCCGCGGCCCCGTTGGGATACTCGCCGCCAGCTAACTCTCATCTTCAGTGGGGGGACCGGTGAGCGAGCGATCGCAACGGGGCGGCGGGTCAGGGTGCCTGTGGTTCCTCGCCGGCGCCCTGGCCTTCGGCTTCCTCCTCTCCCAGACGGCGAACGACGCGACGGGCTCCGGCGGCTCGACCGGTCCGCAGTCCCAGAGCACCGCCAGCCCGACCGCACCCGACGCGACGGCGCAGGCGCTGCTGAGCGTCGGCACCGGCAGCTGCCTGCGCAACTACTACGGCGGCTTCGGCTGGGGCGACCAACTGCCCGAGGTCACCGACTGCGAGCGGGTCGACGCGTTCTACACCGTGACGGACGGGGGCATCGCGCCGCGCTGCGCCTCGGACGGGAGCAGCACCGAGTGGTCGCACTACAGCGACTACCACCGGGACCACGTCGCGCTGTGCCTGAGCCGGCGGTACCGCGCGGAACAGTGCTTCCCCGGGCAGCCGGACGGTTCCGGCGAGGTGGTGTCGGCCCGGCTGGACACGGTCTGGCCGTGCGACACCGACGACGTGCCCGAGGAGGGCGACCAGATCCTGCGGATCACCGGGTACTACTCCTCGCCCGCGGATCCGGACGACCGCGTCTGCACCGGTGACCCGGCCGACACCACGTACTACTACGTGTGGGGCGTGCACGGCGGCGAGGAGTTCATCTGCGCCGTCATCACGGACTAGCCAGCACGTCGAATCGGCGTCGAATTGATCCCGTCCGGGGGTGTTCTGCGGCGAATTATTTCCGTTGCCCCGGTCCATAACGCTGCGGTAAAGCTCGCTCCACCACTCCTTGACACCCACCGCTCGGGCGACAACATTTTCGCTCACGTTGGAACAAGGAGGTGCGTGCGTGGCGACCATACCTGCCGCCCGGGACGTCGGTGGCGTCCGAAAACCCCGAAGCGTGCCCAACGAGGCCCGCGAGGCGCCCAGCTGGCGCAAACGAGAGGCCAGGGTCGCCTTCGTCTTCCTCGCCCCCGCCGCGCTCGGCTTCCTCGTGTTCTTCGCCTGGCCGATGGTGCGTGGCATCTACCTGAGCTTCACCGACTACGACCTGCTCACCGCCCCGGAGTTCACGGGGCTCGACAACTACGACCGGCTGCTCGCCGACGACGTCTTCTGGAACTCCCTCTGGGTGACGCTCCAGTACGTGCTGATCAACATCGGCGTGCAGACCGTCGTGGCGCTACTGCTGGCCGTGCTGATCCACCGGCTCACCCGCTCCGTCGTGATCCGCGGCATCATCCTGCTGCCGTACCTGGTGTCCAACGTGGTGGTGGCGCTGCTGTGGTACTGGATGGCCGACTTCAACCTCGGCATCCTCAACGAGATGCTCGGCTGGGTCGGCGTCGACCCACAGGGCTTCTTCGGCGACCCGGACATGGCGATCCCGACCATCGCGCTGGTCAACGTCTGGCGGCACATGGGCTACACCGCGCTGTTGATCTTCGCCGGGCTCACGATGATCAACCGGGACGTCTACGAGGCGGCCGCGGTGGACGGCGCCAGCGAGGTCCGCATCTTCTTCCGCATCACGCTGCCGCTGCTGCGGCCGGTGCTCGCGATGGTGCTGATCATCACCGTGATCGGCTCCTGGCAGATCTTCGACACCGTCGCGGTGGCCACCCAGGGCGGCCCGGTGGATGCCACCCGCGTCGTCCAGTACTACATCTACGACCAGGCGTTCACCCGCTTCGACATGGGCTACGCGTCGGCGATCGCGGTCGTGCTCTTCCTCATCCTCGCCGGGGTGGCGTTCGCACAGCTCAAGCTGATGCGCGCCGGTGAGTCGGACCAGGCGTGACGGAGGCGAAGCCATGACCACCGTGATACCGAAGCCCACCGCGGCGCCCGAGCCGGTGCCCGCCCGGGCCCGACCCGTCGGGCCGACCCGCCGCGGGTTCCGCCCCGGCCGGGTGCTCGCCTGGGTGGCGCTCTTCCTGATCATCGTCGTCACCGTGGCGCCGTTCCTGTGGATGCTGCGCACCGCCCTGTCCAACAACCGGTCGCTCTTCACCGACCCCCACTCGGCGCTGCCCGCGGACTTCACCTGGGGGCCGCTGGAGCGCGTGCTGGGCACCGCCACCACCGAGGAGGCGCTCGCCGAGGGCGGGGCCGGCGCCTCGTTGGCCTTCTGGACCTACCTGCGCAACTCGCTGATCGTCTCCACGGTCATCACCCTTGGGCAGGTCTTCTTCTGCGCGATGGCGGCCTACGCCTTCGCCCGGCTGCGCTGGCCCGGCCGCGACAAGGTGTTCTTCCTCTTCATCAGCGCCCTGATGATCCCGCCGGTGTTCACGCTGCTGCCGAACTTCGAGCTGATCAAGAACCTCGGTCTGCTCAACACCTTCCCGGCCATCGTGGCGCCGTACTTCTTCATGACGCCGTTCGCGGTGTTCTTCCTGCGGCAGTTCTTCCTCGGCATCAGCCGGGACATGGAGGAGGCCGCGATGATCGACGGGGCGGGCTATTTCCGGATCTTCTTCCGGATCATCCTGCCGTCCAGCGCCGGACCGCTGATCACGCTGGGAATCCTGACCTTCATCAACGCGTGGAACGAGTTCTTCTGGCCGCAGCTCGTCGGCCAGGAGGAGCAGGTGCGGGTGCTCACCGTGGCGCTGAACGCGTTCCGCGGCTCCACCCCGGCGACCGGCCCCGACTGGGCCGGGCTGATGGCCGCGAGCCTGATCGCCGCCATCCCCACCCTGCTGCTCTTCATGGTCTTCGCGCGCAGGATCGTCGACTCCATCCAGTTCACCGGCGGAAAGTGAGGGCTGAGCCGTGGGAATGCGCACCAAACGCCTCCGGGTGGTCGCCGCCGGCGCGGCGGTGGCCGGCCTGACGCTGGCCGGCTGCGGGGAGGTCACCGGCGCGGGCGGTCCGACCACGATCACCTACGCGCTGTGGGACACCAACCAGCTTCCGGCGTACCAGGAATGCGCGGAGGACTTCGAGCGGGCGAATCCGGACATCGACATCCGCTTCGACCAGCGGGGTTGGGACTTCTACTGGTCGACGCTGGCGTTGGGCATGGTCTCGGAGTCCGCGCCGGACGTCTTCACCGACCACCTGACGCGTTTCCCCGACTGGGTGACGCGGGAGCAGATCCTGCCGCTGGACGAGTACATCGAACGCGACAACGTCGACCTGAGCGTCTACCAGGACGGCCTGGCCGACCTGTGGATGGGCCCGGACGGCAAACGCTACGGCCTGCCCAAGGACTTCGACGCCGTGGCGATCTTCTACAACAAGGACATGCTCGCCGAGGCCGGCATCACCGAGGACCAGATGAACAACCTCACCTGGAACCCCGACGACGGCGGCAGCTACGAGGACGTCATCGCCCACCTCACCGTCGACGCCAACGGAGTGCGCGGCGACGAACCCGGCTTCGACAAGAACAACGTCGAGACCTACGGCCTGTGGATGGAGGAGTCCGGCGGCACCAGCCACGGCCAGACCCAGTGGTCGATGTACGCCGCCTCCACCGGCTGGCTGCCCACCGACACCAACCCCTGGGGCACCAGCTACAACTACGGCGACCAGGAGTTCCTGGACACCATCGCCTGGTGGCGCGGCCTGGTCGACAAGGGCTACATGCCCTCCTGGGAGGCCCAGGAGGGCGTGAACTGGGCCGACCAGCTCGCCGCCGGCAACACCGCCATGGCCACCAACGGCTCCTGGATGACCGGCACCGTCTTCGGCACCGACCTCAACGCCGGCATCGCCCCCACCCCCGTCGGCCCCTCGGGCGAGCGGGCCAGCATGTTCAACGGCCTGTCCGACTCCATCTACGCCGGCACCGAACACCCGGAGGAGTCGTGGCGCTGGGTGAAGTACCTGGGGTCGCTGGAGTGCCAGCAGGTGGTGGCCGAGCACCACGTCGTCTTCCCCGCCATCACCGAGGCCGCCGAGGTCGCGGAGCAGGCGTTCGCCGACGAGGGCATCGACGTGTCGCCGTTCATGACGCACGTCGAGAACGACACGACGATGCTCTTCCCGGTCACCGAGCACCCCGCCGACGTCATCACCACCCTCACGGCCGGCATGGAGGCGGTGATGTCGGGACAACGGCCGGTCGACTCCCTGGTCGGCATGAACAGGGAGCTCAACCGGCTGTTCGACTAGCGGATCGGCTGACGGATCGGCTGACGGATCAGCCCGCGTTCGCGTCGAGCAGCTTCAGCTCGGGGTGAGCGGTGCCGCCCTCGATCGCGGTGGACGACAGGTGGGAGACCACCCGCTCGTCCACCGGGTCGTCGGCGGGGTCCTCGTGCACCACCAGGTGCTCGTACGTGGTCGCCCGCTGGGCCGGGACCCGGCCGGCGGCGCGGATCAGGTGGATCAGCTCCAGCAGGTTGGAGCGGTGCTTGGCGCCGGCCGAGGAGACCACGTTCTCCTCCAGCATCACCGAGCCGAGGTCGTCCGCGCCGTAGTGCAGCGACAGCTGGCCCACGTCCTTGCCCGTGGTCAGCCAGGAGCCCTGGATATGGGCGACGTTGTCCAGGAAGAGCCGGGCCACGGCGATGATCCGCAGGTACTCGAAGAGGGTCGCCTGGGTCTGGCCGCGCAGCTTGTTGTTCTGCGGCTGGTAGGTGTAGGGGATGAAGGCGCGGAAGCCGCCGGTGCGGTCCTGCACGTCGCGGATCATCCGCAGGTGCTCGATGCGCTCGGCGTTGGTCTCGCCCGTGCCCATCAGCATCGTCGTGGTGGACTCCACGCCCAGCCGGTGCGCGGTCTCCATGATCGCCAGCCACTCCTCGCCGGACTCCTTCAGCGGGGCGATCGCGGTGCGCGGGCGGGCCGGCAGCAGTTCGGCGCCCGCGCCGGCGAACGAGTCGAGCCCCGCCGCCTTCAGCCGGGAGATCGCCTCCTCGTGGCCGACCCCGGAGATCCGCGCCATGTGCGCCACCTCGGAGGCGCCCAGCGAGTGGATCACCAGCTGCGGGAACTCCCGCTTGATCGCCGCGAAGTGGCTCTCGTAGTACTCGACGCCGTAGTCCGGGTGGTGGCCGCCCTGGAACATGATCTGGGTGCCGCCGAGCGCGACGGTCTCCGCGCAGCGGCGCAGGATGTCGTCCAGGTCCCTGGTCCACACGTCCTCGCTCTTCGGCGCGGCGTAGAACGCGCAGAACTTGCAGGCGGTGACGCAGGCGTTGGTGTAGTTGATGTTCCGCTCGATGATGTAGGTCGCGATGTGCTCGGTGCCGGCGTAGCGGCGGCGCCGGACGGCGTCGGCGGCCCGCCCGAGGGCGTGCATCGGCGCGGAGCGGTAGAGCGCGAGCGCCTCGTCCGCGGTGATCCGCCCCCCGGCGGCGGCGCGGTCCAGCACGGTCTGAAGGTCAGCGCTTCCCAGGCTCTCGGACATGTACGGTCCCTCCGGCACGACGACGACCGAACCAGCGTACGTGGTGCCTGCGGCACGCTGCCCCCGACCGCGCCCGCCCGCGGCGCCTCCGGCGCGGCCCTGCTTGCCGCAGGACCCCGCGCCGCGGGGCCGGTGCACACCACGCGGCCAGGCCATCGCCCGGCCCGGCCCGGCCACACGTGGGCCAAGCGGCGTCACGGGTGCCTGCAAACGCGACGCCCCCGGCGCGGCCCCGCCTGCCGGCAAGGAGTCCCGCGCCACGGGCCAGATCATGGCACGCGCCCGGGCCAGCACCCCGGCCAGGCCCGGACCCGGCGCCTCCGGCGCGGGGACGCTTGCCGCAGGGGCCCGGGCCGGAGGCCTCGTCGCCCCTCGGACGGGCCGACGCCCCGCGCCCCCGGCGCGTGGCGGGCGTAGCCACGCCCCCTGTGCGCGGCGGCGAATCGCCGCGCACAGGGGGCACCAGCCTCACACTGGCCAGCGCGGCGGCCCCGTTCGCCGCGAACCCCGTAGGCGTCCGCGCAGCGGCGCGACTGCCGACACATGCCTCCGGCGCGGCGCGCTCGCCACAGCGTCCCAGGCGGAGGCCTCGTCGCCCGTCGGACGGGCCGGGGTTCTTCCGGATGTCGCGCGGCAAGCGCTCAGCAGGTGGCCGCCGGCTTCAGCCAGCTGCACTCCAGGTCCAGCGTGGCCGGCTCCGTGGCCGGGTCGGCCTCGTGGGTCCTGGTCTGGGCCGGTTCGGACTGGTCGCCGGCCAGGGTGGCGACGATGGCGTCCTGGAGGTCGGTGGGCGCCGCGCCCAGGTGGTCGTTGAACAGGATGCTGAAGACCAGCTCGCGGCCGTCCGCCGCGGTGACGTAGCCGGACAGCCCGCTCGCGCCGGTGAGCGAGCCGGTCTTGGCGTGCGCGTTGCCTGAAGCCGGGGTGTCGCACATCCGGGTGCGGAGCGTGCCCCCGGTCAGCCGGTCCGGCTGGCAGGCGATGGGCAGCGCCTCGTACCAGGCGTCGAACCAGGGCTCGTCCCGCACCTCGACCAGCAGCGTGGCGAGGGATTCGGGGGACACGGTGCTCATCCGGGACAGCCCGGAGCCGTCCACCTGGAGGTAGCTGCCGGCCGTCACGCCCAGCCCGTCCGCGTACGCCTCGACGACGTCGAGCCCGGCGTCCCAGGTGCCGGCGCCGCCGGCCTCGTGGCCCAGGGTCTTCACCAGCGCCTCGGCGTGCATGTTGTTCGACAGCTTGAGGAACGGCACCAGCAGCTCGGCCAGCGTCATCGACTCGTGGCTGGCCAGCACCTCGGCGTCCGCCGGCGTCGCGCGCCCCAGCACCGTGTCGCCGGCGAGCCCGATGCCGTGCGCGGCCAGCGCGTCGGCGAAGACCGCGGCGGCGTAGCCGGTGGGCTCCCAGACCGGGTTCCAGGTCTGGGTGGTGCCGGCGTCGGCGGGCACCTGTCCGCTGATCACGATGGTGTTCGTGCCGTGCTCGCGGGTGATGTTCAGGGTGTTGTCCTCGCCGGCGGCGACGGTGGTGGCCTCGTTGACGAGGGTCACGTAGTCGTTGGCCGGTTGCATGGTCACCTGCGGCTTGTCGCCCTCGGTGGCACCGGGTGAGGTCTCCAGGTAGACGTTCCCTGAGTCGTAGTCGGTGTCGGGCGCCAGGGTCAGCGCGGAGGTCTGGGCCGCGAAGTAGTCCGACTCGCTGTCCCACGCCCAGGCGGTGCCGAGCCGGACGTCGTCGAAGCGGGTGTCGTCCGCGACCAGGTCGCCGCTGACCTCGGTGACGCCCGCGGCGGCCAGGTCCGCGGCGAGCGCGTCGTAGTCCTCGGCGAGCATCGTCGGGTCGCCGCTGCCGCGCAGGTACAGGTCGCCGGCGAGGGTCCCGCCGGTCACCGTCCCGTCGGTGGCGAGGTCGGTGACGTACCGGTAGTCGGCGCCGAGCGTGTCCACGGCCGCGGCCGAGGTGAGCAGCTTGGCGTTGGAGGCGGGCGTCAGCCGGTCCGCGCCCTCGTGGTCGTAGAGCGTCTCGCCGGTCGCGGCGTCCAGCACGACGACGCCGGCGTGGGCGCCGTCCAGGCGTGGGTCGGCGAGTATCTCGTCGATCGAGGCGGCGAGGTCGGCGGTCGCGTCGCCGTCGGCCGCGGCGTTCCAGGCGAGGGTGCCGCCGAGGGTGAGCGCGAGGCCGGCGGCCAGCGGGGCGACGAGTCGGGACCGTGGACGGGAGCGCCTGCGGGGGCGTTGCTGCATGGGGAACGGGCGGAAGCCCTGCCTCCTTCGGGGATGACGGCTGGCACCGCATTGATACCAGCGGTCCGCGACGTCCGACCGGCGAATCGGCGAATCGGCGAACGAGCGTGGGCCGGCCCCGGGTTATGCGGCGCCCTCACCGGAAACGGGTGTGCTCGACAGCGAGGGCGCCGCGTTCTGGGGGGACGCGGGCCAGGAGGTGCCCACGGCAGAACCCTTTCGCGTGCATTGAAATGTTTCTAGAGGTTTGCTTGTGACTGTTTGGTGAAGCCATTCGACCGATAACCGACGATTCCGCACAGGTGGCGGTCTCGTGAAGGTGCTGGTAAGGGACCCCGCACAAGCGTGCCTCCGGCGGCAGAATGCGCGGCAGCCGCCGTCCCAGCACGTCAGCCGCACCGGGAGGGAGGGCCCGTGTCGGACACCCACGTCCAGGCCACCACCGCGTCCCCGTCCGTCGTCCGTCCCCAACTGAGCACCGAGAACGGCCGCGTCACCCAGGCGTACGTTCCGGCCTTCGCGTCTCCCATCGAGGAGGGCAGCCTCGCCGACATCCCGTTCTTCAACGCGCGCCACGCGCCGGACGATGTCGTGCTCAGCCGCAAGGAGCAGGACGGGACCTGGCGGGACGTCAGCTGCGCGGAGTTCGCCTCCGAGGTGCTCTCCGTCGCCAAGGGGCTGATCGCGCACGGGCTGAAACCGGGCGACCGGCTCGCCATCATGTCCCGCACCCGCTACGAGTGGACGCTGCTGGACTTCGCCGCGTGGGCCGCCGGGCTGATCACCGTGCCCATCTACCCCACCTCCTCCAGCCACCAGGTGGCCTGGATCCTCCGCGACGCCGAGGTGCGCGCCTGCGTCGTGGAGCGGGTCGAGGAGGCCAGGACGCTGATCTCGCTGCGGCACGAGCTGCCGGACCTGGAACACCTGTGGCAGCTCACCGCGTTCTCCGGCGGCGAGCGCTCCGCCATCGCCCATATCGCCGCCGCCGGCCGCACCGTCCCCGACTCGGCCGTCGCCGAGCGCCGCGCGCTGCTCGCGCCCTGGCTGGCCGCCACCCTGATCTACACCTCGGGCACCACCGGCGACCCCAAGGGCTGCGTCATCACCCACGGCAACCTCTTCGCCGAGGTCGACAACGCCATCGAACTGCTCTACCCGATCTTCCGCGAGGTGACCGACGAGCCGGCCTCCACCCTGCTCTTCCTGCCGCTGGCCCACGTGCTGGGCCGGATCGTCGCGATCGGCTGCGTCCGCGCCCGGGTCAGGCTGGGCCACGCGCCGAGCATCCGCACCGAGGACCTGCTCGCCGACCTCGCCGGCTTCCAGCCCACGTTCCTCTTCGCCATCCCGTACCTGCTGGAGAAGGTCTACAACACCGGCCGGGCGATGGCCGAGAAGATGGGCCGGGCCAGTTCCTTCGACCGTGCCGCCAGGATCGCCAGGCGCTACGGCGCAGCGGCCGAGGCGGAGCAGCACGGCACGGGCTCAGGGCCGGGACTCGCGCTGCGCGCGACCCGTTCGCTCTACGACGCGCTGGTCTACCGCCGGGTGCGGGCGGCGCTCGGCGGCCGGGTGAAGCAGGTGGTGTGCGGCGGGTCGCCGCTGGGCGGCCGGCTGTCCGCGTTCTACGAGGGCGCCGGCATCGCCGTCTACGAGGGCTACGGCCTCACCGAGACCACCGCGGCCGCCACCATCACCCCGCCGAACGCCCAGCGGATGGGCACCGTCGGCTGGCCGCTGCCCGGGACGGCGGTGCGCATCGCGCCCGACGGCGAGGTGCTGCTGCGCGGCCCCCAGGTGTTCTCCGGCTACTGGGACGGGGAACGCCGCGAGGTGGTGCCCGTCACCGATCCCGAGGGCTGGCTGGCGACCGGCGACCTCGGCTCCCTGGACGAGGACGGCTACCTCACCATCACCGGGCGCAAGAAGGACCTGATCATCACCTCGGGCGGCAAGAACGTCGCGCCCGCCCCGTTGGAGGACTGCCTGCGCGCCCACCCGCTGGTCGGCCAGTGCCTGGTGGTCGGCGACAACCGCCCGTACCTCACCGCTCTGCTCACCCTGGACCCGGACGGCCTCGCGCACTGGCGGCAGGTCAGCGGCCACCTGCACGACCCGCTGGAGCGGCTGGTGCGGGATCCGGAGCTGCTGCGCCACCTCCAGCGCGCGGTCGACGACGCCAACGCCCTGGTGTCCACGCCCGAGTCCATCCGCCGCTTCCTGGTGCTGCCGCGCGACTTCACCATCGACTCGGGCTATCTGACACCCTCTCTCAAACTGCGCCGCACAGCGGTGTTGCACGACTACGCCGACGAGGTGGAACGCCTGTATGCCCGTTGACCGGCCCGCCGACGGATCCCTCGCCGAACGCCTCGCCCACGTCCGCTGGATCGCCGGCGGCACCGGCACGGGCAAGAGCACCGTGACCGCGCTGCTGGCCCGCGACCACGCCGTCACCGTCTACGACGGGGACCGCGGCGAGGCCGGCTACGCGCACCGGGCCACGCCCGAACGCCAGCCGCTGCTGCACGGGCTGGTCACCCGGACGCCCACCGAGAAGTGGCTGGAGCCCACCCCCGAGGAGGTCTTCGCCGCCATGCCCAGCCTGCACGGCGAGACGTTCCCGTTCGTGGTGGAGGACCTGCTCGCGCTGCCGGCCGACCGGCCGGTGCTGGTGGACGACTTCCGTGTCCTCCCCCGCGAGGTCGCGCCGCTGCTGCCGCGCCCGGAGTTCGCCGCCTTCCTGCTGCCGACCTCGGAGTTCCGGCGCCAGGCGCTGGGCCGCCGCTACGCCGATCCGGACCGGGCGCGCGCGAACTGGGGCGACGCCGACCCGGCGGTCATGCTGGAGCGCAGGCTGGCCCGCGACGCCCTGTGGGACGCGGAGGTCAGGCACCAGGCCACGGCGCTCGGGCTGCCCGTCGTCGAGGTGGACGGCCGCATCGGGCCCGAGACCCTGGCGGCCCGGCTGGCCACCGCGTTCGCGCTGCCGGGCCGGGAGCCCGCGGGCTCCTGAGCCCGGCCGACAGGCGCCCGACGACATGCGCCCGACGACATGCGGGAGCCCCCGCCGGTTGGCGAGGGCTCCCTGGTGGCGCAACGACCGAGCGGTGGCTCAGACGATGGTGACGTTCTCAGCCTGCGGACCCTTCGGACCCTGGGTGACGTCGAAGGTCACCGCCTGGCTCTCCTCGAGCGAGCGGAAACCAGTGGCGTTGATAGCGGAGTAGTGGACGAAGACATCAGGGCCTCCGCCGTCCTGGGCAATGAATCCAAAGCCCTTTTCGGCGTTGAACCACTTGACGGTTCCGGTAGCCATTAAGCCCTCCCTGGGCCTGAAAGGGTCGCCCTGCTCCAGAACCTGCATGAATTGTGCATGAAGCCTGAAAACGACGAAAGCCCGCGGTCACATGCTCCGCAGGCTCGTACTGCAAGGGAAACCAAACTGCAACTCCTCGCGAGCCTAGCACGGTGCTTTCACGGCCGGAAGGGCAGAGATCACCCACAGGCAGGACCCTGGGGAGGTCGCATCCCCGACCGCTGGCTCGCACGAACACAGGCGTACCCTCCCTGGAGTGAGCCCTAACCCTCCAAGCCGCCCTCGTGTCGGTCACATCCAGTTTCTCAACTGCCTCCCCCTGTACTGGGGCCTGGCCCGCACGGGCAGCCTGCTGGACCTGGAGCTCAGCAAGGACACCCCGGAAAGGCTCGGGGAGCAGCTGGTGAACGGGGCGCTCGACATCGGCCCGGTGTCCCTCGTGGACTACCTGCGGCACGCCGACGAGCTGGTCGCGCTGCCGGACATCGCCGTGGGCTGCGACGGCCCCGTGATGTCCTGCGTCATCGTCTCCCAGCAGCCGCTCGACCGGCTCGACGGGGCGCGCGTCGCGCTGGGCTCCACCTCACGTACGTCCGTGCGCCTGGCGCGGCTGCTGCTCGCCGAGCGGTACGACGTCACCCCCGACTACTACGTCTGCCCGCCCGACCTCGGCCTGATGATGCAGGAGGCCGAGGCGGCCGTGCTGATCGGCGACGCCGCGCTGCGCGCCTCCCTGCACGACGCGCCCCGGCTCGGCCTGGAGGTGCACGACCTGGGGCGGATGTGGCACGAGTGGACCGGGCTGCCGTTCGTCTTCGCGCTCTGGGGCGTGCGGCGGGACTACCTGCGCGACCGCCCGGAGACCGTGCGCGAGGTGCACGAGGCGTTCCTCGCCTCCCGCGACCTGTCCCTCGACGAGGTCGGCAAGGTCGCGGAACAGGCGGCGCGCTGGGAGACGTTCGGCGTGGACGTGTTGGAGCGTTACTTCACCACGCTGGACTTCCGGCTGGGGCCGCGTCAGCTCGCCGGGGTCGAGGAGTTCGCCCGCCGGATCGGCGACGGCGGGCCCGTGCCCCGGGTGCAGTTGCTCGGCTCCCAGGACCCGGACCGCCCGGCGCGCTGATCGCCGTAGGCTGACGGCCATGGAGCCGCTGTCCCCAGACGATCCCTCCGCGATGGGCCCCTACCGGCTGTTGGGCCGGCTGGGTCGCGGCGGCATGGGCCGGGTGTACCTCGGGCGCAGCGCCGGCGGCCGGACGGTCGCGGTCAAGGTGGTGCACCCGCACTTCGCGGTGGACGAGCGGTTCCGGTCGCGTTTCGCCCGCGAGGTGGCGGCGGCGCGCCGGGTTGGCGGCGCCTGGACCGCCCCCGTGCTGGACGCCGACCCCGACGCGGACCTGCCGTGGGTGGCCACCGGCTACGTGGCGGGCCCCGATCTCCAGCGGGCGGTCGGCGACCACGGTCCGCTGCCCGTGCCGACGGTGCGGGCGCTGGGCGCCGGCCTGGCGGAGGCGCTGGCCGCGGTGCACGCCAGCGGCCTGGTGCACCGCGACGTCAAGCCGTCGAACGTGCTGCTGGCCCTGGACGGGCCGCGGCTGATCGACTTCGGCATCGCGCGGGCCACCGACTCGTCGGCGGTGCTGACCGCCACCGGCGTCGCGGTGGGCTCGCCCGGCTACATGTCGCCCGAGCAGGTGCAGGGACAGCCGACCGGGCAGGCCGGCGACGTCTTCTCCTACGGCGCGGTGCTGGCGTTCGCGGCGAGCGGACGGGAGCCCTTCCCCGGCGACAGCGCGGCGCAGTTGCTGTACCGGGTGGTGCACGAGGAGCCCGACCTGGACCAGGTACCGGCGGGCCCGCTGCGCGAGGTGATCGCCGCGTGCCTGGCCAAGGAGCCGGCCGCGCGGCCCACCCCCGACGAGGCGGCGCGGGCCTGCGCGGACGGTTCGGGCGCGGCCACGCTGATCCGGCCCGGCTGGCTGCCCGCGCCGGTGGTCGAGACGGTCAGCCGCCGCGCCGTGGAGCTCCTGGACGCGGAGGTCTTGCCGACCGGTCCCCCGCCGCCGGCCCCCGGCGGTCCGGCGGTCCCGTCGTCGTCGGCGGCGTCGGCGGACCAGCCCGTCGCGGCCAGCGGAGGGCCTGGGGCGACCGGCTCATCTGATTCGTCCGGGTCATCCGGGTCGTCCGAGTGGATGGCGTCGTCCGCCGCCGTGGCGGCGCCGCCCGGGCCCGGCGCCTCGGGCGCCCAGGGCGCGGGATCGCCGTACGCCTCCCCGCCACCACCCGGCTTCGGCCCGCCGAACCCCGGCTACGGCTATCCGAACCCCGGCCGGGACGCGCCGACGCCCGGCTTCGGCCCGCCACGGCCCGGCGGCGGTCAGCCGGCCGGCGCCAACCCGGCCCCGCCGCTGCCCGGGTACGGCTACCCGCCGCCCGAAGCGCCGGCGCAGGACCGGCCCCACCGCCCGTCCGACCGGCCCTCCGGCGGGCGAAGGCGACGGCTGGGCGCCGTCGTCGCCGCGTTGGTCGCCGTCGCCGCGGTGCTGGCCGCGGGCGCGGTGTTCCTGCCCGGCGACGACGGGGCCGAGGGCGGGAGCGGCGGGCCGACGACGGACCAGTCCACGGAGCCGACAAGGCTCCCCGCCGCCCTTCCCGAGCGCTACGTGGGACGGTGGCAGGGCAACGTCACGATCCCGCCCGGGGTCGACGGCGGCACCATGACCTTCGAGTTGGAGGCCGGCCGGATCGGCGATCGGGTCGGCATCGCCACCAGCACCCTCTTCCTGGGGCTGACCGAATGCGTGGATCGGCTGACGCTGCGCGAGGTGACCGACGAGCAGATCGTCCTCGACGCGCGGATGGACCCCGAGCGGTCCGACCCAACGTTCTGCGCCGGCGGCGACTTCCAGTACGTCGTGCAGACCCGGGGCGAGAACTCCATCCACATCAGCAGCACCCACCCGGACAGCGGCTCCGAGGGCGTCCTCGACCGGCAGTTCTAGCCGCGCGGGCCAGGAGGGCGTCAAGGGGCGGCGCCGAAGGAGACCGCTGGCCCCGCGGGCGGGCAGAGGGCTCCCGCTCGCCGCACCGCGAGCCGGGAGCGCTCGTCGCCCGGCGCGAAGCCGCGATGACGATACCGCGGCCGACGGGCACACCGGCCCCGGCTGCCGGCCGCGCCGGAAAGGCGCTACGCGCTACGCCCGGGCCGTGTCGTCGGCCTCGTCCTCCATCGAGCGGTTGGCGCGCAGGCGCTCCCTGGCCCGGTCCACGTGCGGCACGATCTGCTCGGACATCGCGTCCCGCTGGCGGCGCAGCAGGACGAAGCTGAGCGGGGCCGAGACCACGATGGCCAGCAGCACGATCCACAGCGAGTTGGCCGCGCCGACCGCCTCGGGCAGGGCGCCGACGTACGCGAGCACCGCGATGGCCACGTAGCAGCCGGCGAAGACGCCGAGCCGCATCGCCGTGTACCGGAGTGCCGCGTGCCGCGTCCGGGTGCTGGTGTCGCTCATGCCGGAACCTCCCTCGATAGCCCAGTGAAACACAGGCCGCTCAGTCGCCGTCCAGCGGCAGCCACAGCGTGACGTCGTCGCGCAGATCGTCCTCGGCCACCCGGATCGCGCCGGGCGCGCGGCCCACCTCGGTGTAGCCGCAGGAGGCGTAGAAGCGTTCGAGCCCCATGCCGCCGCGGCAGGTCAGCCGTATCCCGGTGACGCCCGGCATGCCGCGGGCCGCCGACGCGGCCGCGGCCATCAGCTCCCGGCCGGTGCCGCGGCCCTGCCACTCCGGGTGCACCATCACCGTCTTCAGCCACACCCAGTGCCGCATCAGCCGGTGCGCGTTGAGCTCGAAGAACGCGGTGGCCACCGGCCGGCCCGCCTCGCTGAAGCCGACCAGCGGCCGGGTGCCGCCCTCGGCCACGCCGACCAGGTGCTTGCGCAGGTCGGCCGCGACCTCCTCCGGGGTGACCGGCGGCAGGAAGCCGACCGCGCCGCCCGCGTTGACCACCTCGGCCCACAGCACCGCGAGGCCGTCCCGCAGGCGCGGCGTCATCGCCGGGTCCAGCACGTAGCGCAGCCGCCGCCGCGTGATCGCGGTCACGTCACCTCACACCCGCATCGGCTGCGGCGACTCGCGCCGCTCCGGGTCGGGCCCGTCGTACTCGCGCACCACCTCGTAGCGGGTGTTGCGCTCGATCGGGCGGAAGCCGGCGTCCCTGATCAGCTCCAGCAGATCCTCGCGGGTCAGCTTGTCCGGGGTGCCGTAGTTGTCCGCGTCGTGGGTGATCTTGTACTCGACGACCGAGCCGTCCATGTCGTCCGCGCCGTGCTGGAGCGCGAGCTGGGCGGTCTGCACGCCGTGCATCACCCAGAAGACCTTCACGTGCGGCACGTTGTCGAAGAGCAGCCGGGACACCGCGAAGGTGCGCAGCGACTCGGCGCCGGAGGCCATCGTGGTGCGGGCCTGCAGCGTGTTGCGGACCTTGCCGTCCTTCAGGTCCACGAAGTCGTGCTGGTACCGCAGCGGGATGAAGACCTGGAAGCCGCCGGTCTCGTCCTGCAGCTCGCGCAGCCGCAGCACGTGGTCCACCCGGTGCCGGGGCTCCTCGATGTGGCCGTAGAGCATGGTGCACGGGGTCTTCAGGCCCTTCTCGTGCGCCAGCCGGTGGATCCGGGACCAGTCCTCCCAGTGGGTGCGGTGGTCCACGATCTGCTGGCGGATCTCCCAGTCGAAGATCTCCGCGCCGCCGCCGGTCAGCGACTCCAGGCCGGCGTCGATCAGCTCGTCCAGGATCTCCGAGGCCGGCAGCCCCGAGATCGTCTCGAAATGGTGGATCTCGGTCGCGGTGAACGCCTTCAGCGAGACCGCGTCGCCCAGCTCGTCCTTCAGGGCGCGCAGCGAGCGCGGGTAGTACCGCCAGGGCAGCGTGGGGTGCAGGCCGTTGACGATGTGCAGCTCGGTGAGGTTGTCGCCCTCCATGGAGCGGGCCAGCCGCACGGCCTCCTCGATGCGCATCGTGTAGGCGTCCTTCTCGCCCGGCTTGCGCTGGAACGAGCAGTAGGCGCAGGAGGCGGTGCACACGTTCGTCATGTTCAGGTGGCGGTTGACGTTGAAGTACACGACGTCGCCGTTGAGCCTGGTGCGCACCTCGTGCGCCAGGCCGCCGAGCCATGCCAGGTCGTCGGACTCGTACAGCGCGATGCCGTCCTCGCGGCTGAGCCGCTCGCCCGCCCTGACCTTCTGCTCAAGCTCTCGCTGCAGACCCGCGTCCATCCCGCGTCTCGCCTCCCGTTGTGCCTGTGAGCTGAAGGACCAGCCTCGTCGAGCCTACGCCGCCGCGCCGCCGGGCAGTTCGCCGACCCGGTTCTCCCACTTCGTGGACAGCACGATCGTGGTCCTGGTGCGGGAGACGCCCTGGGTGCCGGAGAGCCGCCGGATGGTGCGCTCCAGGCCGTCCACGTCGCTGGCCCTGACCTTCAGCATGTAGGAGTCGTCACCGGCGATGAACCAGCAGTCCTCGATCTCCGTCAGCTCGCGCAGCCGCGCCGCGACCTCCTCGTGGTCCACCGCGTCGGAGAGCTGGATGCCGATCAGCGCGCTGACGCCGAGGCCGAGCGAGCGGGCGTTGACGGTGGCGCGGTACCCGGTGATCACACCGGCCGCCTCCAGCCGGTTGATGCGGTCGGTGACGCTGGGGCCCGAGAGGCCGACGAGGCGGCCGAGCTCGGCGTAGGACGCCCGACCGTTCTCCCGCAGAGCTTGGATGAGCTGCCTGTCCACCGCGTCCATGCGCTGAGCCTTTCCTCGTCCCCGGGTCGTGTGCACAGACGAATCTAAGGCATACGCCATGCACCACCTACGAGTGGTGGGGGTGGTCACCGGGGCGGCCCAGCTCTCCGGTCCACCGGCGGTAGAGGTGGTGCCCCGTCATCCCGGCCGCGTCCAGGGCGCGTCCGGCCACGAAGTCCACCAGATCCTGGATGTGCGTGGCACCGGCGTAGAAGGCGGGCGCGGCGGGCAGCACCACGGCCCCGGACTCGTGCAACGTCACCAGGTGGCGCAGCGTCTGCCCGGTCAGCGGCGTCTCGCGCACCGCCATCACCAGGGGGCGGCGCTCCTTCAGCGTCACCCCGGCCGCGCGCTGCAGCAGGTCCTTGGACAGCCCGAGTGCCACCCCGGCCACGGCGTCGGTGGAGGCCGGCACGATCAGCATGCCGCGGGCCGGGTACGAGCCGGAGGAGGGGCCCGCGGCCAGGTCGCGGGGCGGCCAGTACCGCAGCAGGTCCACGTCGGCGTCGGCGTCGGCGTCGCGGGCGGGGTCGAGGGCGGCGGGCGGCGGGAACGTGTCCGGTTTGCCGTCGGCGCCGCGGGCCAGCCAGGCGCGCAGATCGTCGCGCCAGTGCGCGTCGCGCAGGCCGATGCCGGTCTCGTCGAGCAGGGTCAGCCGGGCGGCCCGGCTGACGATCAGGTCCACGGCCTCGCCCGCGCCGAGGAGCGCGCGCAGCACGGCCGCGGCGTACGGCGTGCCGGACGCGCCGGAGACCCCGACGATCCAGGGGCGTCGTTCGGCGGTCTGGCTGGCTGGCATACCCCGAGGCTAACCCTCGGTCGCGGGCGCGGCTCCGGGTGTCCGTCCGGGTGATCCGGTCACCCTCGTGTCCGCTTTCCCTTCCCGTTCCCGTACATGCGTGCGTACGGCAGCTAACGGGCGGCTTACCGGATTGTGACGCATCGGCCACAGAGTGCGCCCCGACCGCGGGTCGCCGCGCCGGCCGTGGACACTGGTGCTCACCATCCGAACGAGACGACCGAACCGACCGAACCGACCGAACGAGCCGGCCAACCGATCCGCAGTCGAGGAGCGTCCACACCAGCATGAGCCTGTCCCGCGCCCCGCACCCGCGTCTGGCCGCCGCCCTCGGCGCGGCGGGCGCCGCCGTTCTGCTCGTCGTCGGGACCTCGGCCTGTCAGGTCGTGGAGCGCGCACGGGCGGGCGCCGGCGTCGCCGGTGCGGTGGACGAGTTGTTGGCGTGGGAGGCGGTCACCCTGGAGGCCGGCGTCGACGCCTCCGCCGACCAGGTGTACGACTACCTGCTCCGCACCGCGGCCGGCGGATCGGGCGGCGAGGAGCCGTCCAGGGACGACGCCCGGCGGCTGGCGGAGCTCGACCTGACCACGGCGATCGGCGCGCCCGACGGCAGGACGGCGATGCGGGACCTGGAGCCGTACACCTCGCTGAACAGCGCGATGGTGATGTCCTTCGGCGGCGACGACGTGACGGGGCTGAAGAACATCAACGGCGTCCGCTACGCCAGGGCCGACGTGGCCGCCCTGGTCGAGGACGCGCTGCACGGCGACGAGGCGACGGTGGCCGAGGCCGAGCGGTTCGTCCAGGAGGCGAGCCGGGTCCCCGATTCGCTGGCCGTGCCGGGCGCGGCGCTGGCCGGCGACTGGGTGGAGGTCGATCCGTACCGCTACGACGACTACACCGCGGCCCTCGTCGAGGGCGAGTCGCGGGTCGAGCCGGAGACCGCCGAGGCGTTCGCGGGCGCGCTGACCGACGCGGGCGACCTGCTCACGGCGAACTCGCTGTGGGGCTTCGTGGAGGGCCTGGAGTCGGCGCTGCGCGGCGACGCCACGCTGGAGCCGGCGGGCGAGGAGCGCGGCGCCGAGCTGCTGCGCGCCGAGCTGCCGGCGGGTGACGCGTGGCGCGCCCTGGAGCCGCTGCTGACGCTGCTCACCGAGCAGAGCGCGCGGTTCGGCATGCCGCCGCTGGTGGCGGAGCCCGCGGACGACGCCGCGGCCGAGCCGGTGACGGCGGAGCTGACGGTCCGCAACGGGGTGCTGACCGGGATCGCGTTCGACCTGGCGCAGTTCGCGCCGGGCGGGGCGGAGGCCGCGGGCGGGGCGGGGCTGCCGCTGTCCCTGGACCTGACCGGCGGTTCCGCGCTGTCGCTCACCGCGCCGGCCAGCGGCGGGCCGCTGCAGCCCGAGGACCTCACCGTGGCGTTGCTGTACCTGGCCGACCGGGCCGAGGACCAGACCGCCGACCCGGACCGCGCGGACATTCCGGGGCCCATGCAGCCCGGCTCGTAGCCAGGCCGCCACCACCGGGCCTCCAGCGGCGTTCGAGCGCGGTCTCCTACCGTCCGGGCCCATGGTGCATTTCGACGTGATCGCCCCCGCGCTCAACATCAACGACCCAGCCATCCAGGACTACGTGCTCGCCCACTGCACGCCCGCCGACGACGTGCTGCGCGACCTCGCCGACGAGACCGAGCGGGAGTTCGCCAAGTACGCCGTGATGCGGCTCACCGAGGACGAGGGTGCGCTGCTCACCATCCTGACCCGCCTGGTCGGCGCCAAGCAGGCGGTGGAGGTCGGTACCTTCACCGGCTACTCCGCCATCTGCATCGCCCGCGCGCTGCCGCCGGACGGGAAGCTGCTGGCGTGTGACATCAGCGAGGAGTGGACCGACGTGGCCCGCCGCTACTGGGAGCGGGCCGGCGTCGCCGACCGCATCGACCTGCGGCTCGGCCCGGCCGTGGACACCCTGAAGGCGTTGCCCAGGGAGGAGACGATCGACATCGCCTTCATCGACGCGGACAAGTCAGGTTATGCGACGTACTACGAGGAGATCCTCACCCGGATGCGTCCGGGCGGCGTGATCGTGCTGGACAACGTGCTCTGGTTCGGGCGGGTCGTGGACCCGGCCTGCCAGGACCCGGACGACGTCGCCGTTCGCGAGATCAACGACCTGGTCGCCGCCGACCCGCGGGTGGAGTCGGTCATGCTGCCGCTCCGCGACGGCGTGACCATCGCCCGCAAGAAGTAGGCCAGCACGTCCGGTTGTCGCCCCCTCCGCGCCCCGGCGTGCTCCCGCGCGGCGGGGCGAGGCTCGTCCTCCGCCCCGCCGCCACCCGGCGCGTCGGCCCCCCGGCGACTCCTGGGCGCCCCTGGGCGACCCCTGGGAGGCGTCGCGGCCACGGGAGTATGGTCGGTCGGATGGCATCCGCCCGCGCCGGACCGGGTCGCGTGCCTCGGTCCCCCTCCCCGTGCCGGCACGGTGACGCCCATGACCGGTACCTCCCTCGGGTCGTCCTCCGACGCCCCGGGTGTCAGACCCACCGCCCGCTCCGCGGGGGATTCCGCGAGGGATCCCGCGCACGGTTCCGCGAGGGACCGGGAGCGGATCGCCCGGATCCGGCGGCGCCTGGAGCGCCTGATCGGCATCGCGGCGACGGAGGGCAACGCGCTCGTTCCGTTGCGCAACGGAGACGAGATATTCGCGGCCATGCTGGCGAGCATCCGCTCGGCCGAGCACACCGTGGACATGATGACGTTCGTGTACTGGAAGGGCGACATCGCCCGGGAGTTCGCGGAGGCGCTGTCGGACCGGGCGCGGGCCGGGCTGCGGGTGCGGCTGCTGCTCGACGGCTTCGGCAGCCGGCTGATCGAGAAGGACCAGCTCCGGATGATGGACGAGGCGGGCGTGCAGGTCGCCTGGTTCCGGAAGCCGCTGTGGCTCTCGCCGTTCAAGCAGAACCACCGCTGCCACCGCAAGGTGCTCGTCGTCGACGAGCGGATGGCGTTCACCGGCGGCGTCGGGATCGCCGAGGAGTGGTGCGGGGACGCCCGGAACCAGCACGAGTGGCGCGACACCCACGTCCAGCTGCGCGGACCCGCGGTGGACGGGGTCGCCGCGGCGTTCGCGCAGACCTGGGCGGAATGCCACGAGCAGCTCTTCGACGACCGCGACCGGTTCACCGACCAGGGCGTTTCGGGGGACGCGGTGGTGCAGGTGGTGCGCGGCTCGGCCAGCCTCGGCTGGCAGGACATGCAGACGCTGATGCGGGTGGTGATCGAGTCGGCCGAGGAACGCCTCCGGCTGGCCACCGCCTACTTCTCCCCGGACGCCTACTTCGTCGACCTGCTGTGCGCCGCCGCCCGGCGCGGGGTCGAGGTGGAGATCCTGCTGCCGGGCCCGCACATGGACAAGCGGGTGTGCCAGCTCGCCGGGCAGCGCCACTACGAGGAGCTCACCGACTGCGGCGTGCGGATCTTCCAGTACCAGCCGACGATGATGCACGCCAAGGTCGTCACCGTGGACGGCATCGCGGCGCTGATCGGGTCGACCAACTTCAACCGGCGCTCCCTCGATCACGACGAGGAGGTCATGCTCGCCGTGCTGGACCCGGCGTTCACCGCGGTCCTCGACGGCCACTTCGACGAGGACGTCGCGGAGAGCGTGCGGATCCACCGGGCGCGCTGGCGCAGGCGCTCGATCGTGCAGCGGGCCCGGGAGGCGGCGGTCGTCCCCTTCCGCCGCTTCTTGTGAGGGACCGAGCTTGTGACCAACCGAGCCCGCGATCGACCGAACCTGTGATCGACCGACCCGGCGTGATTGTCTGAGCTGTGGGTTAGTGTGGCCAGATGCCGGAGATGCCCGAGGTGGAGGCGTTGCGTGGGTTTCTGGCCGATCAGCTGGTCGGCGGGACCGTGGTGCGCGCGCTGCCCGTCGCGTTCCACGTCCTGAAGACCTACGACCCGCCGCTGGCCGCCGTCGAGGGCCGCACCGTGACCGGGGTGGCCCGGCACGGGAAGTTCCTCGACATCGCCTTCGCCGGCGGGACAGCCGGCGGGCCCGCCGAGGGGGGGCCGCATCTGGTGGTGCACCTGGCCCGCGCCGGGTGGCTGCGCTGGCTGGACGCCGTGCCCAAGGCGCCGCCGCGCCCCGGCGGCAAGGGACCGCTCGCGCTCCGCGTGGTGCTGGCCGGCGACGCGACGGGCGTGGGGGCCCCGGCCGGCTTCGACCTCACCGAGCAGGGCACCCAGAAGCGCCTCGCGGTGTACTGCGTGCGCCACCCCTCGGACGTGCCCGGCGTCGCCCGCCTCGGCCCCGACCCGCTCGATCCGACGCTCACCCCGGCCGCGTTCGCGGCGCTGCTGCGCACCGAGCGGCGGCAGATCAAGGGCGTGCTGCGGGACCAGAGCGTGCTGGCGGGCATAGGCAACGCGTATTCGGACGAGATCCTGCACGCGGCCCGCATGTCGCCGTTCAAGCTGGCGGCCCGGCTGACCGAGGAGGAGGCCGTCGGCCTGCACGCCGCCATGACCGGGACGCTGCGCGAGGCGGTCGAGCGGTCCCGCGGCCTCGCCGCCGGCCGGCTGAAGGCGGAGAAGAAGACCGGCCTGCGGGTGCACGGCCGCGCCGGGCAGCCGTGCCCGGAGTGCGCGGACACGGTCCGCGAGGTGTCGTTCGCCGACTCCGCCCTGCAGTACTGCCCCACCTGCCAGACCGGCGGCAAGCCGCTCGCCGACCGCCGGCTGTCCCGGCTGCTCAGGTAGCGCCCTCGGCGTCGGCGTGCACGTCCACGCCGTGCGACTCGGCGATCTCCAGAAGGCCGCCGGGGAAGCCCTGGCTGACCGCGGTGAACGCCCAGCCCTCGCCGTCGTCGTCGCGGTTCAGCTCGCCCAGGGTCAGCCCGCCGCAGCCCGCCGGCCCTTCGGGGAAGCCGTAGCAGAGCAGCTCCTCGCCGTCGTGCGTGCCGCCGGAGGCGTCGAGCAGCCGGACGTGCGGCGCCCGCACCATCGACATGTCCTGGCCGCGCTCCCGCGCCTCGTGGATGGAGAGGACGAACAGCACCCGGTCGGCCCGGGGGTCCCGCTCCAGCCGGGGCGCCCGCACGGCGAAGAGCGCCTCGGGCTCGGCGCGCACCAGCCGGAGGCCCGCGGCGCCCTGGTCCGGGTTGTTGTAGAAGACGAAGTGCTCGTCGGACAGCACCCGCCCGCGCTCGTCCACCACGAGCGCGCTGGCGTCCACGTCCAGCCCGGGCCCCGCCTGCCAGTCCAGGCCGATGACGAACGAGCCGACCCCGGGCAGCACGTCCTCCAGCCGCATCCGCTGTCCGGTGGCCAGCGGCAGCCGGCCGCCGTCGGGCTGCGGGCAGCTGGCCAGCAGCACCGCCCGCGGGTCCATCCGGGTCGGCTGGTACGCGGTCGCGCCGGTGACCCCGACGACCCCGGCCACCGCCGCATCCGGCGCGTCCAGGGCGGCCCCGGTAACCGGGGCGGCCGGCGCGGCCGGCAGGTTCGGCGCCCGCACGGCCAGCTCGCGCAGCCGCCCCGCGACCTCCTCCGCGGTGCGGGGACGGGTGGCCGGATGCTTCGCCAGCAGCTCGGCGATCAGCTCGTCCCACTCGTGCGGCAGCTCGGGCCGCAGCGTGCTCGGCGGCGGCGCCTCCCGCTCCATCTGCTGCCGCAGCAGTTGGTAGAGCGAGCCGCCGTGGAACGGCGGCCGGCCGGTGGTCAGCGCGTACAGCACGCAGCCCAGCGCGTACAGGTCGCTGCGTGCGTCGACGGTGCCGCCCTCGATCTGCTCCGGTGACATGTAGGCGGGGGTGCCGAGCACCACGCCGGTCGAGGTCAGCCGGGCGTGGTCGCTGGACCCGGCGAGCACCGCGGCGATGCCGAAGTCCAGCACCCGGGCCAGCCCGTCCGGCTCGATGATGACGTTGGCCGGCTTGAGGTCGCGGTGCACCACGCCCGACTCGTGCGCGACGGACAGCGCCCGGCAGATCTGCTCGCCCCAGCGGGCCACCTCGGCCAGCGGCGGCAGCTCCTCGGCCAGCACCTGGTCCAGCGAGCGGCCGAGCAGCCGCTCCATCACCAGGTACAGCACCGGATGGCCGTCGAACGACGCCTCGCCGGCGTCGTGCACGGTGACGATGTACGGGCTGGACAGCCCGGCCAGCAGCTTCGCCTCCCGTTCGAACCGCTCGCGCAGCCGGGGATCGCGGCCGGCGACCGTGCCGGTGCCGAGCCCCGCGCCGACGACCTTCACCGCCACCCGGCGCTCCAGCCGCAGGTCCCGCGCCTCCCAGACGCTCCCCATGCCGCCCTCGCCGATCAGCTGGCCGAGTCGGTACCGGCCGTCCAGCACCTGGTCTTGCATCCCGACGAACCCCCTGCCGCGCCACCGCGAACCGCCAGTCTGTGTCAGGCCAACTCTAAGCCGGACCCGCGGCTGGGCCGAGAGTCGTTGGGGGTACCGCCAGGCCCCGAGGGCGTGGGGGAGGCTCGGGCGGGCGCGTCATCCACAGGTCGGGGCCTTCCTGTGGATACTGTGGATAACTTTGTGGTGCGCCTTAGCCTCGATTGTCAGACCCCCTGGCTACGCTGACCGAAATTCGACAGCTTGCCAGGGGAGTCCACGATGAACACCACCGCGAACCCGTCCGTAGCCCCGCCCGGCACGCCGGTGGAGGCGCAGTTGGAGAAGCACCGGACCGAGCTGACGGGGTACTGCTACCGGATGCTCGGCTCGGCCTTCGAGGCCGAGGACGCCGTGCAGGAGACCCTGGTGCGGGCCTGGAAGTCGTTCGACAAGTTCCAGGGACGCTCCTCGCTCCGCTCCTGGCTGTACCGCATCGCGACGAACGTCTGCCTGACCATGCTGGAGAGCAGCAACCGCCGGGCCCGCCCGATGGACCTGTCCTCGCCGGTGCCGTCCCCCTCGTCGATGACGCTGAAGCCGCCGCTGCCGGAGACGGCGTGGGTGGAGCCGATGCCCGACCGGCGGATGCTGCCGGCCGACCCGGCCGAGCAGGCGGAGACGCGCGAGTCGGTGCGGCTGGCGCTGATCGCCGCGCTCCAGCACCTGCCGCCCCGGCAGCGTGCCGTGCTGATCCTGCGCGAGGTGCTGGCCTGGCGGGCGAGCGAGGTGGCCGAGCTGCTCGACACCAGCGTCGCCTCGGTGAACAGCGCGCTCCAGCGCGCCCGTGCCACCCTGGCGGCCACGGGTCTCAACGACGCCGACGGCGACGGCGTGAGCGCCGCCGGCCCCGGCGTGGAGCACGCGGCGCTGACCGACGAGCACAAGGAGCTGCTCTCCCGGTACCTCGACGCCTTCGAGCGGTATGACATGGACTCCCTGACCACCCTGCTGCACGAGGACGCCACGCTGTCCATGCCGCCGTACGCGATGTGGTTCCGCGGCCCGCAGGCCATCCGGGACTGGATGCTGGGGCTGGGCATCGAGTGCGAGGGCTCGCGTCTCATACCGACGTGGGCCAACGGCGCGCCGGCCTTCGGTCAGTACCGACCCGACCCGAACGGCGGGCACACCGCGTGGGCGCTCCAGGTGATCGAGATATCGGGCGACCGCATCTCGGGGCTCAACTCGTTCCTGGACACCGCGCGGCTCTTCCCGCTGTTCGACCTGCCGCCGCGGCTCGACGCCTGAGCGACCACCGGCTCACCTGCCCCACTGGTTCCGATGGTCCCAGTGCTCCCACAGGTCGGGGCGGTCCGCGCACTCCGGCCCCGCCCGCTGTTCCCGTCGTTCCCGCTGTTCCTGCTGTCTCTGGTGTTCCTGCCGCTCCTGGAGGAGGTGGCCGAGGCCGACCCACTCGACCAGCTGCCGCAGCCGTCCGTGCATATGCGAGAACCGCACGGGCCGATCGGCGGCGAGCCGTATCCGCGCCAGCAGATCCAGAGCCGCGGCGTCGCCCGGGCCCAGATCGGCCACGTCTACGACGAGGGTGCCGCCGGGTTCCGAACGCTCCAGCTGCTCCTTCAGACGCTCGCACACCCCGGGTACGTCCGCGCGTTCGACGGGGCCCCACACCACGAACACGACCTCTCGCCGCGTCACCGTCATCACCTCCCACCCTCTTCTGACCGCTCGACGCCGCGTAACTCATCGGACGCGGCGCCGCGAACGCTCGGGGGTCGGTCCTCGGGGCGGTCGTCGGGTGCGGTCATCGGGCCGCTCAGGGAAGGCTTTTGACCCACCGTCCCCATTCCGGCTGCCGGTGGTAGCCGCGGGCGGACCAGGCGCCGTGGGCGAGTTCGTTGTGGTGCAGCACCATCGCGTCGGCGCGGCGCCCGCCGAGCCGGGCGAACCGCCGCTCCGCGGCGTCCAGCAGCGCGGTGGCCACGCCCTGCCGCCGGTGCGCGGGCGCGACCGCGAGCCGGTAGAGATGACAGCGCCAGCCGTCGAAGCCGGCGATGACCGTGCCGACCAGCTCGGCCGTTTCGGCGCCGTCCCCGTCGAGGGACGCGCGCTCGGCGAGCAGCAGGGCCTCCGGATCGCGCGTCACCAGGCCGAGCACCCCGGCCGGGTCGTCGCTGACGGACACCCCCTCGGCGGCGTCCCGCCAGAACCCGAGGACGGTCGCCACGTCCGCCGGCCGCGCGGCCCTGATCCGCGGGCCCTGACCTTTGTCGTCGTCTGTCATGCGGCCATCCCATCACCCGGTCGGCGCGGCAGGCCACGGCATTCGTGCTGGCGGAACCGACTCAGCCGGGCGGCCCGGGCGGCGGCACCGCCTCGGGGAGCGCGGGCAGGACGCGCCCGCGAACCTCGCCGAAGCCGATCCTCGCGCCGCCGGGCCCCGGCGCGGACGCGGTGATGACGACCTCGTCGCCGTCCTGGAGGAAGGTCCGCTCGGAGCCGTCGGGCAGCTTGAGCGGCTCCGCGCCGTTCCAGGACAGCTCGATGAGCGAGCCGCGCTGGTCGCGTTCGGGACCGCTGACCGTGCCGGAGGCGAACAGGTCGCCGGCCCGCAGCCGGGCCCCGTTCGCCGTCAGGTGCGCCAGCTGCTGTGCCGCCGTCCAGTACAGGCCGGCGAACGGGGGCCGCGAGACGACGTGCCCGTTGAGCGACACGGTCAGATCCAGGTCCAGGCCCCAGGGTTGGTCCGCGCCGGGCGCGGAGTCGTCGAGGTACGGCAGCGGGCGCGGGTCGCGGGGCGGGGGCGCGACCCGGGCGTGCCGGAGCGCGGCGAGCGGCACGATCCACGGCGAGACCGAGGTGGCGAAGGACTTGCCGAGGAACGGCCCGAGCGGCACGTACTCCCACGCCTGGAGGTCGCGGGCCGACCAGTCGTTGACCAGGCAGACGCCGAAGACGTGCCGCTCCGCGTCGGCCAGCGGCACCGGCCGCCCCTGCTCGGTGGGCGCGCCGACCACGAAGCCCACCTCGGCTTCGAAGTCCAGCCGGCGCGAGGGGCCGTGGCTGATGGCGTCGTCCGGCGCGCGGCGCTGTCCGCGCGGCCGCACCACCGGCGTCCCCGAGACCACGACGGTGCCCGCCCGCCCGTGGTAGCCGATGGGCATGTGGCGCCAGTTGGGGGTGAGCGGGTCGCCGCCCGGCCGCAGGATCCGGCCCAGGTTGGTGGCGTGCTGCTCGCTGGCGTAGAAGTCGACGTAGTCGGCGACCGTGAACGGCAGCCGCGGCCGGGCCGCCGCGGCCGGCACCAGCAGCGGCTGGACGGTGGCCCGGTGCCGCTCGTCCACCAGCCATTCGGTCACCGCGGCGCGCACCCGCGCCCAGGTCTCTGGCCCCGTGCCGAGCAGCCCGTCCAGGGTTCCGTCGGCGAACAGCGCCGCGTGTTCGGGGAGCAGGGCGGCCGTGGCGGCGGTCACGTCGAGCACCCGCTCGCCCACGGCCACCCCGACTCGGGGCCGGCCGGCGTCGGGCGTGGTGAAGCTGCCGTAGGGCAGGGTCTGCAGGCCGAACGGGTGGTCGGCCGCCAGGCCCAGCCAACCGGCCGGCACCGGGGCGGGCGGCGGGGGCGGCGGCGCCTCGGGGCGCGGCGGCACGGCCGGCTGGGGGGATGCCGTCGTCATCGGCCGCCCCCGTCCCCGGGGCCGGCCGCCGGCCCGCCGGCCCAGGTCCAGGCGTAGCCGCCGTCGTCCGACTCGACGCCGCCCTCGCCGAGCTCCAGCGGCCGGAAGGTGTCCACCATCACCGCGAGTTCGTCGAAGAACTCGGCGCCCAGGGACCGCTCCACGGCGCCCGGCTGCGGCCCGTGGGCGTGCCCGCCCGGGTGCAGGCTGACGGAGCCCTGGCCGATGCCCGAACCGCGGCGCGCCTCGTAGTCGCCGCCGCAGTAGAACATCACCTCGTCGGAGTCGACGTTGGAGTGGTAGTACGGCACCGGCACCGCCAGCGGGTGGTAGTCGACCTTGCGCGGCACGAAGTTGCAGATGACGAAGTTGCCGCCCTCGAAGACCTGGTGCACCGGGGGCGGCTGGTGCACCCGCCCGGTGACGGGCTCGAAGTCGGCGATGTTGAAGGCGTACGGGTAGAGGCAGCCGTCCCAGCCGACCACGTCGAAGGGGTGGGTGGGGTAGACGTAGCGGGTGCCGGCGATGCCGCCGTTCCCGGCCCGCGAGGAACGGTGCTTGACCAGCACCTCGACGTCGGTCGCCGGTTCGGCGAGCAGCGGTTCCGCGGGCCCGCGCAGGTCGCGTTCGCAGTAGGGGGCGTGCTCCAGCAGCTGCCCGTACCGGGAGAGGTAGCGCTTCGGCGGGGCGATGTGCGAGTTGGCCTCGACGACGTAGGCACGCAGCGGCTCGGGGCCGGTCGGCAGCCAGCGGTGCGTGGTGCCGCGGGGCAGCAGCACATAGTCGCCCTGGACCGCCTCCAGCACGCCGAAGACCGTCTCCACGGTCGCCGAGCCCGACTCCAGGTACACGCACTCGTCGCCGATCGCGTTGCGGTACAGCGGGCTGGGCGCGCCGGCCATGGCGTAGTTGATGCGGACGTCGGCGTTGCCCAACACCAGCCGACGGCCGGTCACCACGTCGAGCCGCTTGGCCTCGGTCTCGTCGAACAGTTCGGGCAGCCGCAGGTGTCGGGGCGTCAGCGGGGCGTTCGGCGTGGTGTCCAGATCGCCCGGGTGCCACGGCGTGGCGGCGGCGATCGCGGACGGCACGCCGGTGTGGTAGAGCAGCGAGGAGTCCGACGAGAAGCCCTCCTCGCCCATCAACTCCTCGTAGTACAGGCCGCCGTCGGGGCGGCGGTGCTGGGTGTGTCGCTTCGGGGGGATGTCGCCCACCCGCCGGTAGTACGGCATGGTGTTCCTCCGGTCGATGCGCTCTCGATGCGGTCGCCGTGTCAGAAGTTGCCGCGCTTGGCCTGTTCCCGCTCGATGGCCTCGAACAGCGCCTTGAAGTTGCCGATGCCGAAGCCGAGCGAACCGTGCCGCTCGATGAACTCGAAGAAGACGGTGGGCCGGTCGCCGATCGGCTTGGTGAAGATCTGCAGCAGGTAGCCGTCCTCGTCGCGGTCCACGAGGACGCCGCGGCGGCGGAGCTCCTCAATGGGGACCCGCACCTCGCCGATGCGGGCCCGGAGTTCGGGGTCCTCGTAGTAGGAGTCGGGGGTCGACAGGAACTCGACACCCTTGGCCCTGAGGGTGTCCACGGTGCCGAGGATGTCGTTGGTGGCCAGCGCGAGGTGCTGCACGCCGGGGCTGTCGTAGAAGTCGAGGTACTCGTCGATCTGCGAGCGTTTCCTGCCGATCGCCGGCTCGTTGAGCGGGAACTTGACGCGGTGGTTGCCGCTGGCCACGACCTTGCTCATCAGCGCCGAGTACTCGGTGGCGATGTCCTCGCCGACGAACTCGGCCATGTTCGTGAAGCCCATGACGCGGCGGTAGAAGGCCACCCACTCGTCCATCCGGCCCAGTTCGACGTTGCCCACGGCGTGGTCGAGCGCCTGGAACAGCCGCCGCGGCTCGCCGGCCGCCTTCACGTAGCCGGAGCCGCGGGCGACGTAGCCCGGCAGGTAGGGCCCGGTGTAGCGGGAGCGCTCGACGAGGCTGTGCCGGGTCTCGCCGTAGGTGGCGATCGCGGCCAGCCGAACGGTGCCGTGCTCGTCCGACACGTCGTGCGGCTCCTCGACGATCCGCGCCCCCTGCGCCCGGGCGTGCGCAACGCAGCGGTCCACGTCGGGCACCTCGAGCGCGATGTCGACCACGCCGTCGCCGTGCCTGCGGTGGTGGTCGAGCAGCGCGCCCTGGGGGTCGATGCCGCCCTTGAGCACGAAGCGGACGGCGCCCGAGCGCAGCACGTACGCGTGATGGTCCCGGTTGCCGGTCTCCGGGCCCGAGTAGGCGACCAGCTCCATGCCGAAGACGTGCTGGTAGAAGAGCGCGGCCTGGGTGGCGTTGCCGACCGACCAGACCACAGCGTCCCAGCCGGTGACGGGGAACGGGTCGCTCGCCGCGTCGTACTCGACGAGGCCGACGAGCTGGCGCAGTTGGTCGGGGGAGAGCTCGGCCAGCCGCTCCTGGTTGGTGAGGGTCACGTCAGTGGACACGATGCGGACCTCCAGACCGTCTCGGTACTGGTCAACCAGGACACCGCGCGGCCCGATGTCTGCGCAACAGACGCGTTCTATGCTGGTCCCACTGCCCAGAATGGCGAGCAGAGGCGCTCCCGAGCTGGACAGATCGACCACTTCCCAGGACGCGCCACCCCACCACCCCCCACCGGTCCGGACCCGGGTGCCGACGTCGGAGAGGCGACGCGATGGAGCTCGACGCGCTGGACGTGGACCTGCTGGCCGCGCTCACCGCCGGCCGGCGGGCGGGGATGCTGGAGCTGTCGCGGACGTTGGGCGTCGCCCGCGGCACCGTGCAGGCCAGGCTGGAGCGGCTGGAGCGGGCCGGCGTCGTCACCGGCTACGGCCCCGACGTCAACGTGGCGGCGGCCGGTTTCCCGGTGCAGGCGTTCGTCACCCTGGAGATCGCCCAGGGCGCGCTGGCCGACGTGGCGGCCGAGCTGGCGGCGCTGCCCGCGGTGCTGGAGGCGTACGCGACGACCGGCTCCGCCGACGTGCTGTGCCGGCTGGCCGCGTCCTCGCACGAGGACCTCCAGCTGACCCTGCTGAAGCTGGCCCGGGCGGGCGGGGTGGCCCGCTCGACGAGCGTCATCGTGCTGTCCGTGGTCGTCGCGCCGCGCACGCTGCCGCTGCTGGCGGAGAGCCCACGCCGCGGACCCCGCCGGGCCCCGGCCTACCGCGAGGCGTCGGGCCCGGCACCGGACGACGGCCGCTGACCGCTCAGACGCGCACCCACTGGACGGGCGAGGCCCGATCCACCGACACGGCCGCGCAGAGCTTCGGCACGCGCGAGCCGTCGGACGAGACAACCTTCGCGCTTCCCGCCACCCCTGCGGCGGTCGCCACGACCAGCGAGTCGACCACGCACTCGTGCCCGTCGAGCCCTGTCGCCTCCAGCAGTTCGGCCGCCAGGTCAGCGACCGGTTCCGTCACGGGAACGACGGTCAACCGCGACCGCAGCCAGCGAAGCCGCTGGGCCGCCTGACCGGCACGCCGCACCTCGGCGATGGTCACCGCGCTGATCGCGGGCGCGTAGCCGTCCTGTCGAGCGATCTCGATCAGGGACATCATCGCGCGGTCGTTGTCGGCCAGCAGCGAGAGGGGCTGCGCGTCGAGGACGCACCACGGGCCGGGAGAGACGCCCTCCCGCATCACTCGCCTCGCCACGCTCGCCTCGCCGCATCGAGATCCTCGGGTGCCAGAGAGCCGAACTCACGTTCGTGTTCGGCCACGATCTCCTGCGCCTTGAGCAGGGCCAGCCAGTGCTCGGCAGCGGCGTCTATGAACCGGGAGAAGCCACGAGCCCCGGCGCGCTCCTCGATCTCCTGGGCGAGCGAGCGCCGCAGAGTGACCGACTTCTTGACGGTCGTCTCGCCCTGTTCGGTGCCGCGGGTCACGGAGTGCATGGCCATACGACCATTATGCCACCATGAGTAGGATTACAGCGCGCGTCAGCCGATCGCCTTGGCGTGCGAGGCCGCCAGGGCGAGGTAGTGCTCGGCGTTCAGCCGGACGCGGGCGAGCTCCTCCTCGTTCAGCTCGCGGCGGATCTTCCCCGGTACCCCGGCGACGAGCGAGCCCGGCGGGATCTCGGTGCCCTCCAGCACGACCGTGCCGGCCGCGATGAGGCTGCCGGCGCCGATGCGGCAGCCGTTGAGCAGGACGGCGCCCATGCCGACCAGCACCTCGTCGCCGACCGTGCAGCCGTGCAGCACGGCCCGGTGCCCGACGCTGACGCCCTCGCCGACCACGGTCGGGATGCCGTAGTCGGTGTGCACCACGCAGCCGTCCTGGATGTTGCTGCGGGCGCCGAGCGCGATGCGGTCCATGTCGCCGCGCATCACGGTGCCGTACCAGACGCTGGCCCGCGGGCCGATCTCGACCTTGCCCACCAGCGTCACGCCGGGCGCCACCCAGGCCTCGTCGTGCACGGCGGGCCGCACCCCGTCGAACTCCACGATGGTCTGTTCCTGCCCCTGCGCCGCGCCGCTGCTCGTCATGGCTCCATCATGCAGGCCCCGGCGCGAGCGCCGGTAAGCCGGGGGCGTACGCCATCCGGGCGTACGCCGTCCGGCGGAATCAGGAGACCACGCGCCGTCACGGCCCGTCGCTCCGGGTAGTCCCCGCATACCTTGCGGGCCGGGGTCCCCTCACCCCTCGACAACCCTGGAGGCCAGATGGCTGACCACACGGCGGAGCACGGTGCGCGGAGGCGCGGATACCGCGAAGGGCTGGGCGGCGAGTTGCTCGCCGAGTTCCTCGGCACCATGGTCCTGCTCCTGCTGGGCTGCGGCTCGGTGGCCGTCGCCGTCGTCGGACTGCCGGAGTCGGGGCGCCAGGGGGGCGCCTTCGGACCCTCGAACTGGCTGATCATCTCCTGGGGATGGGGCCTCGGCGTGGTCTTCGGCGTCTACGTGGCCGGCGGCATCAGCGGCGCCCACATCAACCCCGCGGTGACCCTGGCCCTCGCGGTCCGGCGCGCCTTCTCGTGGGGCAAGGTGCTGCCGTACTGGGGCGCGCAGCTGCTGGGCGCCTTCACCGCGGCGGTGATCGTCTTCGTCAGCTACAGCTGGGCGATCGACGCGTTCAACGACCGGGCTGGGTTCGACCGGAAGGAGTCGCTGGAGACCTTCTCGATCTTCGCCACCTTCCCGGCCCAGTACTTCGGCGACTCCTGGTGGGGCCCGTTGCTCGACCAGATCATCGGCACGGCGATCCTGCTGCTGCTGATCTGCGCGCTCCTCGACACCCGCAACACCGCGCCGGCCGCGAACCTGGGCCCGTTCCTCACCGGCCTGATCGTCGTCGCGATCGGCCTCACCTGGGGCACGAACGCCGGTTACGCGATCAATCCGGCCCGCGACTTCGGGCCGCGCCTGTTCACGTTCTTCGCCGGCTGGGGCGATATCGCACTGCCCGGGCACTTCGGCTGGTTCGACCACTACTGGTGGATCCCGATCATCGGCCCGCTGATCGGCGCGGTGATCGGCGTGCTGGTGTACGACCTGCTGATCAGCCCGGTCACCAAGGCGAGGAGCGCGCCACCCGAGGAGGGCCGCACGCCCACGCCCGTTCAGGACTGAGCCGCCCCGGGACGGATGAACGTTCGGTAAGGATTCCCGGCGACGTCTTGGCCGCCGGGCCGGCCCCGGCTACCGTCACCGCGACCACACAGCGACACACACGCGTTCCACGCCGGGAGGGGAGCCCGGCGGGAGGGGGGTCACGGTTGTGGGCGACTTCCGCGATGCCGATCCCGACCAGCTGGACGAGCTGGCCGCCCGGCTCTGGCCGCGCCACGACAGCGTCTACCACCGGCTCGTGGCCGCCTATCGCCGCGCCGCGGAACTGGGCGTCTCCGCCGAGTTGACGCCGCTCCGGCCGATGCTGGAATGGCTGACCAACGCCACCCCGCAACTGCGCGAGGCGGCACGGATCCTGCGGAGCCGACCGGAGCGGGCGGGCGGCTGGGAGTGGCGCGCGGTGGGCTCGGACAGCGCGGACGCGGTCGTCGCGCTGTCCGGCAAGCCCGACCTGCGTCCCGACGACCTGGCGACGCTCCGCGACCTGCTGGCCGACCACGCCGACGACCCCGACTTCGCCGGCTGCCTCGTCGACCGGATGGGCGTCGCGGAGTTCCTGCGCCTGTGCGAACGGGTCAACGCCGCCGCTGCCGCCACCGCGGAACCGGCCACGGCGGCGGGCGCGCTGCACGCACTCACCACGACCACCCTGGCCAGCGCGTTCGCCGTGCCCGCCGGCACGCGGTTCGGCTCGCCGGCGTACCGGCGGTGGACCCGGGAGACGGCGCAGGGCCGGCGACTGCGGGCCCGGCTGGCGGCCTTCGCCGAGGCCGACGCACTACGTGCCCCCGACGACGCGCCCGCCAGTGCGTTCTGGCACCTCACGCTCCTGGCCGTCCGCGCGAGCGCCCGCGCCGCCCTGCCCCGCCCCCGGCGCGAGCGCTGACCGACGCCGCGCGTCGGTGATGCGGGAGGCCGCCGGGTGTCGGCGGCACGCGACCAGGCGTTCGCGCCGTCGGCAGGGGACGCGTGACACCCGCGGTTCCGCCGCGGTTCCGGTTCGGCGTCAGACCAGCCGGAGGCAGGAAATGTGCCACTTTCGCACCCAAAGCTGAGTACCGTCTAGGTCGAGCACCCGCGCTCTCACGGAGGGGAATCATGTCGGACGTCACATGGCAGAAATCCAGCTACAGCAGCGGCGACGCCACAGGCAACTGCCTGGAACTCGCCCGCACCGGGGAGGGCCTCATACGCCTCCGGGAGAGCGAGGACCCAAACCGGGTCATCATCACCACTCCCCCACGCCTGGCCTCCCTCCTCCATCACCTCAGATGACCCTGTCCGCTCAACGGACCGGCTCGGTGGAGTGCGCGCACGTCGAACAACGACCCACCGCGCTCCACCGGCATCCCGCGCGCTCCCGGCGTGGTGGCACGCCGAGTTGAGTACGCCCCTCCCCGACGGCTCCTCCCGCACGACCGTCAGGCGCCCCCTGTCGACAACGACCACCGTCGGGGACTTCGGCGACGGGGTCTTCCGGGACCTGGAGCGGCTGCGCCCCGGCGACCGGATCGAGGCGCGCCTGGAGAACGGCGACGTCGCCGAGTTCGTCGTCACCGACGTACAGACGGTCGCCAAGGCGGACTTC
>NZ_JBDPLU010000028.1:0-99244 GCF_039871525.1 Streptomyces sp. B6B3 | reverse complement strand
GGGTTGGGGGCGGGGTTGGGGGCGGGGTCATCGGTTCCTTGCCCTTCGGGATCATGGGGGCGTCACCGGCCTTCGAAGTGGGGTTTCTCGCGGTTGAGGAAGGCCCGCACGGCGTTCCGGTGGTCGGCCGTGGCGCCGAGCCGCCGCTGGGCCGCCGCCTCGCGTTCCAGCGCGGCGTCGAGGTCGCCGTCGGCCGCGGCCCGCAGCAGGGCCTTGGTCTCCGCGAAGGCCGCGGTCGGCCCGGCGGCCAGCTGGCGGGCCAGGTCCAGGCCCGCCTGGGCCGCCTGGCCGGCCGGGACGACCCGGTGCACCAGGCCCCAACGGGCGGCCTCCTCGGCGGAGAAACGGTCGCCGAGCAGCAGCAGCCCGGCCGCCCGGGACGCGCCGAGCAGCCGGGTCAGGGCCCGGCTCACGCCGGTGTCGGCGGCCAGCCCGACGCCGGCGAAGGCGGTGGCGAAGAACGCGGTGTCGCCCGCGACGCGCAGGTCGGCGCCGAGCGCGAGGCCGAGTCCGGCCCCGACGCAGGCGCCCTCCACGGCCGCGACCACGGGCTGGGGCAGCGCGTGGAACGCCGTCACCAACGGGTTGTAGTGCTGGGGAACGGTGTCGAACGCGGTGCCGGGGTCGGCGTCGAGGGCGCGGGCGTGCTCCGCGAGGTCCTGCCCGACGCAGAACGCGGGCCCCTCGGCGCGGATCAGCACCGCCCTGGCCCGTTCGCCGTCGGAGCGCTCGCCGTCAGGCCGCTCGCCGTCGGCGCCGGCCCACTGGAGGGCCACGAGGAGTTGTTCCTTCGTCGCGGCGTCGAGCGCGTTGCGCGCGGCGGGGCGGCGCAGCTCGATCACGGCGACCGCCCCGTCCAGGCGGTAGTCGACGGTGCTCACGGCCATGGGTAGAACCCCCGTCCTGTCTTACGGCCCAGGTCGCCGCGTTCGACCATGTCGCGCAGCAGCCGGGGCGGTTCGAAGCGCGCGCCGAGGGTGGCGTGCAGGTGTTCGGCGATGGCGAGCCGCACGTCGAGCCCGACCAGGTCGGTGAGCCGCAACGGGCCCATGGGGTGCCGGTAGCCCAGCCGCATGGCGTCGTCGATGGCCTCGGGTTCGGCGACGCCCTCCTCGACCATCCGGATCGCCTCCAGGCCCATGGCCACGCCGAGCCGGCTGCTGACGAACCCGGGCGAGTCCCGGACCACGACGTGCTGTTTGCCGAGCGCGCCGGTCCAGGCGCGGGCGGCCCGTACGGTGTCCTCGGCGGTGCCCGGGGCGACGACCAGTTCGACGAGCGCGGAGGCGGGCACCGGGTTGAAGAAGTGCATGCCCAGGAACCGGTCGGGGCGCTCCAGCGCCGAGGCCAGTTCGGTGACCGAGAGGCTGCTGGTGTTGGTCGCCAGCACCGTCGTCGGGCCCACCGCCCGTTCGGCCGCCGCGAGCATCCTGGCCTTGAGCGCCGCGTCCTCCGGGACGGCCTCGACGACCAGACCGGCCGTCGCGGGCAGGCCGGCCACCGACGCGATGGTGGTGACGCGGCCGAGCACCTCCTCGGGTGGCTGCCGGAGCGCGCCGCGCTCGGCGGCCCGCGCCAGCCCGGCGGCGACCCGGGTCACCGCCTCCGCGGCGGCGTCCGCGTCGCGTTCGACGACGGTGACCGACGAGCCGGCGGCGGCGAAGGACTGGGCGATGCCGGCGCCCATCCGGCCGGCGCCGAGCACGCCGACGACCGCGGGGGGTTCGGGACGAGGCTCGGGACTGGGAGGGGCGCCCGGCCCGGACGACGCGGCGGTCATGACGCGCCCGCCACGAGCATCGCCACGCCCTGTCCCACGCCGACGCACAGCGTCGCCAGCCCTCGGCGGGATGAGCCCTCCCGTTCCAGCCGGCCCAGCAGCGCGAGCAGGATGCGGGCACCCGAGCAGCCCAACGGGTGGCCGAGCGCGATGGCGCCGCCGTCGGCGTTCACCCGATCCTCGGGGAGCTTCAGCCGGCGGATCACGGCCAACGCCTGGGCGGCGAACGCCTCGTTGAGCTCAATGGCGGCCAGGTCGTCGGTCCGCCATCCGGCGCGGGCCAGCGCCTTCTCCGTCGCCGGCACCGGGCCCAGACCCATCAGGCGCGGGCGCACCCCCGCGGCGGCCGAGGCCACGATCCGGCCGCGCGGCACCAGCCCGTACCGGGCCACCGCCGCGGCGCTGGCGACCACCAGGGCGGCGGCGCCGTCGGCCAGCGAGGAGGAGTTGCCCGCGGTGACCTGGCCGCCCGGGCGGAACGCGGGGCGCAGCCGCGCCAGCCGCTCCAGGGAGGTGTCGGGGCGCGGGCCCTCGTCATGCTCCACCCGGCCCTCCGCCCGGCCCTCGGCCACGGGCACGGGAACGGGCACCGGCACGATGTCCCGCCGCGGGTGGCCGGCCTGCCGGGCGGCGACCGCCCGCCGGTGGCTGCGCAGCGCGAACGCGTCCGCCTCGGCCCGGGTGATCCCGTCCAGCGCCGCGACCTCCTCGGCGGTCTCCCCCATCGACAGGGTCACCCGCCCGCCGTCCGGGTCCCGTTTCTCGAACGACGGTGCGTTGAGGCGCGAGTCGTCGAGGCCCGGATCGTCGAGGTACGGGTCGTCAAGGCGCCGGTCGTCGAGGCGCGGGTTGGTGAAACGCCAGCCCAGGGCCGTGTCGTGCACCTCGCCCGGTTTCGCCCACGGGGTGCCGGGCTTGGCCATCACCCACGGGGCGCGGGTCATCGACTCCACGCCGCCCGCCACCACCAGGTCGGCCTCGCCGGCCCGGATCGCCTGCGCGGCCGAGGCGACCGCGGTCAGTCCCGAGGCGCACAGCCGGTTGACGGTGTAGCCGGGCACGGTGTGCGGCAGCCCGGCCAGCAGCACCGCCATCCGCGCCACGTTCCGGTTGTCCTCGCCGGCCTGGTTGGCGGTGCCGAGGATCACCTCGTCCACCGCCTCGCCCGGGATCCCGGCGCGCCGCACCGCCTCGCCGACCACCAGCGCGGCCAGATCGTCGGGCCGCACGGACGCCAGGGCGCCGCCGTAGCGTCCCTGCGGGGTGCGGCACCCGTCGACCAGGTAGACCGCGTCGGCGGCGGCAGCGGCGGCGGGTTCAGGCATCGGCCGCCGCCTCGGCGGGCTCCGCGGGCACGTGCCGGCGGGACTGGAGCATCGCGAAACGGCCGGTGACGAACGCCGGATCGGTGAGCGCGGCGCTCGCCGCCGGGTTGGCCGGCGTGCCGTGGAAGTCGCTGAACGCGGCGGACTGGTTGACGAACACGGCGCCGGTGAGGTTCTCCGACAGGTGCACGCCCGCGTCCAGGGCGGCCGACCTGGCCGCGTCCAACACCTCCTCGTCGGTGGCGTACACGGCGGCCGTCAGCGCGCCGTGCCGGCGCACGGTGTCCCGGAACACGTCCAGGCTGTGCGCGGTGGAGTCGGTGGCGATGACGAACGAGACGGGCCCGAACCACTCGCGGGTGTACGTCTCGTGGTCGGCCTCCGCCTCCAGCCGCGCCACCAGCGGGGTGCGGACCGTCGCCTCCGGGTGCTCGGGGTGGGTGAGTTCGCGGGACGGGTGGGTGGTGCGGCCCAGGCCGCCCGCCTCCGCGAGCCGCTTCAGCACGCCGTCGTTGACGATCGCGCCCAGCGTTCCGGTGGCGCGTCGTTCGTCGCCGAGCAGCGCGTCGAGCGCGCCGCCGAGGTCCGTGGCGAACTCGTCCGCCGTGCGCCGGCCCTGGTCGGTGGCGACGCCGTCGCGCGGCACCAGGATGTTCTGCGGGGCGGTGCACATCTGACCGCTGTACAGGGACAGGGAGAAGGCGAGGTTGCGCAGCAGACCCTTGTAGTCGTCGGTGGCGTCCACCACCACGGTGTTGAGGCCGGCCTTCTCCGTGTAGACCGCGGCCTGGCGGGCGTTGGCCTCCAGCCAGTCGCCGAACTCGGTGGAGCCGGTGAAGTCCACGATCCGCACGTCGGGGTGGGTGGCCAGGTCGGTCGCCGTCGGCCGCTCGCCCTCCGGCGCCAGGATCACCACGTTGCGGTCGAAGCCGGCCTCGGCCAGCACCTCGCGGGCGATCCGCACGGTGATCGCCAGCGGCAGCACGGCCCGCGGATGCGGTTTCACGACGACGGGGTTGCCGGTGACCAGGCTGGCGAACAGGCCCGGGTAGCCGTTCCAGGTGGGGAACGTGTTGCAGGCGACCAACACCGCGACGCCGCGCCCGACCGGCGTGAACGTCTTCTCCAACGCGAGTGGGTCGCCCCTGCGTTGCGGTTTGGTCCAGCGCGCCGACACCGGATGGCGCAGTTGCTCCGCGAAGGCGTACGCGACCGCCTCCAGGCCACGGTCCTGGGCGTGCGGGCCGCCCGCCTGGAAGGCCATCACGAACGGCTGCCCCGTGGTGTGCTGCACGGCGTGGGCCATCTCGAAGCTCGCCGCGTTCAGCCGGGCCAGGATCTCCGCGGCGACGCCGGCCCGGGTCTCCGGACGCGCCGAACGCCACTGGACCGCGGCGGACTTGGCCGCGGCGATCGCCTCCTCCGGGGTGACCCGCGGATAGCTGACGCCGAGCGTGAAGCCGTACGGCGACACCTCGGCGCCCGGCACGGAGCCGGTGCCGGGCTGGCCGGCCAGCGGGAACGGGGCGTCCAGGTGGGCGCGGAACGCGGCCTCTCCCTCCTCGGCCGCCTCGGCGCCGTAGGCCCTGGCGCTCGGCGCCTCCACGTACGGCGTCCAGAAGCCGCGTACCGCGCACGCCGCCACGGCCTGCTCCAGGAGTTCCCGGTGCTTCGGGTAGAAGTCGGTCGGGGCAGTCGCTGCCTGGTGCATTCGCACATCACCTTCTCGTCGGGCTCGGTGCCCTCTGGGTCACAGGTCTGCGGTCACAGGTCTGCGGTCACAGGTCGGCCAGCAGGATCGCGGGGTGCTCGACGCGGTCGGCGACGAAGCGGAGGAAGCCTCCGGCGGCGCCGCCGTCGCAGACCCGGTGGTCGAAGCTGAGGGAGAGCTGGGTGACCTTGCGGACGGCGAGGGCCCCGTCCACCACCCAGGGCCTGTCGATGATCCGGCCGACGCCGAGCATGCCGGCCTCCGGATGGTTGATGATCGGCGTGGAGCCGTCGACGCCGAACACGCCGTAGTTGTTCAGGGTGAAGGTGCCGCCGGTCAGGTCCGCGGGGGACAGCCCGCCGGTGCGGGCCAGTTCGGTCAGGCGGGCGAGTTCGGCAGCGAGCTCCGCCGTCGTCCTGCGGTGCGCGTCGCGCACCACGGGGACGACCAGGCCGCGCTCGGTCTGCGCGGCGAACCCGAGGTGGACCCGGGCGATCCTGACGATCTCGCCGCGCTCGGTGTCCACGGTGGCGTTGAGCTCCGGGAAGCGCCGCAGGCCCGCGACGCAGATCCGGGCCAGCAGCGCCAGCAGGCCGACCGGCCGGGAGGGTTCGGCGGCGCGGAGCGCGTCCCTGGCCGCGACCAGGTCGCTCGCGTCCACGTCCACCCAGGTCGTCGCGTCCGGGATCTCGGTCCGGCTGCGCGACACCTTCTCGGCGACGGCCAGCCGCAGGCCGCGCAACGGGACCCGCTCGTCGGCGGGTTCGGACGCCGACGCCGACCCCGCACGGTCGCGGGCGGCCACGGCCCGTTCCACGTCCCGGCGCAGCACGATGCGCTCGGGCCCGCTGGGCGTCAGCCGCCCCACGTCGATCCCATGCTCCCGCGCCAACCGGCGCACCAACGGCGATATCACCCGCGGCACACCGCCGCTTCCCGCGGCCGTGCTTTCCGGACCGGCGGCGCCCCCGACGAGGGCGGGGGCGCCGCCGGCGGCAGTCCCGGCGCCGGCCGGGCCGGCGCCGGTGCCGGCGGAGCCACGGGCGCCCGTACCGGCCGGGGAACCCGCGGCGGGGGCGGCGGAACCGCCCACACCAGTGCGGACATCGGCGGCCGCAACGGCGCCGGCATCGGCCGTGAGGGCCGCACCGGCGCCGGTTCCGTCACCAGCCGTACCCGCGCGGACCGCGGAGTCCGCGCCAGCACCGCCACCGGACGCGTTGGCCGCGTCGGCCGCCTTCGCGGCCGCGGGGCGGCCCGCCGTGGCGCTACCGCGTCGGCCGCGGCGGGGTGGGGCGGCCGGGCCGGTGCCGTATCCGACGAGCACGCTTCCCGAGCCGGTGTCCGGCTCGGGAGGCTCCGCAGGCTCCGCGTTCGCGCCGGAAGGCTCGCCCGGCGCGGCGCCGTTGCCGCGAACCGCGTGCGGCGCCGGGGCGGCCGTTGCCGCGCCGCCGGGCTGGCCGACGGAGATGAGGGGTTCGCCGACGGCGAGGGACGCGCCGACGTCCGCGTGCAGTCGCAGCACCACACCCGGGAAGGGAATCGGCACCTCGACGGCGACCTTCGCGGTCTCCACCTCGACCACGACCTGGTCGACCGTGACCGTGTCGCCGACGGCGACCCGCCACGCGACGACCTCGGCCCCCTCCAGCCCCTCCCCGAGGTCGGGCAGCCGGAAGAGCCGTTCCCCGACCTCGGCCACCGTGGTGCTCACGCCGCCCCCCGGACCAGGTGGTGGACGTCCGGTTCGTCGTCGTACTGGAGCCGGTCCACCGCGTCCAGCACCCGGTCCACGCCGGGCAGGTAGGCGTGTTCCAGCTTCGGCGGCGGGTAGGGGATGTCGAACCCGCTGACCCGCAGCACCGGCGCGGCCAGCGAGTGGAAGCAACGCTCCTGAACCCGCGCCGCGATCTCCGCGCCGACGCCCGCGAAGCCCTGGGCCTCCTGCACCACCACGCACCGGCCGGTGCGCCGCACCGAGTCCGCGAGCGTCTCGTCGTCGAACGGCACCAGCGTCCGCAGGTCCACGACCTCCAGGTCGACGCCCTCCTCCGCCGCCACCCGCGCCGTCTGGAGCGCCACCGGCACCGCGGGGCCGTAGGCCACCAGCGTGGCGTCCCGGCCGCGCCGGCGCACGGCCGCCCGGCCGAACGGCGGGGCCGCGCGCACCGCGACCTGGGCCTCCTCCTTCGACCAGTACTGCCGCTTGGGCTCCAGGAAGACCACCGGGTCGGGATCGGCCACCGCGTCGCGCAGCAGCCAGTAGGCGTCCTCGGCGGTCGCCGGGGTGACCACCTTCAGGCCCGGGGTGTGGGCGTAGTACGCCTCGCTGGAGTCGCAGTGGTGCTCCACGCCGCCTATGCCGCCGCCGTACGGGACCCGTATCACCAGGGGGAGGCAGACCCGTCCCCTGGTCCGGTTGCGGAGCTTGGCGACGTGCGAGGTGATCTGCTCGAACGCCGGATAGGCGAAGGAGTCGAACTGCATCTCCACGACGGGCCGGAAGCCGCCCAGCGCCATGCCCACCGCGAGGCCGACGATGCCGGACTCGGCCAGCGGGGTGTCGAAGCAGCGTTGGTCGCCGAACTCCTGGTTCAGGCCGTCGGTGACCCGGAAGACGCCGCCGAGGGCGCCGACGTCCTCGCCGAAGACCAGCACCCGCTCGTCCTCGCGCAGCGCGTCACGCAGGGCCGCGTTGAGGGCCTGCGCCATGGTGATGGTGGGCATTCACGTCCTCGCCGTCTTCCGCTCTTCTGGGTCGGCTCGTTCTGGGTCGGCTCGTTCTCGGTCGGCTCTTTCGGGTCGGCGCTTCCGGGGTCGGCGCTTCCGGGGTCGGCGCTTCCCGCGTCAGCTGTTTCGGGTCTGCAGCTCGGCGGTCAGCTGGTCGCGTTGTTCCAGCAGTTGGGGTGTGGGCTCGGCGTACACGTGGTCGAAGAGCTCCAGCGGGTCGGGTTCGGTGTCGGCGTCGGCGTCCATCCGCCGGCGCAGGTCCGCGGCGAACGCCTCGGCCTCCTCCCGCGCGGCGGTGACGTCCGCGTCGTCGAGGAGTCCCCGGCCGCGCAGGTACGTCTCCAGGCGGCGCAGCGGGTCGGCGGTGCTCCAGCGCCGCACCTCCGCCTCGTCCCGGTAGCGGGAGGGGTCGTCGGAGTTGGTGTGCGGCGCCATCCGGTAGGTGTGGGCCTCGACGAGGAACGGTCCCTGGCCCGCGCGTGCGTGCGCGACGGCCGCGGTCAGCACGGACAGCACGGCCACCAGGTCGTTGCCGTCGACCTGTTCGGAGCGGACCCCGTAGCCGATGCCCTTGTAGGCCAGCGCGGGCGCCGCGGTCTGCTTCGCGAGCGGCACGGAGATGGCGTAGCCGTTGTTCTGCACGAAGAAGACGACGGGGGCGCGGAACACCGCGGCGAAGTTGAGCGCCTCGTGGAAGTCGCCCTCGCTCGTGCCGCCGTCGCCCACGAAGGCCATCACCACCGCGTCCTCGCCCTTGCGGCGCAGCGCGTCGGCCATGCCGGTGGCGTGCGGCACCTGGGTGGCCAGCGGGGTGCACTGGGGCGCCGTCCGGGTGGCCATGGGGTCGTAGCCGCAGTGCCAGTCGCCGCGCAGCAGCGTCAACGCCTCGACCGGGTCCAGGCCGCGGGCCACCAGCGCGACGCAGTCGCGGTAGGTCGGGAACAGCCAGTCGCGCTCCCCCAGGGCCAGCACGCCGGCGACCTGGCACGCCTCCTGGCCGCGGCTGGACGGGTAGACGGCGAGCCGGCCCTGTTTGGCGAGCGCGGTCGACTGGGTGTCGAAGCGCCGGCCCACGACCATCCGCCGGTAGGCGTCGAGCAGCGACTCGTCCGGGGGTTCGGCGTACCCGGCCGGCAGTTCCGGCGGCTCGGCGGCCGTGCCGGCCTCGGTCACGAACCTTATGGGCGCGGGCGAGGGCAGCAGGTCGCCCACGGCGGTGCGGGCGGGCTTCGCGGACGGGTTCGCGGACGGCCCTGCGGACGGGTTCGCGGACATGGCGGGCGCCTCCCCATCCCTGGACGCTTGACAAGGTCATCGTTCCCAGGGACGAATAAGTGTTCAGGAAACGGCACCAACTGCCGACAGAATGCCGACAGGAACCCCCAGGGAGGGCACTGTGTCTCCCCAACCCCCGTTCGGAAGCTCGGAGCCGAGACGTTCTGCCGCAGAGCTCGACGAAACGGACAGGGCGATCATCACCGTCCTGCTGGAGGACGGCCGGATCTCGGTCCGCGCGCTCGCCGACCAGGTCCACATCTCCCGGGCCAACGCCTACACGCGGCTCGGCCGGCTGGAGTCCGAGGGCGTGATATCCGGCTTCGCCGCGCGCCTGAACCCGCAACGCGCGGGGCTGGGCACCAGCGCGTACATCCTGCTGCGGGTGGAGCAGAACGCGTGGCGGTCGGTGTCCCGGCATCTGGCCGAGATCCCGTACATCGACCACTTCGCGCTGGTCGGCGGCGACTTCGACGTCCTCGTGCTCGCCCGCACGCCGGACAACGACGTGCTGCGCCAGGTGGTCCTGGAGCACATCCAGGAGGTCCCCGAGGTCCGCTCGACCCGCACCTGGCTCGTGTTCGACGAGTCCCCGGGACGCGGCACCCGCTGGGACTGACCGGGCCAACGTGCGCCTCGCCGGGGTGGCTTGACGCGGCCGGCGGATAACCGTTAGACCTAGCGGCTAGACGGGGAGGGCGGGCCGAGGATGCAGGACGCGTTGCTGGCGATGCTGGTCAAGGAGCCGGCCCACGGGTACGCGTTGCGCGCTCGGCTGCGGGCGGCGCTCGGCGCGCTGGGCGCGGCCATGAATCCGGGCCAGGTGTACGTCACCCTGTCGCGGCTGGAGAAGGCGGGCCTCGTGGTGTGTCTCGACGCCGACGGGGCGGCCGACCGCAAGGTCTACGAGGCCACCGCGGCGGGCCGGGAACGCGCGGCGCGGTGGCTCGCGAGCCCGGCGTGGCCGAAGCCGGACCTGGCCGAGTTCCATCTCAAGCTGGTCGTGGCCGCCGCCGGCGGACTGGCCGATCCGCTGCAACTCGTCGCGACGCAGCGCCGGGAGCTGATGCGCCGGCTGCGCGACGCCCAGCGGGCGGCGTTGGCGGAGCCCGCGGATCGGGTGGCCGCGCTGCTGCTGGAGGGCGTCGTGCTGCGGCTGGAGGCGGATCTGCGCTGGCTGGACGCGTGCGAGCGGACCTGGTCCGCGAACAGGGAGGGCGCATGACCGGCAGGACGGGGACGAGTGGGGAGTCGGGCGGCGACCCGCTGCTGCAGGCGCGGGCGGTGTCCAGGGAGCACGGCGCGGGTCAGGGCCTGGTGCGGGCGGTCGACGACGTCGACCTGGAGGTGCCCGCGGGCCAGAGCGTCGCGGTGATGGGCCCCAGCGGCTGCGGCAAGTCCACCCTGCTCCAGTTGCTCGGCGGCATGGACCGCCCCACCCGCGGGCGGATCCGGCTGGCCGGCCACCGCCTGGACGCGCTCGGCGAACGGGGCCTGGCCCGGCTGCGCCGCGCACATGTGGGCTTCGTCTTCCAGTCCTTCCACCTGATGGACGAGCTGTCCGCGGTGGAGAACGTGGAACTCCCCGCCCTGCTGGCCGGCTTCCGGAGGCGCCGCGCCCGCCGCCGGGCCCTGCAGCTGCTGGAGCGGGTCGGGTTGGGCGACCGGGCGGGCCACCTGCCGTCGGCGTTGTCCGGGGGACAGCGCCAGCGGGTCGCGATCGCCCGGGCGCTCGCCAACGCGCCCTCGCTCATCCTGGCCGACGAGCCGACCGGCAATCTGGACAGCGCGGCGACGCACGAGGTGCTCCGGCTCTTCGAGACGCTGCGGCTGGCCGGCCAGACGCTGGTGATGGTGACGCACGACCCGCGGATCGCCGCCACCGCCGACCGGGTGATCACCATGCGCGACGGGGCCTTCGTCGACGACACCGCCTTCCTCGCCACCCGGGCGGAACCCGCCTCCCTGATCGACCTGGAGAGCTGACCGTGGGCCGTCTCGTCCCGACAGCCCGCCTCGTCTCGCGCGGTCTGCGCCGCAACCTGCTGCGGTCCACCATCCTGCTGCTGGCCGTGACGACGGCGTGCGCCGCGGTGGCGCTGGGCTTCACCCTGGGCGACGCGGCGGGCCAGTCCTACGCCCGGACCCGGGCCGCGACCGACGGACCCGACGTGGTGGCCATGCCGCGCAGCACCGGCGACACCGCGCTGCGCGACCTGGCCCCGCTGCTCGAGCTCCCCGGGGTCACGGGCCACGCCGGGCCGTTCCCGGTCGCCTTCACCACGCTCCGGGCGCACGGGCTGACCGTGGAGGCCGTCGTGGAGGGCCGCGACCCGACGCCCGACGCCGTCGACCATCCGCAGCTGACCCAGGGCGGCTGGGTGCGCCCCGGCGGCGCGGTGGTGGAACGCGCCTTCGCGCTCGCCCTCGGCGTGCGGACCGGCGACCGCCTCACCCTCGCCGGGCGGACCTTCACGGTGACCGGGATCGCCCTGACCGCCGCCACCACCCCGTATCCGGGCGCCGGATGGTCGCCCCCGGGCGGCGGCCCGTCCCCGATCGCGGGCCTGGTCTGGCTCACCCAGGCCGACGTGCGCGCCCTCGCCTCGCCCGAACTGCCCCTGTCCTACGTCGCGAAGCTGAGGCTGGCCGACCCGCGGAACGCCGGGGCGTTCGTGGACGCCGCGGAGGCGCAGGGCATCCAGTCGAACGTCCGCACCTGGCAGGACCTCGCCGACGACACCGGTCGCCGGCTGCGGCCCCTGCACGACGCCATCACGGTCGGCAGCTGGCTTCTGGTCATTCTCGCGCTCGCCGGGGCGAGCGGCCTGGTCGCCGGCCGGATGGCCGAACAGACCCGCTGGATCGGGCTGTTCAAGGCGGTCGGCGCCACCCCGGGACTGGTGGCCGCGGCCCTGCTGGCCGAGTACCTGGCCCTCGCCCTGGTCGCGGGGGCCGCCGGACTGGCGCTCGCCTGCCTGCTCGCACCGGCGCTCAGCGACCCCGGCGGCGGACTGCTCGACGCCGCCGTCGCCACCCCGTCCGTGAGCACGGTCGTGGCCGTGTCCGTCACCGCCCTCGCGATCTCCCTCGGCGCGGCGCTCGGCCCCGCCCTGCGGGCCGCCCAGACGACCACCACCCGGGCACTCGCCGATCCGGCCCACGCACCCCGGCGGCACCCCGCGCTCAGCCCCGCCGCCTGGCTGCCCGTCCCGCTCATGCTCGGGCTGCGCCTGGCCGCCCGCCACCCGCGCCGCGCGCTCCTCAGCGCGGTCGGCGCCTTCGTCGCCACCACCGGGCTCGCCGCGGCCCTGGCCTTCCGGGCCCAGCCGCGGTTCCGCATCGACCTGGGGGCGGCCACCCTGCCGGATCCGCGCGAGGTGCTCACCGACCACCTGGTGCAGGGCGTCCTGGTCGCGGTGGTGGTGCTGGCCGCGGTCAACGCCCTGGCCACCGCCTGGAACGCCGCCCTCGACGCGCGACGCCCCCTCGCCATCGCCCGCACCCTCGGAGCCACACCGGGACAGGCCACCCTCGGGCTCGTCCTCGCCCAGCTGCTGCCCGCCCTGCCCGCGGCCGTCATCGGCGTTCCCGCCGGCACCGGCCTGTACGCGCTGCTGCAGGTCGGCCCCGCCCCCGTCGTCGAACCGTCCACCGCGCAGGCCGCGGGACTCGTGGCCGGAACGCTGCTCACCCTGGCGGCGCTGACCAGCGCCCCGGCGCGGCTCTCCGCCCGCCAACCCGTCCACGAGGCGCTGCGCGGCGACCAGCGCTGACGCCGCGCGCACCGTCCTCAGGCACCGCAGGCGATGCGGCGGGCCAGCGTCGGGTCCGGCGCGCCCGCGACCGCCGGATGGAAGATCCCGGCCAACGCCTCGACGCCGTCCACCAGGCGCGGACCCGGTCGGGCGAACGACGCGTTCGCGTCCACCGCCCACAGCGGCACCCCGGCTGGCACCCGGTCGGCCACCTCGCCGGCCAGCCGGGCCGACTCGTCCAGGCCGAAACCGCACGGCGCGCACACCACCACGGCGGGCCGGGCGGCCGTCAGCTCCTCCCAGCCGGTGCGGAACGAGCGCTCCCCGGAGCGGCCGGCCACGGACCGCCCGCCGGCGGCCTCGACCATGTCCGGGACCCAGTGCCCGGGCGCGAACGGCGGATCCGTCCACTCCAGCACCAGCGCCGGCACCGGCTCCTGGTCCGCGACGCGTTCCCGGACCGCGGCCAGCCGGTTGTCCAACCTCGCGACCAGCGCCTCCGCCCGCTCTCCCGTCCCGGTGGCGGCGCCGATCGCGCGGACCGAGTCGAGCACCTCGGGGAGCGTCATCGGGTCCACGGTCAGCACCTCGGCGCGGCAGGCCAGGTACGTCAGCGCGTCGTGCACCGTGGACACGTCGACCGCGCACACCGCGCACAGGTCCTGGGTGACCACCAGATCGGCGTCCAGGCCCGCCAACGCGTCCCGGTCCAGGTGGTACAGGTCCTCCCCGGCCGACATCCGCTCGCCGACCACCCGGTCGATCTCCGCCGCCGACAGTCCCTCCGGCAGCGCACTGGTGGACACGATGCGCCGCCCACGCGCCTCCGGCGGATGATCACATTCGAACGTCACCCCGACGACGTCGTCCCCGGCACCCACCGCGAACAGGATCTCCGTCGCCGACGGAAGAAGAGACACGATCCGCACACCCCCACCGTAAGCCAGGTGTCCCGGGCCGGGCCGGCTGAGTGGCCAGGCAGCAGAGCGGGCCGGCAGGGAGCCAGGACGCCCGGCACGGTCGCACGCGCAGATCCCGTTCCCGCACACGCTCCGCGCTGTACGCTGTGCTGTACGCTCGGATGCATGTCGAAACACGTGACGATCCGGGTCGATGACGAGCTCCACGCCCGGCTCAAGCAGCTCGCCGAGGCAGAGGGCACCACGGTCACGGGCCTGATCACCCGAGCCGCGCAGAACGCGGTGCGCGACCCGCGGCTCGAAGGCGCCACCGAGACGTTCCGCCGCTTCATCGCCGACCACGCCGACGAGTTCGACGCCGCGTTCCCGGACGACGCCCCCGGCCACGCACCAGGGCAGGCCGCCTGATCGTGGAGCTCTTCGTCGACATCCGTTGGCTACTGGAACGCCAGGCCGACATCCTGCCCAAGCACCCAACGGTCCACGACTACACCGGCCTGGTCGCCGCGGTGGGCCGCCACCGGGTCAACACCCCCCGCCTCGGGGCCGTGACGGACAACGCCTGGCGCGCCGCCGTGCTGATGCACACCCTCGTACGGCTGCGCCCGCTCCCAGCCCGTAACGCCCTGTTCGGCGCCGCCGTGGCGGTGGCGTACATGGATGCGTCGGACGAGGGAATCGACCCGCCCTACGGGGCGTTGATCGACCTCGCCCGCGACATCGACGCCGGGCGAGCCGACGCCTACGACGTCGCCGACCGCATCCGATCCTGGCGGATCTGACCCCTGCCCGAGGAGCGCCCCGACCACTCGGCCCCCAGCGGCCCCGTCCAGCCACTCGCCCCGGCGGCGGCCTGCCGTGCCTCGTACTCCGCGGCCACGTCGATGCCCGGACGCAGCAGTCGGACGGCCCGGCTCAGGGCGTCGGGATGCCGGCCGGGCGGGACGGGTGGCCGAGGCGGACCGGGACGCCGGGTGAGTACAGCACGCTGACCGGATCGCCGACCGGCGCCGGCAGGCCGGCCGCCGCGACGAGGTCCTCCTCGCAGGCGAGCAGCTCGGCCCGGTGCAGCGGCCAGCGGGGGTGGTGGTTGCGGAGGTACGCCGCGGTGCCGAAGAACGCGTTGTGCAGGCCCCACCGGGCGGTCAGGAAGTGCTCAAGATCGGTGGGCTCCGCGACGCGGGCGCCGGCGCGGATGACGATCCGGCTACGCGCCCCGCGCGGCCCCGGCCAGCGCCGGGCGCTCGTGTACGTGATCGTGTCGCCCTCGGCCCGCACGGCCATCCGGGACCACAGGTAGGGCAGCCGGAAGCCCGCCCGTCCCATCAGCACCGGCACCAGCCGGGAGGCGTCCATCGACCGGAACACCACGCCGCGCCGGCCGCACCCGTCCACCGAGTACAGCCGCACGTTGGTCTCCGGGAACGTGCCGAGATAGGGGACGCCCGGCAGGCCGAGCCAGCCCACCCGGTGCATCCGGAAGGCGACCAGCCCGACGTACGTCACCCCGTCGAGCGTGTCCGGCACCGTCCCGGCCGGCAGCAGCCCGGCCACCGCCGCCGGGTCCACGGCCCAGTGCAGGAACGCCAGGTCGAGCCACTGCTGGGTGAGCAACGGCCGCGGTATCGCCACGGGCGCGTCCGGCGTGACCGGCTGCGGTATCGGCAGGGTGGAGGACACGAAGCCAGCATGCCAAACCGCGAACCGGCCGCGGGGCGGCCGGCAGGGACGGGCTTCTCGCCTACGATCCGCTCGTGGCCCGTTTCCGCGTCGTCCGCCGGTCGTCGCTACCCGCCGCCGAGGCGTGGCGGCGGCTCACCGACTGGCCGCGCCACGGCGACCACGTGCCGCTGACCCGGGTCACCGCCGCGCCGCCGGGGCCGACCCGTCCCGGCACGCTGGTCGTGGCCCGCACCGGGCTGGGCCGCCTCGGGTTCGACGACCCGATGGAGGTCGTCCGCTGGGAGCCGCCCACCGACCGTGCTCCGGGCCGGTGCCGCCTGGAGAAGCGCGGCCGGGTCGTCACCGGCTGGGCCGAGATCGAGGTGCGCGCCCTCGACAACAGGTCGGAGGTCGCGTGGCACGAGGAGGTCCAGCTGGGCCGAGCCGGGCGGTTGTCCCCGCTCCTCGACCCGCCCACGGCCTGGAGCGCCCGCCTGGTGTTCGGCCGCCTGCTCGGCGCGTTGCTCGACGACCAGGGCCGCACCCAGGGCTACGACCAGGGCGGCGGCTAGGCCCGGGACCCGGGCGGAGGCCCATCACGTTCGGGAACAAATCGGGCAAAGGGCTTGTATGATCGATCACTTGCGCGTAGGGTCCCGGACTGCAAGCGCTTACCGTCTTCGAGGAGCCTGGCCATGCCCTCCCCACCCGCACGCCTGCGCGCGGCCGTCGTCGGCACCGGCGGCATCGTCACCGGTCGCCATCTTCCCGCTCTCCAGGAGCACGCGGACCGGGTTGATCTGGTCGCCGCGGTGGACATCGACCAGGGTCGGCTCGACGCCTTCCGCGAGGCCGCCGACGCCGCCGGCCTGACCGGGGTGCGGGGCTTCACCGACCCGGACGCCATGCTGGCCGAGGCCCGCCCCGATCTGGTGCTGATCGGCACCCCGCCGTCGTTGCACCGGGAGCAGACGGTGGCGGCGCTGGAGGCGGGCGCGTGGGTGCTGTGCGAGAAGCCGTTGTGTCTGACACTGGCGGAGTACGACGCGATAGCCGCCGCGGAGAGGTCCTCGGGGGCGTACGCCTCGGTGGTCTTCCAGCACCGGTACGGCTCCGGCGCGGTGCACGCCCGCGAGCTGATCGACAGCGGCGAGCTCGGGGCGCCGCTGGTGGCGCACTGCCAGACCACCTGGTACCGCAACACCGCCTACTACGAGGTGCCCTGGCGCGGCCGGTGGGACAGCGAGGGCGGCGGCCCGACCATGGGCCACGGCATCCACCAGTACGACCTGCTGCTGCACCTGCTCGGGGACTGGACGGAGATCCGCGCCATGGGGGCGCGGCTGGTCCACGACGTGGAGAGCGAGGACGTCTCCACCGCGCTGGTGCGCTTCGCCAGCGGCGCGGTGGCCACCGTGGTCAACAGCGTGCTGTCCCCCGACGAGGTCAGCCGGATCCGGATCGACTGCGCCGAGGCCACCGTGGAGCTGACCCACCTCTACGGCCACCGCAACGAGGACTGGGTCTACACCCCGCGCCCAGGCCTGGACGACGAGGCCCGGGTGACCCGTTGGCGCACCCCCGCGTCCGACCTGCCCAGCTCGCACTCCGCCCAGCTCGGCGCCCTGTTGGACGCGCATCAGCGCGGGGAGCGGCCGCCCGGCAGCGGTCCCGACGCGCGCCGCACGGTCGAGTTCGCCGCGGCGCTGTACAAGGCGGCCTTCACCGGCCGCCCGGTGTTCGCCGGCGAGATCGCGCCCGGCGACCCGTTCCACGAGGCGATGCACGGAAACCACCCCGATTGGAGCCCTCAGCGATGACGATCCAGGTCAGCCACGCCCATGGAGACCGGATCACCGTGTCGTCCGGCGACGTCACGCTGCTCAGCTACGTCTACCGGCCGGACCCGGACCCGTTCGAGTCCCGCAAGCCCTACGTGCACCCGCTGCGCACCCTCGCCGGCAACCTGGTCTCCGGCTACCGGCCCAACGACCACCGCTGGCACAAGGGCCTGCAGATGACCGCCAGCCACCTGTCAGGACAGAACTTCTGGGGCGGCAACTCCTACCTCGGCCCGGACCAGGGCTACCAGCGCGTCGACGAGCGGGTCGGCTCCATGCGGCACGACGGGTTCACCGCCCTGGACGCCGGCGCGGACCGGTTCGAACTGGCCGAGACCCTCACCTGGGTGGAGAACGGCGGCGCGGAGTGGGCGCAGGAGGAGCGCGGCGTGACCGTGCACTCCGTCGATCCGGCGGCCGGGGCCTGGGCCCTGGACTGGTCGATCCGGCTCACCTGCGTCCGCGACGAGCCGTTGCGCTTCGGCTCCCCGACCACCGCGGGCCGCGAGATGGCCGGCTACACCGGGCTCCAGTGGCGCGGGCCCCGCGACTTCACCGGCGGCGGCGTCCTCACCCCCGGCGGCGCCAGCACCGACCAGGACACCATGGGCCTGCTCGCGGCCGACGTGCCGTGGATCGGCTTCACCGCCGAACACGACGACGTGGACGCGCACTCCACCCTGCTCTTCGCCCACGCCCCGGAGAACCTCGGCGAGGCGGCCGTCCATCCGTCGCACTGGTTCGTCCGCTCCACGCCCATTCCGACGGTCGCGTTCTCCTGGGCGTTCTTCGAGGAGTTCGCGCTGGCGCCCGGCGACTCGTTCGCCTACCGCTACCGCGTCGTCGTCGCCGACGGCGCCTGGGACCACGACCGCGCCGCCGCCCACCTGGCGACGCTGGCCTGGTGAGCCCCTGCTGAACGCCGCTCCCCGGGTCGACCGACCGGCCGACCCGGGGATTCGTCCCACTATCCGATAACCATTCGCCTCATCCGCCCCGCACGACTCAGCATGGGCCCATGGTCGACGCATCCCTGTACGCGGCGTTCCTCGTCGCCGCCTTCGCCCTGTGCATCACGCCGGGGCCGGACATGATGTTCATCGTGGCGATGGGCGGGCGGAGCGGCCCGACGGCGGGGGTGATGGCGGCGTTCGGCGTCGCCTGCGCGATGCTGGTGCACGCGGTGGCGGCGGTGCTCGGACTGTCCGCCCTGTTCACGCACCTGCCCGCCCTCTACCACGTGCTGCGCTGGGCCGGGGCCGCCTACCTGCTGTACCTGGCCGTCAAGGCGTTCCGCGACCGTACGCCGCTGGCCGGGGCGGAGTCCGGGAGCGCCACCGGGCCGAGCCGCTGGCGGGCGTTCTGGCAGGGCGCCGTCACCAACCTGCTGAACCCGAAGGTGATCCTCTTCAACGTCGCCTTCCTGCCGCAGTTCGTGAACCCCGACCTCGGCCACGTGCCGGTGCAGTTCCTGGCCCTGGGCATCACGATCGTGGTCATGGGCTTCTGCGTCGACGGCACGATCGGCCTGCTCGCCGGGAAGCTCACGTCCGCGCTGCGCGGCAGCCGGCGGGTGGCCCGAGCCCTCAACATCTTCAGCGGCACCGTCTTCACCGGCCTCGCCGTCCGCCTCGCCGCCGCCTCCCCGAAGTAACCGCGGCCCACGGCGTCGCTCAGCTCAGGCGCGTGCTCAGCAGGCAGAACTCGTTGCCCTCGGGGTCGGCCAGGCAGTGCCAGGACTCGTCCCCGGTCTGGCCGATGTCGGCCCGGCGCGCCCCGAGCGCCAGGAGGCGTTCGAGCTCGGCGTCCTGGTCGCGGTCGGTGGCGTTGACGTCGATGTGCAGCGGCAGCTTGCCCGCCTTGGGCGCGGTGGTGGGGTTGAACACCAGCACCGGCTGCAGCCCGCCGAACCCCTCCCGCGGTCCGATGCCGACCCCGCCGTCGTCGCGCGTGTTGAGCACGACGAAGTCGAGCACCTCGCACCAGAACGACGCCAGCCGTTGCGGATCCCGGGCATCGATCACCAGCTCGGTAACGCGACTCGCCATGATCGGCACGCTACACGCGGCGCCCTCACGCGGCCAGCCGCCGGCGGAACCACCGCGTCAGGATCTCGTCGACCGCCCTGGTCGTGGGCCGCTGCGGAGCCGGTGCCAGGCCCGGTTCGTCGGCCAGGGCGTGCGGCAGGTCCGGCACGGTGACCAACTCGACCTCGTCCGGCCGCGGGTGACCCTCGCGCAGCGCGTCGACCAGGGCGGCCGCGTCGGTGCGCAGCGCCGGATCGTCCCGCTCCCCGCTGACCAGCAGCAGGGGTGGTCGTGCGTCGAGTTCCCCGACGCGGGCGACGAAGTCCAGCTCGCCGGCGACCTGGTGAGCCTCCGCGGTCCACCGGTAGGGCCGCCCGGCGAGGCCCTCGACAAGCCCGACGGCGGACCGGATCCGCACGGCCGGGTTGACCAGCGCGACCGCCCGGACCGGGATCCGGTGCGTGGTCAGCACCCGCAGCGCCACGGCGCCGCCGAGCGAGGCGCCCAGCACGCCGACCGGCCCGTCGTCGACCGGCAGTTGCTCGCGCAGCGCGGCGAGCGCGGCCGGGAACTCCTCGGCGGCCTGCCGGATGAACGGCGCCAGGAAGGCCAGCAACGCGTCCTGGCGGGCCAGTTCCAGGACGGCGTCGACGCGGCCGTCGACCATCCGCGCGCCACACATCGGCATGCCCAGATGGACCCTCCACGCAGGCACGCCGGCCATGGGCAGCGCGGCAGCGAACGCCGCGTCCGTGCGCGGCGCGCTCAGCATGTGCCACGTCACGACCAACGGCGCGGGACCGTCGACGGCTTCGCTCGGTGGCAACGCCGTGAACGGCACCCCGGCGGCGGTACCGGTGATCGTTTCCATGTTCCTCCCTCGGCTCACGCTTGCCACCGTAGGAGGGTCAACAAGGTTCGCAGCCTCGGCTCTGCCAGCGGCGAATCCTCTGACGGCAGAACCGCCGAAGCCGTCTCAGGCCCGAACGGCTTGGCGATGTGCGCGGCCCTCCGTGCCGTACGGTCAGGGACGCCGGCCGCGTTCACACGGCGACGAGCCGGACCCGGTGGCCGCACAGCTTCGTCATGTCGTCGACGTCCGAGGTCAGCATGACCACGGGCCGTTGCTGCCGCAGCGCGGACTCGGCCACGGCCGCGTCAATGGCGTACTTGTGACCATGCGGCCCGGCCCCCACCAGCAACGCTGAGGCCGCCTTCGCCTCTTCGTCGCCCACCGGGATCACCCGCAGTCCCGACAGCAGCCAGCTCAAACTCGCCCTGTTCGTACGGGCGTGCACGGCCTCGATGATGGTGAGCGCACAGATCACCACCTCCATGCCCCGAGACCGCGCCTCCGCGACCAGGGCCACCACCGTCTCGTCATCAGCGAGCAGCTTGGAAAGCCCCTCGCTGTCCAGGATCAGCGTCCCCTCGTGGCTCAGCTTGCGGCGGGCCACTGATCTTCCTCGTCGAACACCTCGGCGAACACCTGCCGCGCGCGCTGCCGCGCCTGCTCCGACACCGGTCCCTTGCGGCTCTCGTAGTCGGCCAGGTACTCGTCCAGAACCTGCCCCCGCAGCTCCCGCTCGACGGCTGCGGCGACGAACGCGGAGAACTCCCGCTTGCCGACCCGAGCCCGGATCGCCTCCGCGGTCCCCTCGGGCAGAGACAGGCTGACCCGGGTCGCCGGCCCTTCACCAATGCTGTATTGCGCCTCAGGCATGCATCCAATGCATCAAACAAGTAGGAAACTACAGGTCACCTCTCCGTGGATCGACCCGGTCAACCGCCCCGGAGCCGGCCGGGGGCAACGAGTCCCAGCCGGACTCGACCGACCGGCGGCAGCGGGCGGGGTCGTCTCCCGCGCTGGTGAACAGTGCGGTCAGCAGGGGCACGCCATGCGCGAGCGCCTCGACGGGAAGCGGGCCCGTGGCGACGAGCGAGGCGAGTCCGTGGCCGACGGCCCAGCTCTGGGTCGCCAGTTCCAGCGGGTCGACCTCGTCACGGAAGCGGCCGCCCGCCCTGGCCCGTTCGACGGCGCGGACCAGGCAGTGCAGGCTCTCGTCGGCGGCGTCGGGGTCCTCGAGGTCGAAGTCCGCGTCGAACATGACGCGATAGAGATCGGGGCTCTCCAGGGCGTTGGCCAGGTAGGCGGACCCCAGCGCGGCGAGGTCGCGGACCGGGTCCGCGGACGTCTCGACCGCGGCGAGCTTGGCCGCCAGCCGCACGAAGCCCTCCTGCCGCAGCGCCTTCCACAGGCCGTCCATGCCGCCGAAGTAGGTGTAGACGGCCATCGTCGACACGCCGGTCCCGGCGACCAGGGCGCGGAGCGTCACGGGCTGCCTCGCCCGCACCATCCGTGCGGCTCGGTCGAGCAGCAGGGAACGGACCGCCGGATCCTTCGTCCTCGCCATGCCCCCACAATACATAGCAACGCTATGCTTTGATGGGTACCGGTCCCCGTTCGACTGTTCTGACGCCAAGAGGAAGAGGCCGTCCATGCCCGTCACGCTGGTCAACCCCGAAGGGCTGCCGAAGCCCGACGTCTACCGGCAGCTGTCCATCGCCACCGGATCGAGGCTGGTGTTCCTCGCGGGGCAGGTCGCCCGCGACGCCGACGGCCGGCGCGTGGGCGAGGGAGACTTCGCCGCGCAGGTCGAGCAGTGCTACCTCAACGTCGCCACCGCGCTGGCGGAGGTCGGCGGCTCCTTCGACGACGTGGCGAAGCTGACCATCTACGTCGTCGACTGGAGCGAGGAGAAGATGCCGCTGCTGGGCGAGGGCGTGAGTCGCGCGGCGACGAAGCTCGGCATCGACCCCGTCAAGCCGATCACGCTGCTGGGCGTCGCGGCCCTGGGAGAACCCGACCTCCTGGTCGAGGTCGAGGCCACCGCGCTCCTCGCGTAGCGGCGGCGCCCGCTGGCGCGCCGGCGGGTGGGCCGGCCGGGTCAGGCGAGGAGGAGCAGGGCGTAGTAGGCGAGCCAGTGCTCGGTCGTGTACGGGCCGCTGGTGGTGGCCGGCAGGGAGGCGTGGGTGTGGTCCCGGGCGGCGGCGATCATCGTCGGGACGCGCGGGTCGTCCGCGGGGAGCGCGTCGGCGAGTCGCTGCCAGCACCAGGCCCGGTTGAGGTTGACGCCGTGCAGGTGGCCGATCTGGGCGTCGGTGGCGTCGGACACGGTGACCGGCGTGAACAGGGCGGCCGGTCGGCCCTCCGCGAGGCCCGGGAGGAAACGGCTCAGCCAGTCGGCGAACTCGCCGGGCGGCAGCAGGGCGGCCATCAGGTCCGCCTCGACCAGTGCGGGAGAGAGGAAGTCCTGCCCCGACGGCTCCCAGTCCCCCGGGTAGTCCTCGTCCCGACCGAACCAGCGCAGGGCGGCCTCGCCGATCGCGTCCCGCAGGCGCGGGTCCCCGGCGGCGGCGCGCCGGCGCGCGTAGGGCAGCGCGCGCGACAGCCCGAACGCGCTGTTGGTGTGCACGCCGTGCCGCACCGGATAGTCGGCGCGCGGCAGCCAGTCGAGGTAGCGAGTCGCGAACCCGTCCGCGAGCCGGTCGAGCGCCGCCGCCCGGCGTCGGTCGTCCGGCGCGTCGGAGGCGGCGGCCTCGTCCGCCAGCTCCAACAGCGCCGACCAGCCGTACGGGCGCTGGGTGGTGCCCTGGTCGTCCCTGGCGAAGTACTCGGCCTCCACGGCCAGCGCCTCCGGGGTGAGATGGGCGTCGAGCACAGCCCCGATCTCGGCCACCGGCACCAACTCCGGTGCGACCCGCGGCAACCGCACCAGCACCCAGAACATCTCCACGCAGGAGTGCCAGTCGTAGCTGCCGTAGAAGCTGGGATGGCGGACCCGCGGACGTGGCGCGACGGGCTCCTCCGCGGTCTGCAGATGCGCCTCGTGGTGCGGGAACTCCCGCACCACGTTGTCCAGCGCCGCCCGCGCGAACTCCCCCGCGTGGGCGCGCAACAGCTCGCGCCGCTCGTTCCGCCACGCCGTGGCCGTTGGTTCCCGCATCCGCCCATTCTCGCTCCTGACCGGATCAGTGGTCGAAGGCGACGGACGCCGCGAGGTCCTTCTGGGTCTCGAGTGCGGTGAGGCGTTCGGTGAGCGCGGCGTGGACGGCGTCGTAGGTGTCCGAACCGAGCGGCAGGCGCAGCGGCGGGTCGGGGTGGCGGGTGGTGTCGTAGATGGCGGCGGCGAGCTTGGCCGGGTCGCCGGTGAAGGCGCTCTCGTCGGCGGTCGCCAGGTACCGCCGCGTCTGGCCGACGACGCCGTCGCGGTAGGCGGCCGTTTCGGTGGTGTAGCGCAGGGCCGAGGCGAAGCCGGTGCGGGTGGCGCCGGGCTCGACCAGGGTGAGGCGGATGTTGAAGTCGGCGACCTCGCGGCTCACGCTCTCGGTGAAGCCCTCCAGGCCCCATTTGCCCGCGTGGTACGGGCCGTGGGTCGGGATGCCGAGTTGGCCGCCCATGCTGGAGACCTGGATGATCCGGCCTCCGCCCTGCTCCCGCATCGGCTTCAGGAAGGCCCGGGTGATCAGCATCGGAGCGACCAGGAGGACCTCGATCTGGTCGCGGATCTGCTCGACGGTCATCTCCTCGACGGCTCCCACGACCGCGTATCCGGCGTTGTTGACCACGATGTCCACCGGTCCGGACCGCAGGGTCCTGCTCACCGCCGTGTCGACGTCGGCCGGCCGGGTGACGTCGAGGGTCTCGATGGTCAGCCGGTCGCCGTAGGTTCCCCACAGGTCGTCCAGGGCCGCCGGGCGGCGGACCGTGGCCGTGACGCGGTCGCCGCGTCGGAGGGCGTGCTCGGCGAGGTGGCGGCCCAGGCCGCCGGAGGCTCCGGTGATGAACCAGTGGCGTACGGCCTTGTCGGAGGGATCGGGCATGGGAACCTCCTGGAGTAGAGTCTTACCGGAATCCGTTCCGGTTACGAGTTAAGCGGAACGGATTCCGGAATGCAACCGGAGGAGTTCGCCATGCCCGCCACCCCCCGCCGCCCGAGGAGCGACGCGCTGCGGAACCGGGAGCGCCTGCTGGAGGTCGCCGCACAGGTCTTCGCCGAACAGGGGCTGGACACCGCTCCGGCCGCCATCGCCAAGCAGGCGGGCGTCGGTGTCGGCACGCTCTACCGGCACTTCCCGACCCGGGAAGCCCTCATCGACGCCGCCTACCGCCACCAACTCACCCGCGTGTGCGAGAAGGCCCCGCGCCTCCTCGCCGACCATCCGGCCGCCGACGCCACCCGGACGTGGATGGAACACTTCCTCGACTACGTCACCGCCAAGAGCGGCATGTCCGCGGCGCTCGACGCGGTCATCGCCTCCGGAGTCGACCCGTACGCCGACAGCCGGGCGCTCCTGACCGACGCCGTCGCCGCCCTCCTCGACGCCGGCGCCCGCGACGGCAGCCTGCGCACCGACATCACCTCCGACGACGTCCTCCTCCTCATGGGCGGCGTCGCCCATGCCGTGCGGCACAGCACCAGCGCGCAGGCCCGTCGGCTCGTCGACCTCCTCATGGACGCACTGACCAAGGGCTCGACCGCCAGCTGAACCAACGCGCCCTGGTGGCAGGATCGGGTCGTGAGCCAGGGCGAGGAAGAGGGATACCTGCTGGACAACCGGCAGGTCGAGGCGGGGACGCGGTTCGAGGCGTTGTCGGCGCTGTTCGACGCGTCGACGTTCCGGCACTTCGAGACCGTCGGGATCGCCGCGGGTTGGCGGTGCTGGGAGGTCGGGGCCGGCGGGCCGAACGTCTCCGGGTGGCTCGCCGCGCGGGTCGGGCCCGGCGGGCGAGTGGTCGCCACGGACATCGACGTCTCCTGGGCCGAGGCGGCCGCCGCCGACGGGGTCGAGGTGCTACGCCACGACGTCGCCCTCGACGAACCGCCGGCCGGACCCTTCGACCTGGTCCACGCCCGCCTGGTCCTCGTCCACGTCACCGACCGCGACGCCGCCCTGCGCTCCATGATCCGGTCGCTGCGCCCCGGCGGATGGCTGGTGATCGAGGACGCCGACCCGGCGTTGCAGCCGCTGGTCTGCCTCGACGAGCACGGCCCGGAACAGGAGCTCGCCAACCGGCTGCGCCACGGCTTCCGCGAGCTGATGCGACAGCGCGGCGCGGACCTCGCCTACGGGCGCAGACTGCCACGGCTGCTCCGCGCGGCCGGCCTCACCAACGTCGAGGCCGACGCCTACTTCCCGATCGCCTCGCCGCACCTCGACGTTCTCGAGGCGGCCAGCGTCCGCCAGGTACGCGACAAGCTCACCGCGGCGGGCTTCGCCACGAACGAGGAGATCGACCGCCACCTGGCCAACATCGCCGCCGGCCACCTCGACCTCGCCACCTCCCCCCTGATCTCCGCCTGGGGCCGCAAACCCGCCGACGAGGGCCCCTAGTGCGGTGACCGGAAGGGTCCACCGGGTCCATGACCTGGTCAGACGCCATGGGCCGCCGGAAAATGGGCGTGCGTTTCGTGCGTTTGATGTGAGACTGCGGGAGTGATCGACGTACCGGATGCCGTACGCAACATGGTTCGCGCTGCCGGTGTCGACGACTGGCTCGACCGCCTGCCCGCGCTTGTCTCGAGCCTTGAGGCTGACTGGTCGATCACCGTGGGGCGCCCGTACACGGGCGGGTCCGGGGCCTTCGTGGCCGAAGCGACCCGGGCGGACGGAGCCTCGGCGATTCTCAAGGTGCTGGTGCCAGGCTTGGGGAACGACTCCTCCAACGAGGCGATGGTGCTGCGCATTGTTGGCGGAGAGGGATGCCCGGCGCTCTACCGACATGACGCCGACCGGGGTGCCCTGCTCATGGAACGACTGGGGCGGCCGATGTTCGAGCTCGGCCTACCGCTCTCGCGTCGCCTCGGGATTCTCTGCGATGCCGCGGCACGCATCTGGCGGCCGGCGCCGGACTGTGGGCTGCCCACCGGTGCCCAGAAGGCCCGGTGGCTCGCCGACTTCATTGCGAGGTCGTGGGAGGAACTCGATCACCCCTGTTCCGAGAAGGCGGTCGAGCACGCCCTGGTCTCCGCCCGACGGCGGGAGCGAGCGCACCGCGACGAGAAAGCGGTACTGGTCCACGGCGACGTGCACCAGCTGAACGCGCTTCAGAGCGATGGCGGCTTCAAGCTGGTCGATCCGGACGGTCTCCTCGCGGAGGCCGAGTACGACCTGGGTGTCCTGATGCGCGGAGACCCGGTCGAGTTGCTCGCTGGTGACCCCTTCGAGCGGGCCCGTTGGCTGGCCGCCCGGACGGGTCTCGATCCCGTGGCCACCTGGGAATGGGGCGTGATCGAGCGGGTGTCGACGGCACTGCTCTGCACGCGGATTCACCTTCAGCCTCTTGGCAGGGACACGCTCCGGGCGGCGGAGGCCGTGGCTGGTTTGTCGATGTCGTAGGTGCCCGGCGATCGTGCGCGACCACCCGACCGGCGGGGCGCGGCACCGGCCGGGGCAAGGTGCCGCGTGGCACCGTGCCGTCGTCGATCCGCGTTCCGCGGTCTCCGCAGAATCTGCCACCGCCCAACGCGCCGGCATGCGGGGGCACTTCCTGTTCGCTTGCGCGCTTTCGCCCGTCACCCGCGGGGAGTCCCACTTACTGATCGTTTCAGAACGAGATCGGTGTGTCGCTGATTCGTCCCTGATGAACTGTGGGAGCGCATAGCTCCGTTACTGCCACCGCACCCGACTCCCAGGCACCGACATCCTGGGCGGCTTCGGGCACCCGACAGGGTCGCGCTGGGCGGCATCGTCTACGTCAAGCCCAAGTGCCTGTTCGCCGACCGCGGCTATGACTTCGACCCATACCGACGTCTGCTGTGGCAGCGCGGCATCAAGCCCTTCATCGCCAGGCGCGGAGCCGCCCATGGCTCCGGCTGGGCCGAACCAGGTGGGTGGTCGAGCGCACCGTTGCGTGGCTCCATCAGTTCAAACGGCTGCGGATCCGCTACGAACGCCGCGCCGACCTCCACCAGGGTCTGCTGGAGCTGGCATGCAGCATCATCTGCCTCCGCCGGCTCCGAAGGGCAGGCCCCAAAGTCGGCCGTACGAGCAGTCAGCGCGGGTTGTCCAGCGGCTCCGGTGGCAGCTCGTTGTCGCCCGGCGGGGCGGCCTGCGCGTCGGTGACGTCGACGGCGTCGTTCGAACCGCCGACCAGCTCCGGCCTCCCGGCCCCCTCCTCCGCGAGAGGCAGCGGCAGCTTGTCACGCGCGCCCATGACCCACACTCGGTGAGGATCGAGGAAGTCGATCAGGTCAATGAGCGCATTGTGCACGGCGGTCAGTCGTCCATGCATCGCCGCACCATCCGCTACGAGGCCGTCGATGTAGTCGAGTACCGGCTGGAACCGCTGGGCGTACTCCGGATCGCTCTCAAGCTTCGCACGGAACTCCATGTACCCCAGGCAGCGCCGACGTGCCTGGTCGGAGCCGTCTGGCACGACCATCAGCTCTCCGAGGAGCCGTTGTTCGCCTCCCTGCAGCACTCCCGTCCGGCCGTGGTCCTCGTGTCCCGCTATCGCGCCACTCACCCCGGCGAGCAGCTCCACCAGACGGCGGTTGCGTCGGCGGCTGCCCAGGTCGAGGAAGCCCGCCTCCTGGAAGAGGATGTGCACCCAACCCTGGTAGACGGCGAACCGGTAGAGGCTTTCGTACCGGTTGTACTCCTCCTGCCGGGCCGAATCGGGCGCGATCTGGGTGACCGGCCGCCCGGACAGCAGCGCTACGGCGTTTCCCAGCCGCGCTTGAAGGCCTGCCGCCGCCTGAAGCAGGGGATCGCGGTACCGACTCACGCGTTCACGACGGGCCTGCTCGCGGTCGGAGTGCTGGCGACGCCACTCGAACAGCCCGCCCAGTGTCACGGTCACGACCGCGCCCGCCACCGAGACAACTGCTGAGACCAGCGACACAGTATCCATCGTTGGTTCACCCCCGGCGGCATCCATCGCGTGGCTCGCCAACCTATCGCGGACCGCTGTCCCCAGGGATTCATTCTGAAACGATCAGTTAACGCCGCCCGGATCTCCGGAAACAGGGGCGGACGCAGATTCAAGCAGTGGAGCGCGCCACGTCTGTGAGCGGCCGATACGGTCCGGCGACACGAACTCGTCGACCACGTGCAGGGCTTGCGCGAGGCACGACTTCCGCTCGTCCCACAGGACCATGCTGGGGATCGTTCGGGCCTGACCAGTGTCGGGTCAAGCGATCCGGCGATTCAGGAGCGGATCGCAGAAGTCGAGGCCGACGCGTGACGAGAGGAACGACCACGGCGGCACCGACATCGAGACGGTGCCGGGCACGCCGCGGACCGGTGGGCCGCTACCCAGGTTTCCGTCTCGGTCCAGACCAGCGTCGACGGTTCGGTGTCCGTGGTTCCGGTGTGTTCACGGGGTGACCTGGCTGATCTCGTAGCACGTCTCGTCGTCTATGGCGTTGGTGTCGTAGTCGATGTCGATCAGCGTCGGGCGGCCGGCGTCGGTGTGCTCGATCTCCACGGTGTCCGCCCCGTCCTCGCGGGCCTGTTCGGCCTGCGCCAGCAGTCCGCCGATCGACGGGACGTCCGCGGACTCCGGGGTGTGGTTCTCCCCGACGGGCTCCCACCCCACGGCGTGCCCGTCCTCGACCGTGACGCGGAAGGTGCCGGTCACGGTCTGCTCGCCGCATGTCTGCGTCAGCGTGTACGCGTAGTCCCGCGGCTCGCGCCACTCCGCCCCGCTCTCGGATCCGGCATCCGCCTCGCCGCAGGCCACCAGGGTCGCCGCCAGCGATAACGGCAGCAGACAGGCCGCGATTCGGGTGATGGTGATTCTCATGCCGTTCTGACGGCATCCGCCGCCAAACCGTTCCCCCACGCGCGGTCCGGCGCTACGCGGTCCGGGGCAACGGGACGGGACGCCGTTCCGCGAGGGCGGCCAGATGGGCGGACAGCACCCACAACGCGCCCAGGTCGAAGGCGAGTTCGGTGACGGACGCGAACTGGTTCACCGTGAACTTGAAGATCTGCCCGACCAGGATGTCGGCGAGCAGCGCCATCCGGAACAGGCCGAACGCGGCCGTGCGGTCACGGGGCAGGAGCACCAGGCCGGCCACGCCGAGGAGGGCCGACACGGCGGCGCTGAGCAGGATGCCGATGGCGGCCCCGGCCTCCGGATCGCGGGCGATCTCCCCGCTGGCGATGTCCACGGGGATCCACACCGTGAGCAGCAGCGCCTCCGTGAGCAGGCACAGGACGGCGAGGGCAGCCGCGGTCCGGGTGCGGGCCAGCCGCCGCAGGGCGCGCGCGCAGTCGGTCGCCCGAACTCGCCAGCGTTCGGCGGGAGCGCGCTCCGGGACGGTCGCCAACAGCCGGACCAGGGCCCGGTCGACATCGCGCTCCGAACTCTCGAGCAACCGAAGGGCCGCTCGACGCTGCTCGGCCGTCAGCCCCGACGTGACGCCGGTCAGCGCGAGGTCAGCCGCCGTCGCCGTGCGCTCCTCCGCGCCGAGTCGTGCCGGATCGGCCGGATCGGCCGGATCGGCCCTCCGTCCGCGCAACACACGGGCCAGGAGGAGGAGTACGGCGAAGCTCGCGTAGATGATGCCCGCCGCGGGCTGGTAGAAGTACCCCGGCTCGTCCGTGACCTGCTTGCCCACCTCGTCGATGAACAGCCCGAAGCCGACGCCGCCGGCCACCGCGGCGACGCGCCTGGCGGCGCGCCCCAGGACGCAGAGCACGAGGAGGGTCGCGGCCGCCATCAGCAGTCCGCCCCACAGCATGTGGGCGATGTGCAGATGGCTGCGACCACCGCCCCCGCCGAGCTTCGGATATCCGGCGAGGGCGAGGAACGCCCGGGTGGCGAGGACCGTGACGATCCCGGACAGCGCGAAGAGGTTCGTGTAGGCGGCGGCGCCTTCGCGGAACAGCGTGCCGGAACGCGCGCCGCCAGGCCCGCCTGTGGGACCGGATACGTGGTGCCGCACGGACGAACCCCCTCCACAAGAGACTTGCGCGGATCCCACCAGCCTCGTCCGACCGCTCACCGTGGGGATCCGGGCACGCCCCTGAACCCGCCCCCATTCGCACCCCTAGGGAGAACGGTGGGTGCCCGGGTGCCCCACCATCCGGCGAATGGTGTCGCGCTCGCGGATGGCTCGGACCGGGTCGGTGACGCGGTGGTGTCGCACCACGACCCGCGCGGCGGCTGCCAGGACGTCAGCGTGGCGACGGCCGGTCGGCGCTCATGGCCCCGCCGACGGGGAGCTGGCGCCGGGAGCGGATTCGGACGGCCAGTGGAGGTGGCCGCCGAGGAAACCAGTGATGCTGTCGTCCTCCCAGCCGAACGGGGCCGTGGCGATCCCCAGCTGCACGGCTGTCGCGGCGGCGAACAGTCCCGGCGCGTTCGGATGGATGAGATGCTCGCAGGTCTCCTTCTCGCCCGGCCCGGAGAACTCGACGTAGCAGCTTCGGAGGGTCTCGTCGAGGCCGACTTCGTGGTCCACCTCCCGCAACCACACGAACACGGTGATGGCGACGGCCTCCGACGACTCCACCCTGCTGCTGATCCACACGCCGTCCTCCGTCACCTCGATGCAGGGGTACACGGAGACCGATGCCTTCCCGATGGCCGCCGGCTCGGGACGGCACTCTCGCGAGGGCTCCGTGGTCGCGGTCTCCTCCGATCGGTCAGGAGCCGCCTCGCCCTCCCACCATCGCGTGGTCAAGGAGACCACCGCGACGGTCACGACGGCGAGCGCAAGGGCGACCACGCCCCAGTTCGACGGTCCACGATGCCGGGACGCGTGGACGTGGATGTCGCCGCGCTGCGTGATGCTCTGCTGCCCACCGGACTGCGCGGTGTTGGACTGCTCATCCCGTGTCATCGTCGCGTCCCGCGGTTCCGGACGAGGGCTGGGTGACGTGGATCGTGCCACTCTGCGTGATGTACTGCGTCGCACCGCCGTGGGCGATGTTGGTCTGGGCCCCGCTCGGCGGCGGTGGCCCGGGCGTCTCTAATCGCGCGAGAACGGCCCGCAGCTCATCGGCCGCATCGGGATCCCGCTCCAGAAGGTCGGCGAACTGCGCGCTCCAGAAGGCACGCGTCGCGTCGAGGTGACGAACGCTCCGGAGGTGGCCGGGCAGGTCGTCGAGTCGGGCCCGAAGCTCCGGGCGGCCTCCGCCCTCCCGGTCCAACAGCCGGCCGAACTGGCTCCTCGCTGTCGCCCACGCGTCGGTCGCCGCCGCGGCGACCAGCGCGGCACCACCAGCGGCGGCCAACGCCATCAGTGCCTCAGGTAACACGACCCCTCCCCCTGAGTCCGCCGAGCGACTCAGCCTACGAGACAGCGGGCGGACACACACGGAGAGAACTGGCCAGATCCCCCCACTCTGTCCACCAGCGGCATCTCCACCGGCGGCGTCTCCGCCGGCCGCGGGGACGCGCGGCTGAGCCGTTCCCCGGTCAGTCGTCCGAGGCGGCGAGGAACGTGGTCAGGGTCGTGGCGAGTTCGGCCGGCTGGTCCTCGGGGGACAGGTGTCCGGCGCCGGGGATGACGCGCAGCCTCGCGTCGGGGAGCAGGGCGGCGAGCTCACGGCCCCGGTCCGGGGGGATCCAGGTGTCGTCGGCGCCCCAGCACACGAGGGTGGTGGCGGCGACGTCCGCCAGCCGGGGTCGCAGGGTGTCGGTGTAGCGCTCGTCCTGGCGGCGCGCGGTGAGCTGGCGGTAGAACGCCTCCTGCCCCTCCTCGGTCAACCACGGCCGGATCAGCGCCTCCAGGGTGACCGGATGGAGGCCGGGGCTGCTGGCGGTGTTCACGTACTCGCGCAGCACGGCCCGGTGCAGGGCCGCGGGGAGGCGGTCGAAGACCCGCGCGTGTTCCCCGACGACCTGGAAGAAGGGACTTCCCCACGGCGCGAGGGCGACGGCGTCCACCAGGGCCAGCCGGCGGTACCGGACGCCGTGCAGCAGGTGGGCGCCCAGCGCGACGGCTCCGCCGGAGTCATGGGCGACCACCCGGGGTCGGCTCAGCCCCCAGTGGTCCAGCAGCTCGGCGAAGGCCCGGCCCAGGGCGGCCAGGGAGAGGTCCTGGTCCGGCGTCATCTCCGAGAGCCCGTATCCCGGCATGTCCCACACGTACGTGTCGTACACCCCGGCCAGCCCTCGCGCGAACCCGCGCCAGATGAACGACGAGAAGGGCGTGCCGTGCAGCAGGACGACGGGTTCCGCGTCCGGATCGCCGAACCGGTCCCACCGGATCGTTCCGGCGCCGCCGCGGTAGGTCCTCGTGAGCTGCCAGTCCGTCATGCCGTCACAGGGTTCCACGAGAAGCGCCGCTCACACCCTGGGACCCGCGTGCACGAACGGGGGCTGGCCCCAGGGGGAACCGGCGGGTGGACCGGATGGGCGCGGTCACGCCCGCTTCGTAGCGTGAGGCCACCGATCCCTTCGTGCTCAAGGAGCAAACGATGCGTCGCACCCTGCCCTTCTCCTCCCCGGCCCGCCTCACCGCCACGGCCCTCGCGGTATGCCTGGGTGCGGCCGGACTCGCGTCCGCCGAAGCCTCGTCCGCCGAAGCCCGGTCCGCCGGGAGGGAAGCCATCGACTGGCGTCCCTGTTCCGCCGAGCGGCATCCCGAACTGGCCGAGGCCGGCGCCGAATGCGGGTACCTCGCCGTGCCACTGGACCACGCCAACCCCCAGGGCCAGACGGTGGAGATCGCCGTCTCCCGCATCCGCGCCACCGCCGACCCCGACGAACGGCGCGGCATCCTGCTGGCCAACCCCGGCGGGCCCGGCGGCCCCGGTCTCGACTACCCCCTCGCGTTGCGCCCCGCGCTGGGCGAGGTCGCCGACCGCTACGACCTGATCGGCTTCGACCCGCGCTTCGTCGGCGACAGCTCGCCGATCTCCTGCGCCCCCTCCGACGCGGTGGCCGCGCCGCCATGGGGGTACCCCCGGACGGAGTCCGGGGGAGGCTCGCACCGGGAGTTGTTCGAGGCGTCGGTCCGGGCCGCGCGCGAGCTGGCCCGGCGGTGCGGCGAGCCGGAGGGCAACGCCGAACTGCTGGCCCACGCCTCCAGCCGCAACGTCGCCCGCGACATGGACGCCATCAGGGCCGCCCTGGGCGAGGCGACCCTGTCGTACTACGGCGTCTCGTACGGCGCCGACCTGGGCGCCGTCTACACCCAGCTCTTCCCGGACCGCGTCGACCGCATCGTCCTGGACAGCTCCACCGACCCGGCGCTCACCCAGTACGAGCTGTTCCAGGAGTCGGGTCCCCCCGCCGAGGCGGGCCTCGACGAGTGGGCGGCGTGGGCGGCCGACCGCCACGACGAGTACCGGCTGGGCCGCACCGCCGCCCGCGTGCGGGCGGCCGTGGAGCGGTTGGTCGCCGTGGCCGAGCGCCGGCCGATCGCCATCGACGGCTACCGGGTCGACGCGAGCCAGCTGCGGCTGATCCTCCGCCAGTTCGTCCAGCACGAGGAGAACGACCCGACGCTGGCGCGCGTCGTGCGTGATCTGCTCGACGCGGCGGCCGGGCGGGACGTCGACCCCGACCCGGCGCTCGCCGCCATGCTGGAACTGCTCAACTCACCCGAACTCGACGAGTTCTTCGCCGTCTCCGCCTTCACCATGTGCGGGGACGCGGGCTGGCCGGCGGGCGGCTGGCCGGCGGACCCGGAGACGTACTGGCGGGCCACCCAGGACAGCCGGGCCACCCAGCCGGTCTTCGGCCCGTTCGCCAACGCCATCAGCCCCTGCCCGTTCTGGCCGGCCGAACCGGCCGAACCGGGCACCACCATCGACAACGACGTGCCGGTGCTCATGCTCCAGGCGCTGCGCGACAACAACACCCCCTACTCGGGCGGCGTCGCCCTGCACGAGGCGCTCGACGGCTCCCGCCTGCTGACCGCGGACATCCGCGGCCACGGCGTCTACGCCCGCGCCACCGACGGCAACCAGCCGGTCCCGTGCGCCGACCAGGCCGTCAACGCCTACCTGGCCGGCGGCCCGTTGCCCGAGAGCGACCTGCGCTGCGGGGAGTGAGCCACCGCGTCCCGGGACGGTGCACCCGCCGGGACGCCGCCCCCTACCGCGAGTGCCCGGGCCGCCGGGTGCGGCCCCAGGCGGCCAGGGGTTCCAGGGCGGCGTTCAGGCGGGTGCCGTCGTCCGTCAGGGAGTACTCGACGCGGGGCGGCACCTCGTCGTAGGAGACGCGGCGGACGACGCCGTCCGCCTCCATCTCGCGGAGGTGGGACGCCAGCACCTTCTCGGTGATGCCGGGAAGCAGGCGGCGCAGCTCGCCGAAGCGGCGGCGGGGGCGCTCGTGGAGGGCCCAGAGGATCAGCACCTTCCACTTGCCGCCGATCACCTCCATCGCGGTGTCGATCCCGCAGACGTGTCCGCCCGGTGCGCCCGGCCGGTTCAGCGTCGTCATGTCCCACCCTCCTGACCTGCTCGCTCACCCGGAGGAAAGCACCCACTCCGAAGTGGGTACTTGATCGTCTCCGGGCCCGCGACGAGCCTGATCGGCATGACACAGAACACCGGGGAGAAGACCTCCGTCACACTGCTGGGCCTGGGCGCGATGGGCACCGCGCTGGCCCGTGCCTGGCTGGCCGCCGGCCACCCACTCACTGTCTGGAACCGTACCCCGGCCCGCGCCGCCGCCCTCTCCGCCGAGGGGGCGGCGGTCGCGGACAGCGCCGCCGCGGCGGTCGCGGCCAACGCGCTGGTCGTCGTCTGCCTGCTGGACGACGCCTCCGTCGAGGAGACGCTGGCCGGCACGGACCTGGCCGGCCGGGACGTGGTCAACCTGACCACCAGCACCCCCGCCCAGGCCCGCGTCCGCGCCGAATGGGCCACCAGCCGCGGCGCGCGCTACCTGGACGGCGGGATCATGGCCGTTCCGCCGATGGTCGGTGTCCCGGAGGCGGGCGGCTACGTCTTCTACAGCGGCTCGCGGGCGTTGTTCGAGCGGCATCGGGAAACGCTGGGCGTCCCGGTCGGCACCACCTACGTCGGCGAGGACGCGGGCTTCGCGGCCCTGCACGACGTGGCCCTGCTCAGCGCCATGTACGGGATGTTCGCCGGGGCCGCGCACGCCTTCGCCCTGATCCGCGGGGAGGACATCGATCCCGCGTCGCTCGCCCCGCTGCTCGCCGACTGGCTCGTCGCGATGGCCCCGGCGGTGCACCAGACCGCCGAACAGCTGCGGAGCGGCGACTACACCAAGGGGGTCGTCTCCAATCTCGCCATGCAGGTGGCCGGCACGCCGACCTTCCTGAGCACCGCGGAGCAGCAGGGCGTCAGCCCGGAGCTGCTCACCCCGTACTTCGCCCTGATGCGCCGCCGCCTGGCCGAGGGCAGCGGCGAGGAGGACCTGACGGGCGTGATCGACCTGCTGGTGCGCTGACGGGTACGGGGGAAACGAGTGGCGGGAGGGCCGGTCCGTCGGGCAGGGTCGGGGGCATGGTTTCGGTGGTGCAGAACGTGGCGATCGACTGTGCGGACGCGTATGAACTGGCGCGGTTCTGGAGCGCGGTCACCGGTCGGCCGCTGCATCCGGAGGACCGGCCGGGCGACGACGAGACGCAGGTGATGCTGCCGGCGGGCCCGTTGCTGCACTTCAACCAGGTGCCCGAGCCGAAGACGATCAAGAACCGGGTGCACCTGTGCCTGCGCCCGGACACCTCACGCGAGGAGGAGGTCGAGCGCCTGCTGGCCCTCGGGGCCACGCTGGTCGTCGACCGCCGGGAGCCCGACGGCTCGGGCTGGGCCGTCCTCGCGGACCCCGAGGGCAACGAGTTCTGCGTCCTGAGCAGCGAGGCCGAACGCGCCGCGATGTCCCACTGACCGGGACACGGAGGAGGGCTGGGTGGTCGGGTCGGTCGGGCGGCGCTCCGAACGCTTGACCCTCACGTGGCGTCATGCCGCATCGTCGAGGGCGTGGCAGAGCATCTGACCGTGGGACGGGTGGCCGAACTGGCCGGCGTGAGCGTCCGCACGCTGCATCACTACGACGAGATCGGACTCGTGCGGCCGTCCGCGCGGACCGGGGCCGGTTACCGGGCCTACTCGGCGGGCGACGTGGAGCGGCTGCGGGAGGTGCTCGGCTACCGACGGCTGGGCTTCGGCCTGCGCGAGATCGCGGATCTGGTGGACGACCCGGCCACCGACGCGGTCGCGCGCCTGCGCCGGCTGCGCGGCCTGCTGCGGGAACAGCGCGACCGGGCCGCCGCCATGGTGACGGCCATCGACCAGGAACTGGAGGCACGGGCCATGGGGATCAGGACGCCGCCGGAGCAGCAGCTGAAGGCGTTCGGCGTGCGGCTGTACGAATCCATCGGGTCCGCCTATCCGGCGACGCGGCGCACCGAGCCGCGGATCGCCGCGAGGATCTGGGAGGCGCTCGGGGACGCCCGGACAGTGCTGAACGTCGGGGCCGGCACCGGCTCCTACGAGCCCCCGGACCGCGATGTCACGGCGGTGGAACCGTCGGCGGTCATGCGGGCGCAGCGTCCCGCGGACGCGGCGCCCTGCGTGGCCGCCAGTGCGGAGAGCCTTCCGTTCGGGGACCAGTCCTTCGACGCCGCGATGGCGGTCAGCACCGTTCATCACTGGCCGGACCCGGTCGCCGGGCTGCGCGAGATGCGGCGCGTGGCCCGCCGGGTGGTGGTGTTCACCTACGACGCCAGCACGACCGGCTGGCTCCAGCGGTTCTGGCTCACCCGCGACTACCTGCCGGAGTTCGCCGACCTGCTCGTCGGCTGGCCCTCACTGGCCGACATGACCCGCGCGATCGGGGGCCGCGCGGAGCCGGTGCTCATCCCGTGGGACTGCGCTGACGGCTTCTTCGAGGCTCACTGGCGCCGGCCTGAGGCGTACCTGGACGAACGTGTGCGCCGCGCCGTGTCGGTGTGGACGAGAGTCGGACCGCGGGCCGAGCAGCGGGCGGTGAACGGCCTCCACGACGACCTCTCCTCGGGCCGGTGGGCCGAACGCAACCGCGACCTCCTCGCCCTCGACACGGCAGAACTGGGCCTCCGCCTCCTCGTGGCCTGAACCCCCCGCACCCGGCGGCGGCGCTCGGCGGCCCGGACCGCGGTCAACGTGTAAATCACGGTTACACAACTTGCCGCAAAGCATTACCCCCGGTATCGATCCAGGGTTAACCTGACACAGGGGTCAGGGGACGATATGGGGGCATCATGGTCGCTGAACTCGCCGCCGGGCTCGCGGTCACGGCGGCCGGGGCCGCCGTCGCGGCGATGGTCACCGACGCCTGGGGCGGCACGCGGGAGCGGATCGTCGCCCTGTGGCGCCGATTACGGCCCGAGGAGGAGGCGGAGGAGGTCGCCCGGGGCCTCGACCAGTCGCGGCAGGGTCTTGGCGAGGCGGTCAACCCCTTCGATCCGGATCGGGAACAGCGGATCCGGGAGGCGCTGGCCGGGCGTTTCCGGGACCTGCTGGAGCGGCATCCCGAGGCGGCGGACGAGGTGCGCGCGCTGATCGCGGCGGCCGAGGGCGACGGGGACACCAGGGAGCGCTCCGTCACCCACATCCACGTCTCCGGCCGGCACAACTCCGTGGTCGGGAGCAACTCCGGCGTCGTCGTGAACAACTTCGGTCGCGAGTCTGGTCCCGGCTCTGGTCCCGGCTCTGGTCCCGACTCCGCTCCGCGACGCGATGGCTGAGCAGCGCCCCGAGGGGAGCGGGGCCAGACTCTCGGTCGGTGGCCAGCACAACTCGGGCGTTCTGCACAACCTCGGCGTCGTCGTCAACAACTTCTTCGGCCTGCTGGCCGGAAAGCGCTGGCCCTGGCTTCCGCTCACGCTGGCCGTGGCGGCGAGCGCCGTGGCGGTCACCGTCCGTCCCGAGTCCAGCACTTCCCAGGGCGTGAGGTGCGCTCTGCTGTTCGTCGCCGCGGTCGTGCTCGGTGCGTGGCGGTACTTCCTCCCCCTGCTCGTCCCCGGGGAGGGCGGCGAGGGCCGTGCCGGAGGCGGCGGATCACCGCGCCCCTCGCCGCTCGGCCGGCTGTTCCGCCGGCGGGAGCCGCTCGGCCAGATCCTCTCCGTGGGTGCGCTGCTGCTGGGTCTGTGTGGCTGGCTGGTCCTGCAGCATCTGGTCGACCACGGCGACCTCGACGTCACCGGCCAGTTCAGGTTCGAGGGCTCCCAGCCCCTCAAGGACGGCGAGACGGTGACGGCCACCGCCCGGCCGGAGGAGACCAGGGACCGTCTGCTGTTCACCCTCGACCTCACCGACGACGACCCCCGGCTGGGGACCTGCGTGCCCACGGCCACCGCCTCCGTGGTGTTGACGGCCGGGGAGGGACCGGCCGCGCGGGAGGTCGAGGTCGCCACCGGCGAGGAGGCCGAGATTCCGCTGGGCGGGGCGCGGACCACGCTCGGCCTCGACATCACGCTGCACGCCGACGTGGGCTGCCTCATGGACGTGGCCATCAGCAGTGCGACCCTGCGGGACTGACGGAGGTACTCGTGACGCGAAACGCTGCCCGGTCGACGCGACTCGCCACGGTGCTCGTGTGTCTGGCCGCGGCCTGCGGCTCGTCCGACGACGACATCATCTTCCCGGACACGGACCGGCTCGTCATCGCCGTGAAGAACGACCAGCCGGGCACGGGCTACGCGGAGAACACCCTGCGCAGCGGCCTCGACATCCAGCTGGCCCGGGAGCTCACCGCGGACCTGCGGGGAGAGGACGATCCGAACTGGGACGACGTGCAGTCCGAGACGCGCACCACCGTGATCACCGGGGGCCGGGCCGACCTGGTGATCGCGACCATGTCGATCACCGAGGACCGCGAGGACGACATCGACTTCATCGGCCCCTACGCGCGGACCCAGCAGGGATTCATGGTCCGTGACGAGGACGTCGACAGGATCACCTCGCTCGACGACCTCAGGGGAGAGAGGATCTGCACCTGGTCGGGGACCACCTCGACGGTCGCGCTGGACGAGTCCCCTGTCGGCAACGGGGGCTACGAGGCAGAGGACGCCTCCAACTGCATCGCCGAGCTGCGCAGCGGCGAGGCCTTCGCCATCTCCACGGACCAGCTCATCCTCTACGGCTTCGCGGAGCACTACGAGGAACTCGCGGTGGTGCCGGATCTGACGGTCGGCAGCGTCAACAACTACGGCATCGGGATCGCGGAGGACCGGAACGAGGAGTGCGAACGGATCGCCGAGTGGCTCAAGGACTACGTCAACAGCGGCGACTGGGACGCCGCCTTCACCGACAACCTCGGCTCGGCCAGCGAGGCCAATCCGCAGTGGCAGACCCTCTTCCGACCGGACGCCAGCCTCATCGACACGTACTCGTGTCAGGGAGACGACGGCTGATCACGGCCAGCCGAATCATGCCACGGCCCAGGTCAGTCCCTCGCTGACCTGGGCTCGTCGCTGGTTCGTGTGGGCGGCTCGCGCCGGGTGGGTCACATGGACTCGGCGGCGGTGGCGCTCTGGTACTCCTGCTCGGTGCCGTCCGCCCAGGTGACGATCAGCGTCTCGCCCTGGAACTCCAGCGTCGCGGTCCGGTTGGCCCACTCCTCCTCGCCGTACATGGTGCAGTACGGCAGCTCCAAGGAGGCGCCGTCCTCGGTCGTGGCGCCGTAGCAGATGTCGCCCTCGGCGACCCAGTCCTCGACGAACATGACCTCGTCCTGCTCGAAGCTGAGGGTGGCGTCCTCGGGGTCGGGACCGGTGTACCACTCGCCCTGCAGCTCGTCGTTCGTGGCGGGGGTGCGCTCCTCCTCGCCGCCGAGGAGGTCCTCCAGTTCCTCCCACGGGATGAGCGACAGGACGTCGTCCGGCACCATGCCGCCCAGGTCCTGGGGGGAGATGCCCTCCGGCAGGCTCGCCGGGTCGATCTCGGACACGTCCTCGGGCTTCGGGCCCTCCGACTCGGTGCTCTCGGCGTCGCCGCCCTCGGCGGACTCGTTGCTCTGCTCGCCGCCCTCGCTCGCCGTGTCGTCCGTCGGCTCCGCCGCCTCCTCGTCGCCCTTGCAACCGGTCAGCACCAGCGCGGCCGCGACCGCGACGGCCGGCAGCGCCGCCCGTATCATCCTCTTGCGCATGGTGTCCCCTCGTCTCGTCAAATCACCATGGATGCAGGGAGAGTAGCTGGTCAGCAGGGTGACCCGGCCGCACTGTTACGGCCCTGTACCGTTCCGCGCGGAATCGGGACACGCGTCACCTGCCGGTGGCCGGAGCCGGACGCTCCGTGGCTGCCGGGCCTCACCCGTCGCACGTGGGACCGGCCGACTCGTCGGGGAGGTAGCGGGCTCGTTCGCTTCTCGTCAGATCCCGCCGGAGCGCCTCACAGAGCACGCCGACGGCGTCCTCCGGGCTGGGCGTGCTGAGCTCCCACAGCCGCGTGTCCTGCCCCAACCCGCCGATGGCCAGGGTCGCACCGTCGGGGCTGAACTCCATCAGATGCGCGTTGCCGAAGGCGACGGTGTTGCGGTTCTCGTCCGCCAGCACGTTCCACAACCGCACCACCCCGTCGGTGCTGCCGGAGGCGAGGGTGACGGCGTCGGGGCTGAACGCCAGCGAACTCACGGCCACGAGGTGGTCCGGAAGTCGGTCGCGGAGCTCGCCCGTCACCACGTCCCACAGCTCCACCGACCCGTCCTGTCCGCCGGTGGCGAGGATCGTGCCGTCCGCGCTGAACGCCACCTCGGACACGCCGTCAACGGCGAGGGTCGTGCGCATCTCTTCCGTCCGCGCATCCCACAGCCGCAGCTTCCGTCCCACGCCGCTGATGATGGCGAGCTGGGAGCCGTCGGCGCTGAACGTGGCGGACTGGGCGACCTCCACCGTGAGGGTCTCGCGGAGCTCGCCCGTCGCCGTGTCCCACAACTCCAGCCTGTCGTCGTTCCTGGTGGCGAGGAGGGCGCCATCGGGGCTGAGGGCGAGCACCACCGCGTCGCCGACGTCGACGACGCCGCTCGCACGGGGCTCGCCGGTCGCCACGTCCCACGACTCCACCTGCCCGTCCTGCCGGGCCGTGTGCAGCACATCGCCCTCCGCACCGAACGTCACCCGCACGCCGGCGTCGACGGGCAGGCCGGTGATGAGCGTGTCGCGGACCTCACCGGTCGCGGTCTCCACCAGCCGCACGCTCCCGTCGTAGCCGCCCAGGGCGAGGACGGAGCCGTCGGGGTTGAACGCCACCGAGTACTCGCCGTCGGTGCTGGAGAAGGCGTCGCCCGGCCGACCGACCGACGCGTTCCACAGCCACACCGTCCCGTCCGCGTCGCCCACGGCGAGGGTGGTGCCGTCCGGGTTGAACGCCATGGCCCCGACGTCGGTGGCGGGTGCGTCCGTGAGGACGTCGCGCACCTGGCCGGTGGCGATGTGCCACAGCCGCGTCCGCCCGTCGAGGCCGCCGGTGGCGAGGGTGGTGCCGTCGGGGCTGAAGGCCAGCGCCGCGACATCGTCGACGCTGAGCGTCTCGTGCACGTTCGTCTCCACGTACAACAGGTGCACCATCTCCCCCGTGAAGGTGGCGAGGACGGTGCCGTCGGGGCTGAAGGCCATCATGAACGTGTCCTCGACGCCCGGCGCAAGCGTCTCGCGAACCTCGCCGGTCGCCACGTCCCACAGCCGCACCGGCTCGTCGGATCCGCCCACGGCGAGCGTGGAGCCGTCCGGGCTGAACGCCACCGTGCTCATGTCGCCCTCGTCGACGAGGGTGTCGGTGAGCTCGCCCGTCGCCACGTCCCACAGCCGCACCCGGGGCCCGAACGACCCCGTGGCGAGGGTGGCGCCGTCCGGGCTGAACGCCAACGACCCCAGCGAGTCGACCGTGAGGGTGTCGCGGAGCGTGCCGGTCGCCGTGTCCCACAGCCGGACGCTTGCCTCGTCGGCGCTGCCGGTGGCGAGCGTGTCCCCGTCGGGGCTGAACGCCACGTGGTCCACGCTCCGGGGGTGGCCGGTCAGGGTGTCGCGGAGCGCGCCCGTGGTCGCGTCCCACAGCTGCACGTCCCGCCCCTGTCCGCCGGTGGCGAGCAGGGTGCCGTCCGGGCTGTAGGCGACGGCGAACAGGTAGTCGGCGGAGGTGTCGAGCCGCTGGCGGGGCGAGAGGTCCGCGGCGGCGTAGAGGCTGGCGACGGCCTCGTCGGTGGGGCTGGTGCGGTACGCCTGGATGGCCAGCAACGAGGCCAGGTCGCGATCCTCGCCCAGCACCGCCGCGGACTGGGCGGCGAGTTGCCGGGACTCGGCGACGTGCCGCGCGTCGGTGGCGTCCCGTTGCGCGGTGCCGGAGAGCACGGCGACGCCGACCGCCACCACCAGCAGCAGCGCCAGGCCGGCGGAGAGGTTCCGCAGCCGGTTGATGATGCGCTGCTCAGGAGAGGGCGGGGACGAGGGCGACGGAGCGGTGAACCACCCCTGCGGCGCCGTCGCCCGACGCCGCAGGTCCGCCACGCGCCGGCGCCAGGACCCGGGCGCGGCGGGGACGCGTTCCGGGTCCGCCTCCGCCCGCGGGCCGAAAGGACTCTCCTGACGCTCCATCTTCGCCCCCTGGTCGGTCAGTTCGACTCATTGTCGACCCGAACGCCAGCGGTGACACGTGGCGTGGCCCGATAGTTCCCGGGGGCGGCCCTGCCTCAGTCGCTCGTCTCGGTGAGACGAACGGGGCCGAGGAGTCCCGAGGGCATCGGCTCCCATGCGGCGGGCGGCGACGCGTCGAGCCAGCTGACCCAGAAGTTCGTCACGAGTTCGCCGCGCCGGGCGAGGTCGCGGACGCGGTTGGCCGCGAGGTTGGTGACGTCGAGTTCGAGGACGTTGCGGCCGGTGCGGAGCGCGCGGCCCAGGGGGAGGCGGAAGGGCAGGGACCAGGCGGTGCCCAGTTCCCGCCCGTTGAGCCGGACCGAGGCGGTCTCGCGCACGTCGCCGAGGTCGAGCCGCCAGGTCCGGCGCGCGTCGGCGGCGGGCAGGTCGAACTCCAGGGCGTAGCGGGCGGTGCCGGAGAAGGCGGCCTCCGCGTCGCCGAGTTCGGGCCAGGAGACGAGCTCGGGGAGGGTGCGCTCGGGCGGCAGCGTCGGGCCGCCGTCGAGGAACGTCAGGGTCCACGGCCCGGTCAGCGGCCGTTCCCGCCCGGTGGGCGCGGAGGTGGTCCAGGCCGGCGCCTCGACCCGCCGCTCGTCCTGGTCGTCGAAGGTGCGGAGGATGAGGGACTCGCCCGGGTCGAGGCGCAGCCGCACCTGCCGGTCGCCGTCGCCGCCGCGGGTGCTGGCCAGCCCGCCGGTGTCGCGCAACGGGTCGAGCGCGGCGACGGAGGCGGCCCGGGTGCCCAACGGGAACCAGCCGTCGACCGGTTCGGCCGAGACGTTGGCGAGGAAGTAGTGCCGGCCCTCGTCGTGTCGCCGGCGGAGCACCGACAGGCCGGCGTCGGCCGCGGGTTCGCGCGCGGCGCCGGCGTCGGCCAGCGCCTCGTCGAGGTCGGCGCCCTGGGCGGTCACCACGATCCGGCCGCGGCCCACCCGGTGGACGCCGTTCCGGCCGTGCGCGGCGCCCAACGGCGCGTACAGCGCGACGAGTCGGGCGCGGCGCTCGTCGAGGTCGGCGAGGCCCGGCACGTCCTCGGGCAGGTCGCCGGCGAAGACCACGGTGGCCCCGGCGCTGGCCAGGGCGTGCAGCCTCTCCAGCGTGGCCAGCGGGACGAGCCGGGCGCCGGGGACCACCACGGCCCGGTAGCGGGCGTGCTCGTTGCGCACCCCGGAGGCGTCACCGGTGAACGCCGCGAGCTGCCGATCGGACACCCAGTCGAACTGCCAGCCGCGGGCCTCGAGTCCGCCGGCGACCACGTCGGCGCCCGTGGGGTGGCCGTACATCCAGGGGTCGCCGGACCAGTGGTGGTCGGGGGTCAGCTCGACGTCGTCCGAGCCGACGCCGCCGTCGGGCGCGCCCCACAGGTCGTGCTGCGGCCAGTACACCAGCACGTCGTTGTCGTGCTCGCCGGACTGCAGCACGGACTGACAGCGGGTGACGTAGCCGGTGAACTCGGGGAGGTCGCGCCAGAGGGAGGTGTTGGCGGGCTGCACCTCGGTGGCGGCGTAGAAGGAGTGGCCCGGCCAGGGGGCGTCCTCCGGCGAGTACGCCGAACCGTGCAGCACGATGTGGTTGACGCCGGCGGCGAAGAGCACGTCCACGGCGGGCTTCGCCTGGGACAGCGCCACGTGGTAGTGCTGGTCCAGCCAGGTGATCGCCTCGGCGGCGACGAGCGGCTTGCCCTGGGTGTGCGCGGGCGAGGAGGCCATCCGCCAGGTCAGCGAGGTGGGCCGGCGGGCGGTGCCCGCGCCCTGCCGCAGCCCGGGGATCGGGATGATCTCGGCGCCGGTGTACTCCGTTTCCGGGATGTCCGCCGCCGCGTAGACGTCGAGCAGATGGGCCGGGGAGCCGTGCGCCTGGTTCCTGGTGAGCCAGCCGCGCCGCGCGCTCCAGTCGGTGAACGGCCGCGCGAACCGTTCCAGGAAGAGGTCGGAGAACGTCTCGCGCACGTCGGACAGCACCCGCAGTCGGGCGTCGGAGTCGCCGGAACCGTCGGTCTCGGCGAAGACGGCGGGCAGGTGCGGGAGGAGGTCGTAGCCGCGCAGGCGGGCGAACTCGGCCACCGCCTCGCGCGTCCAGTCCGTGGCCTCCAGTTCGAAGGAGTCGTGGAACATGGCGCGCAGCCCGGGCGGCCCGTCGTCGAGCGCCTCGTCGAGGCGGTCCAGGTGGGTCCGCACGGACTCCGCCGCGAAACAGTCGGCCATCAGGCCCTTGCCCCCGGGTCCGGCGCGCTCGACGCGCTTGAGCGCCAGCCCGCTGAAGACCCCGACCAGCTCCCAACGGCCGGGCGGCGCGGTCCAGTCGAGCGTTCCGTCGGCGCCGACGCGCGACGCGAGGTCGATCGTCTCGCCGCTGCCGGCCTCCCGGGCGACGAGGGCGGCCAGCGGGGGCTCGGGCAGCGGGTCCATCGGCGGGCGCAGGTCGGGGCGGGACAGCCGTTCCTCGTCGATGAGCCCGGGGTGGGGCGGCTGTTCGGTGCGCACCGGCACGTCGAGCCGCTGCCCCTCGGTCAGTTCCCAACGCTCGACCAGCGCCCGGCCGGCGCTGAGTTCGGGGGTGATCCACGGGCCGCCGATGTTCCATCCCGAACCGGCCGTCAGGTCGACGCCCAGGCCGAGGTCCGCCGCGTGGCGGGTGGTGGCGGCCAGCGCGTCGAGCCACTCCCGGCTGAGGTAGGGCAGGATCCGGTCCTCGAGTCCCTGCGCCTCGTAGATCGGCTGGACCTCCACGCCGCCGAGGCCCGCCTCGGCGAACGCCCGCAGGTGCCAGGCCAGCCGGTCCTCGGTCACCGCGCTGCCCAGCCACCACCACCGGGTCCACGGCCGGGTCTGCGCGGTGATCGGGCCCCAGCCGAGGCGGTCGCCCGGCGCCGCCGACGACGACGAGCTCGCCGGGACGCCCGCGGCCCGGCCGACACCGGCGAGGGCCTGGGTGGTCGCCATGGTGGTCGTGACGGCCAGGGAACCGCGCAGCAGGTCGCGTCGACGCATCATCTTTCCCTCCTGGGAACGCACGGATGCCTTCCCGGCAGGGGTGCCAGGGACGGCTGGGGTGGGACGGACGGCGGTGAGGTGGCGGTGGGGTGGAGGTCGGGGTGGGGGATGGCTGGCGGGCGGGCGTGCGTATGAAACGATTCATTTCCGCGCACGGAAACGGCCTGGGCCAGCGCCTCCGAGGCACCGGGGAGTCTTCCCAACCGGGCGACGGCCTGTCAATCCTCGTGCAGCGACCGGACTGCTCGTTACGGCAGCGCCGGCAGGTGCAGGGTCTGCTGGTCCGGGGTCAGCAGGGCCTTCTCGCCCGGGGAGACGTCGGGGCGGAGGATCTCGCTGGAGCCGGGGCGGAAGAGGATGATCTGGCCGGCCGTGAGCTGGGACGTGCGGTGCGCGGCCTCGCGGCCCAGCAGGTGGCCGACCTGGTCGGCCTGAGCTGCGCTCAGGGCCACGAGGGCGTCCGGGTGGCTCCAGAACGCGGCCCGGCGGGGGGCGGTGCGGGTGACGTGGATGACGGTCCGCCAGGGTCCGTCCGCGAGGGCGGCCGACGGGGCCCGCCGGAGGTCGGTGACCAGCACCTGCGGGCCGGCGTCCACGGTGGGCGGGGCCGGGGTGGCGCGCGGCCAGGGGGCCGGGTCCTCGGTGACCAGAAGGCGCTCGCCGGCGACGTCGCGGATCGCGTTCCACCGGTACGGGGCCTTGGTGGCGGCGGTGACGTGCGCGCCGACGGCCAGCAGCCGCAGCGCGACCATCCGGACGAAGAGGGACTCGCCGAGCACGGCGACGCGGGTGCCGGCCGGACCCGGCACGGGCAGGGCGACGGGCTCGCCGTTGTCCCGCCGGCCCAGGTGCACTCCCGTGCGGGCGGGGGTGAGGCGGATGGGGGCCCGGGTGTCGTCCTTCCACTCCGCGACGGGCAGGGCGGTCAGGTCGGGGGTGACCAGGTCGGGGGTGGTCATCGTGCGGTCGCCTCCCTGAGAACGGGAACGGGAACGGGAAGGGAAACGGGGCCGGCGAAACCCGTGGCCTCGTCGAGGGGGTGGGTGCGATACGCCAGCGGGAGGGTGGCCGGCTCGTTCCTGGTCATCGTGCCGTCGCCTCCACGGGAACCGAGACCGGGACCGGACCGGCGAAACCCGTCGCCTCGTCGAGAGGGTGAGTCGGATACGCCAACGGCAGGGTGGCCAGCAGTCCTGCGGTCTGGTCGGCGGCGGGCGGGCCAGTGACGCCGGCGGCCAGCAGCCGTTCCCGTTCGCCCGCGGCGTGTTGGGCCAGGGTGCTGACCAGGCGGACTGCGGCGAGGACCCGGAGGGTGCCGCCGTGGGCGGTGAGGGTCGCCGCCGCCACCAGCCGGTCGGCGGCGCAGGCGGCCAGCCCGGACAGCAGGAGCTGCCAGTCGTTCTGGCAGGAGACGCGCGCGGTCAGGGTGCAGTGGGTGGACGCCTGGCCCGCCCAACTCGTCGGCAGCGCCCGGCCCTCGGCCTCGGGGTCGCCGAGTTGCCGCAGCAGGTCGGTCACCTCGTCGGCGCCCAACGGCGTGGTCGGCACGCCGTGCGCGGCCAGGCGGGCGCGGAGCCGCGCGGTCGCCGCCGCCACGGCGGCGCACGCGCCGGCGTGCCCGCCGCCGCGCCGCGCGGCGGCCTCGGGCGCGGGCAGCGGCTCGTACCGCACCACCAGCCAGGAGCGGACCGCGACGGGTCGGCGCCGGTAGGGCAGCTGGCGGTAGGCCGTGGCGGGTTGGAAGCCGAAGTGGAAGTCCCACGGGGGGACGCCGAACTGCTCCACGACCAGCTGGGCCGCCGCCGGACGCGCGGGGTCCTCGGCCAGCCACCGGGCCACCTGGTCCGCCGGGAGGGCGGGCAGCATCCCGCCGGGGAACGCGACGACGGCGGCATGGCCGCGGCCGTCGGACACCACGCCCAGGGCCTCGGGTTCCGAGTTGCGGTCGGCGACCTCGGTCACGTCCAGCGCGGGGAGCAGCGCCCGGACCAGGCCGAGTTCGCCGGGCTCCCGGCCGTGCGGGCCCGGCGGGGGCGGCACGGCGAGGCGGCGGCCCCGCAGCCGGGCCAGCACCCGTTGGTCCGCCCAGGCGCCGCGGCGGCGCACCAGCGCGCCGACGACGAGCAGCAGCCCCGCGCCGGCCAGTACGTAGTAGCCCCAGGGGCCGCGCAGCGCCAGGCCGACGGCCACCGCGGCGAGGCCGGTCTCGATGGCAACCAGCCGGGCCCGGCCGAACCGGAGACCTCGGAACCGCCGCCATACATTCCGCACGCTCACTGGTCCTCCTCGCCGAGGGGCTGTTCCTCCTGGGCCGCCGCGTCCGGATCGAGCACCGGTCCGGTCGGGAGCAGGTCGACGAACGCGCTGGGCATCGACGGCGCCTCGGCCGGCTGGTACCCGAGGCGTTCGACCGCCTCGGCCGAGGCGAACCGGTAGGCGGTCCCGTCGTCCGTGACCAGGACGTGGCTGCCGCCGCTGCCGCCGGAGGTGGTGGACCGCACCACGGCACCGGAACCGGCCGGCACGTAGAGGCTGTTGAGCAGGCCCAGTGGTTCGGCGCTCGCCGCGGTGACGGGCGTCATGTCCGCCGGCTCCGGCATGGACTGCGGCAGGTGCACGGTGGCCCGCCACGGCGCGTCCCCGGGTCGGCCGCCCGGCGGGGTGCTGACGCAGACCGGCTGGTCGCGCTCCAACTCGTCGACGACCGGCGTCGCGTCGGGCCAGCCCTGGTCGCCCGGCGGGCGCGCGGGGGAACGCGGTGCCTGGGCGGCGTCGAGGGAGCTGATCGCGCGGTCGGCGCCCGCCGGCGTGGCGAGCAGCGTGTACACCAGCTCCGAGACGGCGACCAGCCCGTCCGAACGCACCACGAAGTACTGCTGGTTGGGCCCGCTGACCGTGTGGGCCACGTCGCCGACCTCGGCCTCGAAGGGCAGGTCGGCCGCGGGCTCCTCACCGGCGCCGGCCACGGCGTCGGGGACGGTGATCGACGGGCCCTCGGGGACGGTGACGATGACCTCCAGGGGCAGCGGCACCGGTTCCTCGCGCAGCCCGAGCAGTTCGGCGACCGACTGGGTCAGCGCGTAGCGCCGGCCCTCCGTGAGCAGCCACAGCGCGCCGTCCTCCGCCTCGACCAGCACGGTGCCCGCGGGGCCCGCCTCCGCCGCGCTCGGCACGGCGACGTAGAGCGTGGTCTGGACCGGCGGGCCGCCGGTCTCCGAGGGCGTGGCGCACAGCGTCCAGTCCTCGTCGAGCAGGTCGTCGGCGTCCGGCAGCGCGTCGGGCGCGCCGGGGATGCCCACCGGCCGGCCGCGCGGCGCCTCGTCCAGGGTGCCCTGGCGCACCTCGGTGATCTGGCTGCCGCCGACCAGCATCGCGGAGGCGAGGTTGAGCGCGCGGTGCACCACGCCGTCCTCGACGATGTACGGGTCGCCGCCGTCGCCGACCACCACGACGCCTCGGGTCGGCAGGTCGGGGCCGTTGCCGCCGCCCAGCCAGCCGATGATGCCGAAGACGGCCGCGACGAGGACGCCGACCGCGATGCCGCTGCCCAGCGAGCGGTTCAGCCGGCGGCGCGGATCGCGGCGGGCCTCGTCGGTGCCGCGCAGGAGACTGGTCGTCATGCGGCGCTTGGCGTACTCGTACGCCTCCGCCTGTTCGCGTGTCGTGGCCATCGCTACGGTGTCCGGTTCCTGTGCGCGGCTGGGCTGGTGGATGCGGTGGTGGCGGCGCCGACGGCTCTGCTGGTGGGCCCGCTCGTGGGTCTGCCACCGGGGCCGCCGGCGGCCGTGCCGGTGGCGGCGGTCGCCGCGGCGGGCGTCGTCGCGGTGGTCGTCGTCGCGGTCGCGGCCCGGGCGTCGCCGCCGAGCCAGGCGAGGTGGTCGCCGACCGGCGGTGCGGCGCCGGCGGCGGGCTCGTCCGCGCGCTCCGGTGGCGCGGCGCCCGCCCGCCAGCCGCGTTGGATGGCCCGGCGCACCCCGGGGGCGGCCAGCAGCCCGAGCACGACGGCCAACAGCAGCCCGCCGCTCCAGGCCAGGGCGGCGGCCGCGGTCGCGGAGAGCAGCGGTTCCTCGCGGGGCAGGGTCTGCACGGCGATGGAGCCGGTCACCGCGGCCTGTTCGTCCTCGCCCGGGTCGCCCTCCCGTTCGCCGTCGAGGTGGGTCAGCGCGCCGAAGGGGTCGACGATGCCGGCGCCGGTGCGGTCGTTGACCTCGCCGCTCGCGAGCGAGGCGGAGCCGATGAGCCGGCGGGCCACCTCCGCGGCCGACAGGTCGTCGAAGCGGGACATCAGCAGCGCGGCGGCGCCGGAGACCTGGGCGGCGGCCATGCTGGTCCCGCCCTCCACCCGGTAGCCCTCGCCGTCGGGCGCGACCACGACCATGTCGTCGCCGTAGGCCGCCAGGTCCACCCAGGGGCCGAAGTTCGAGGAGTCCAGCGGCTCCCCGTTGGCGTCGACGGCGCCGACGGCCAACACCCCGTCGTAGGCGGCCGGGTACATCCGGCCGCCCGTCACGTTCTCGTTGCCCTCGTTGCCGGTCGCGGCGACGACGAGCACGTCGGCGGCGACGGCGTCGGCGATCGCCTCGCGGATCGCGTCGTGGTCGGAGGCGACGGCGAGGGAGAGGTTGATGATGTCCGCGTCGTTGGCGACGGCGTCCCGAATGGCGGCCGCGAGGGTGTTCTGCGTGGCCTGGTCGACGCCGTCGGCCATCCGCACCGGATAGATGGTGGCCCCTGGCGCCACCCCGGCGATCCGGTCGCCGTCGGCGCGCCGGCCGGCGATCAGCCCGGCGACGGCGGTGCCGTGGCCCACGCAGTCCAGCTCCGGCGGGGGCGTACTGGGGGTGAACTCGGTCTCGTCGAGGGCGCGGATGAACTCGCTGCCCCGCTCGACGGAGTCCGCCAGGTCGGGATGGTCGGCGTCCACGCCCGAGTCGATGACGGCGACGGTGACGCCGTCGCCGTCGGCCAGGTCCCAGGCGTGTCGCAGGCCGAGTCGGTCGATCAACGGGTACGCGCCGACCGCTCCCGGGATGTCGTCCATGTCCACGCCGGTGGTCTGCGTGCGGCACGGTTCCGCCGCCGCCGCCGCGGGCGGGGCGGCTCCGGGGACCACGACGGGGACGACCAGCTGGCCCAACGCCGCGACGCCGAGCGCCGCCGCGAGGGCGCGTCCGCCCGGTCGCCCCGGGCCCGCGCCGGTGTGGCGCCACCCCGGCGTGGTGCGGGGGCGAGGGCGGACGCCGTGCGGGCCGGACGTCTCCGCTCTGGTCATCTCGGCACCGGTCATCGCTCCTCACACCCTCCAGTCGAGCAGCGCGCCGTACAGGCCCCAGACCTCCAGCACCAGCGGCACCACGGCCACCAGCAGGAGCGTCTCCAGCATGTCGAGCGCCCGCGACAGCCGTGGGTTCATCCGTTGCCTGCCGGCGGCCAGGCCGACGATGCCGGCCGCCAGGGCGACCGTCAGGGTCGTCGGCAGCATCGCGCCGAGCAGCGGCGCGGACTGCGACGCCCGGTCGGCCACCGTGAACACCGCGGCGCCGGCCGCCGCGGCGAAGCCCGCGGTCATCGCCGTCGCGACCTGCACGGACTCCCGGAACAGCCGGGCCCGCAGCAGCATCAGCACGGTCAGCACGCCGGCCAGCACCGAAAGCCACAGCTCGGCGGCGGCGAACAGCACCAGCGTCGCCCCGACCGCGACCAGATGGCTGCCGAGGGTCATGCCGCCAAGCACCCGGCGGGCCATCGCGACCCGCGCGGTCAGCGTGTCGTGGGCGAGCTGGCTGGGCAGGCGTTCCAGTTCCTCGGGGGTGGCGGCGAGGTGCGGGGCCGGGAGGCGGGCGACGCGCAGCGCGAGGGTGGGCCAGACCGTGGTCAGCGCCAGCGCGAGCGGGCCGGCGATGGAGGCGGCCTCGACGGGGCTGACGTCCCAGACCGCGGTCATCACGGCGCCGACGGCGGCCAGCGGTCCCGCGACGACCAGGGTGACGAACGTGCCGTCCCCGCCGCCCACCAGCACCGGCGCCAGGGCGCCGACCACGGCCACCACCGCGCAGCCGAGCAGCAGGTGTTCGGCGCCCAGGCCGTCGTCCCCGCCGAGCAGTCGGACGGAACCGAAGACGGCGGGTACCACGGCCAGCACCGCTGCCAGGGTCCCGGCGCGCACGTCCCCGAAGCCGCGCGACATCAGCACGCCGACCCCGAGCGCGAGGACGGCGGTCCCCAGCCCCAGCCAGCCGGGAACGGCGCCCGGGGCCGCGGCCAGCGCGCCGCAGGCGGCGAGCAGGGCCAGCACCGCCAGGGCGGCGGCGCCGCGGCGGGCGGCGGGCGCCGCCCAGGCGTTGCGGACGCCGTGCTCGCCGATGACCTCGACCACGTCGTCGTAGAGCGGCGGCGTGGCGTCGTCGTCGCCGTGGCCGAGGAAGAGCAGGTCGCCCTCGGCGACGCCCTGGTCGGCCAGGGACGCGGCGGCGTCGAGGCGGGTGCCGTCGGAGCGCCGGAGCACCCAGCCGCCGTGCCGCAGGCCGCCGTCCGGGCCCAGGTCCTCGCCGGTCTGCCGCAGCAGCATCGGCAGCAGCCGGGCCAGCGGCACCGTCGCCGGCACCGCCAGGTCGGCGCGGCCGGTCGGTCCTGCCAGCCCGATGCGGACGAACTCAACGGTGCGGGGCGCCCGGTCGGGCCCCGGAGTCGGATGGGTGGAGGGAGTCGGGTTGGTCGCGGCGCGTCCAGAGCGGGAGGTGAGGGTGTCGGTCATCGGCGGTCCAGACTCGAGGAACGGGTCGTCAGGGGTGAGTCCTCGCGGGCGAGCTGCACCGGCACGTTGCCCAGCCGGCGGTGCATCAGCAGGCCGCGGCCCCGCGCGCGGCGGGCCGGCCGGACGCCCCAGATGGGCAGTTCGTCCTTGGGGATGCTCAGCAGCACGGCGGGGAAGTTGAGCTCCTTCATCCGCCCCAACACGGGCTCGACCACGGCCCGCCCGGCGCCGCCGGCCTGCCGGGCCACGACGACGTGCAGCCCCATGCCGCGGGCGTGCGGCAGGAAGTCCAGCAGCGCCGCCAGGGGGTTGCCGCGGGAGGTGGACACCAGGTCGTAGTCGTCGACGAGCAGGTAGATCTCGGGTCCCGTCCACCAGGACCGGTCCCGCAGCTGTTCCGGGGTGACGTCGGCGCTGGGCAGCCGCTTCTTGAGCCCTTCGGCCAGCCCGCCGACCACCTCCAGGGACCGCTCGTGGGTCGTCGAGTAGCCCAGCAGATGCGGCCCCTCGAACTCGCGGAGCATCGTCATCCGGTGGTCCAGCACGACGAGCTTGGCCTGTTCGGCCGTGTACCGCGTCATCACCTGGTTGGCCACGGCGCGCAGCAGGCCGGTCTTGCCGGACTCGCTGTCGCCGATGACGATCAGGCCCGCGTCCTCGCCGGGGACCAGCGAGACGGGCTCCAGGCGGTTGCCCTCGATCCCGATCACCACGCCGGGCTCGTCGCGGGGTTCGTCCGGAACGCGCCAGGTGGTGGGCAGCAGCCGGACCCGCGGCGCGCGCGGCCCCGCCCAGGCCCCGTCCACCCGCCGCACCAGGTCCTGCACGCCGTCGCCGAGCCCGTCGGCGGAGTGGACGCCGTCCACCCGGGGCACGGCGACCAGGAAATGCGCCTTCTCCTCGGCGAGGCCGCGGCCCGGCCGGTCGGCGGGCACGGTGCGCTGCGCCTTGCGGTCGATCTCGGAGTCCAGGGCGTCGCCGAGCTTGAGCTCGACCTTGGTGCCCAGCAGGTCCCGCAGGCCCATCCGCATGTCCATCCAGCGGTTGCCGGTGACCACCAGGTGCATGCCGTAGGTCAGCATCCGCCCGGCCACGCTCATCAGCACCTCCTCCAGCTCCGGATAGCTCTGCCGCAGCACCAGCCAGCCGTCCACCACCAGGAAGACGTCGCCGAAGACCTCGTCGGCCAGGCGCCCCTCGGCGCGGGCCGCGCGGTAGCCGGACATCGACTCCAGGCCCAGCTCGCGGAAGCGGTTCTCCCTGGCCTCCAGCAGCTCCAGCACCTCGGCGACGGTGCGGTTGACCAGTTCGCTGTCCGTGCGGCTGGCGACGCCGCCGACGTGCGGCAGGCCGGCGAGCGGGAAGAGCGTGCCGGAGAAGTCCAGGCAGTAGAACTGCGCCTCCTGGGGTGTGTGACGCAGCGTCAGGGAGGTGATCAGGGCGCGCACGGCGGTGGACTTGCCGCTGCGCGGCCCGCCGACGATGGCGACGTGTCCGCCGGTTCCGGACAGGTCCAGCTCCAACGGGTCGCGGCGCTGGCGGAACGGCCGGTCCACGATGCCGATCGTCGCGGTCAACGGCGGCCGGGCCGGGGAGGCGCCGAAGCCGCGGCCCTCCCGCACGGCCAGCTCGCCCACCAGGGCGTCCAGCGGCTCGGGCTCGTCCAGCGGCGGCAACCACACCTGGTGGGCCCGCGCCGCCTGGCCGGCCATCCGCTGCACCATCACGCTGAGCACGGTGGTGCTCAGCTCCTCGTCCTCGCCGAACTCGTCCGGCTCCGGCACGGGTTCGGGCTCCGGGGCCTGCTCCTCCTCGGGCACCGGCACGTAGCCGGCGGGGAACGGGCGCACGCCGAGCGCCCCGCCGAGGGCCGGGCCGCCGCCGTCCTCGCCCGATCGGTAGGGACCCGACACGTAGGCGGCGCGGAACCGCCGCAGGCTCGCGGTGCCGGTCTTGAGGTAGCCGTGGCCCGGGGCGCTCGGCAGATGGTGCGCGTCGACCACCCCGATCGCGGTGCGGCTCTCCGACTCGGAGAACGTCCGCAGGCCGATCCGGTACGACAGATGCGCCTCCAGGCCGCGCAGCCGGCCCTCCTCCAGGCGCTGCGAGGCGAGCAGCAGATGCAGCCCGAGGGACCGGCCCAGCCGACCGATCTGCGCGAACAGGTCCGCGAAGTCCGGCTTCTGCACCAGCAGTTCGGAGAACTCGTCGACCACGATGAACAGGCTGGGCAGCGGCGGCAGGTTGCCGTCGCGCTGCCGGGCCCGCTCGTAGTCGCGGATCGACACCAGGCTGCCGGCGTCGCGCAGCACCTCCTGGCGGCGGTTGATCTCCCCGGACAGCGCCTCCTGCATCCGGTCCACCAGCGCCAGATCGTCCTCCAGGTTCGTGATGACGGCCGCCACATGCGGCAGGTCCGCCATCCCGGCGAACGTCGCGCCGCCCTTGAAGTCGACCAGCACGAGGTTGAGGTGCTCGGGCGGGTGGCTGGCGACCATGCCCAGCACGAGGGTGCGCAGCAGCTCCGACTTGCCCGAACCGGTCGCGCCGACCACCAGGCCGTGCGGGCCCATGCCGTTCTGCGCCGACTCCTTGATGTCCAGCTCCAGCACCCCGCCGTCCGCGGACACGCCCAGCGGGGTCCGCAGCCGGTCCCGCACCGGGCGCGACCGCCACAGCACGTCCAGCTCCAGCTGGCCGGGGTCGGGGATGCCGAGCAGGCTGGGCAGGGTGTTGACGACGCTGGTCAGGTCCTCGCCCTCGCCGGCCGTGACGACGCTGTCCATCCGGAACCGCGCCAGCTGGGTGGCCAGCGCCTCCGCCTCGGCGACCGACAGGCCGTCGGCCCTACCCAGCTCGTCCCGGCTCTCCCTGGCGAGCACCGCGATCCGCCCGTCCACGATCTCCAGCCGCACGCCGTGCGCCTCGACCAGCGGCCCGGCCGCGGTGCCGCCGACCTCCAGCACGGTCACCGCCTGCAGGCCGCCCGGATCGAGCAGCGCCTCGCCGCCGGTGACCAGGCCGCCGTCCAGCACGACGAGGAGATGCGGCAGTTCGGGGTCCGGCTCGGCGTTGCGGTTGAACCGGGTGCGCCGGGTCAGGTCGGCGCCCAGCCACTCCTCCAGCACGCCCAGCGAGGCGTGCGTCATCCGCACCGGTCCCACGTGGTCCATCTCCCCCGGATGCTGGACGTGCGGCAGCCACTTCACCCAGGCCCACTCCGGGGCCTCGACGTCGCGGGTGCAGACCACGACGCGCAGATCCTTCGGTGAGTGGAACGCCACCGCGTGCGCGACGACCGCGCGGGCCATCGACCTGGCCGCGTCGTGGGTGTCGGCCTCCTCCCCCTCGCCGGCGGGTCCGCCGACCGCGACCGCCGCGAAGCGCCGCAGCGCCACCTGCAGCGGCAGGTCGGGCACCACCGCGTGGGTGTCGATGAACCGCCGCAGCGCGACGGAGCTGAGCGGGTCGAGATCCTCCACGGGCAGGGTCTCGGCGGCGACCAGCGGCGTCGCCAGGTACCGCGTCCCGGACCCGACCCGCACCATGCCGAAGTCGGCGTCCCCGCCGCGCCGTTCCCACAGCCGCCGGCTCTCCGCCACGGCCCACAGCGCCCGCGGATCCGGCGCGCCCCACTCCAGCGCCTCCCGCTGCGCCTTGGCTGTCCGCCGCACCTCGACGCGGGTGCGCTCCAGGTACCGCAGGTACTCGCGGCGCTCGTTGCGCATGGTGGTCTTGGCGCTGGACCGGTGCCGGACGAGCGAGGCGATGACCATCGCGATGCAGGAGATCAGGAACACGCCGCCGACGATGTAGCCGAGGACGCCGCGGCCCAGCACCAGCATGTACATCACGGACCCGAGCCCGCTGAGCGCGGGCAGCGCCATCAGCCACCCGTTCGCGTCCTCCGGCTGCGGCAGCGGCGGCGGCGCCTGGACGACGAGTTCCTGCGACGGCACGGTGGGTTGCGCCGCGCGCGGAGGGCGGCGGAAGACGGTGGTGGGGGCGGCGGTGTGGGTGGTGCTGGGGATGGTGGGGGTGGTCACGCTTCTCACCCTCCGTTCTCTTCTGCGGCCTCGGCGCGGCGTTCGGCGGCGAAGGGATGGTGTTCGGTGAACGGTGCGATGTTCCTCGACCCGGCCTGGACCGCCCCGACGTCCGCCCTGATGGACTCGTCCTGGGCGGACAGTTGCCCGAGCAGGGAGTTGGCGTCGTCGTTGAGGCCGTGGGCGGCTGCCAGGGATTCGGACACGGTGGGGTCGGGCGCGACGTCCGGCAGGGTGATGTCGGCGACGCCGTTCGCGTTGTACGCGTCGGCGGCGCCCGAGAGGAGGGCGTACTCCATCAGCTGGTTGTTGAGGGGGACCTCTCCGGCCTGGTAGTCAGCCAGATCCTTGGGAGCCTGCGCCTCGTACTCGGAGAAGGCCGGTGTCGCCATGGACCAACCCGCCCCCGCCACCGCCCCGGCCGCGGCACCGGCGGGGCCGCCCATCAGCCCGCCGATGGCGGCCGCGGCGCCGACGGACGCGATGGCCTGATCCTGTGACAGCTTGTCCTGCTTGTCCTCGTCCCCCGCGTAGTGCTGGAGGGCGTCGGCCTCGCCCCAGTTGACGTACTGGGTGAGATCGCCGATGTCCTCCAGCACGCCCTGGCGAGCCGCCGCGTCGACGTTGCCGGCGTAGACGTCGTAGGCCAGGTCGTGCTGTTCGGCGCCGATGCCGGTCTTGAAGTACTCGTTGACCGTCGGATCGGTGGCGCCCATGAGGCCGAACACCCCGTACACGTCGTCCGAGGGGCGGGCGTCCCCGTAGCCGACGAGGGCGTCCATGCGGTTCAGCGCGGCCTCCGCCACGGCGCCCTGGAGGGGGACGTTGTCGTACTCGGGGAGCGCGGCGTCGTCGGTCTCCCAGTCGTGGATCAGCTCGTCGGGGTTGTCGGCGTAGAAGCCGAGGACCTCGTCCGCGACGTACTCCTGGTCCGGGGTCATCGACCCGTCCTCGGCGGGGCGGGTGGAGCTGTTGATGAGGTCGGCGATGCCCTGGCTGTCCTGCCAGTCGGCCGCCAGCATCCGGTTGCGAGCGTCCGACCCCATGAGGATGTCCGTCGAGGCGGCCGCGTTCGTCGACACGTGGGAGAGCAGGTCGCCGCTGCCGGTGAGTGCCAGCGGAGGCATCATCGACGTGGACTCGGGGTTCCACTCGGAGCCGGCCGACGCGATGTTCGCGGCGTCGACGGCCTCCTGCACCTCGAGACCGGCCGTCGCCAGGTTGGCGGCGAAGTCGTCGCCGGGCGCGACGGTGGCGCTCTCCATCAGGGACCCGAAGCCGTTGAACCGGTCGACGCTGGCCTGGCCGGCGATCTGGTCGCCGTAGCCGTTGAGGTACTCGCCGATGGAGGCGGGCACCTGCTCCGGCGAGACGGCGGTGTCGATGCCGCCGAGCTCCGGGTTCATCAGGGTGTCGATGCCGTTGGCGACGGTGGTCGCGGCGCCGCCGAGGCTGTCGTTGTTGCCCAGCGCCGCGAGCGTGTCCGCGCTGACCGTGCCGTAGAAGGAGTCGAGATAGGCGCGCTCTTCGGGCGTCATGGCGCGATCCGCCTCGTTGGGCCCCGTGGTGCCGGGGCCGGTGGGGCCGTAGACGCCGGAGTTGACCGACTGGAGGCCGTCCAGGTAGCGGTCGATCTTCCCCTGGTCGGGGTTCTCCTTCTGCGCCTCGGCGTTCAGGCCCGCGGCGGCCCACTGCCCCATCTCGGGGGTGGTGAACAGCTGGAAAGGTCCCTCGGACGGCTCGTAGCCGAGGTACTGGAGCTCGTTCGCCTGCGCCATCATGTCCATGCGGTACGCCTCGACCGCCGCGGTGATGTCCGCGTCGGCGGTCCTGGCCGCCGTTGCCGTCTGCTCTATCCACCTCTGCCGGATGCCCTCGGCCATCGCCTCGGCGGTCCCGGGTTCGAGGGGAACCCCCTGCACCGAGGTCACCCAGGCGTTGTACTCGTCGACGGCCGCCTGGATGTTGGTGGTGTGCGTGGTGTCCAGCGGGGGGATCAGCGCGAGGACCTGGTCGTGGGCCCCGATCGCCCGGTTCATCGCCCGGTTCAGGGTTTCGCCCACGGCCGCGATGTCGGCGCCGCCCTGCTGCATCCCGTCGGCCGTCTGCTGGTCGCGGTCCGCTCCGTCCACCAGCGGGGCGCCGTCGTTGCCTCCGGCGCCCTGCGAGATCTGGGTGGCCTGGGTCGCGATGTCCTGCACCGACGTGGCCTGTTCGGCGGCCCGGAGGTAGGTGTCCCTGGTGGCGGCGATGTCGTTGGGGTTGATCTCCTGCTGGAACTGGGCCTGCCTGGTCCAGGGGTCCACGCCGGCCGCCGCCACCACCTCCTCGCGCGTGAAGCTGAGGTTCGGTCCCACGGTTCTCTCCCCCTCCTACACGCCGTCGGCGATGGTCTGGTCGGCCGCCGCCGTCTGTGCGGACGCGCCGCCGAGTGTCTGCTCGGCGGCGGCGTCCATGTCGGTGCCGATTCCGGCGACGGCGTTGTCCGCGCTGGCCATGCCCTGCCTGCCCTCGGCCGCCATGGCGACGCCGCGGGCCTGCGTGTCACGCGTGGTGATCAGCGCGTTGACGAACGCGTCGGCCCCGCCGAAGCTGGCGGCGTTGACCTGGACGGAGGCGAGCGCCTGGTGGGTGGCCTCGGCCGCGTCGGCGGCGGAGACGTTGGCCCGGGCGCCCTCCTGGAAGCCCTCGGGCAGGTAGTACAGGCCGTCTGCGGACATGGGAACTCTCCCTTCTGTTCGGTCAGGCGAGGACGCCGCTGGAGGCGCTCTGGCTGGGCGCCCACACCTCGGGGTCCTCGGTCAGTTCGGTCGGCCGGCCGAGGCGGCCCGATTCGGCGGAGCCGCCGGTGCGCGCCGTGCCGGCGGCGTGGGCCGCGCCCGGCGGCGGGGCGAACGGACGGCCGCCCTGGGCGGCCTCCCGCATCGCCATGCCGGTGGCCACCCGCGCCTTCGTGCCCATGTTGCGCGCGGCCTGCGTCGCCATCTGGCCGCGGGCCGCGCCGGCGGCGCCGACGCTGGGCGGCATCACCCCGCCGTACATGCCCGCCAGCCCGGCGGCGCCCATGACGCCCGCGCCGCCGGCCAGACCCGCGCCGCCCACGGCGCCGACACCGCCGAACCCGCCGGCGCCGCCGATGGGGGCGCCGGTCAGGCCGCCGGGCGAGGCGATGCCGCCCGGTCCCGCGCCGACGCCCGAATAGCGGGCGGCGTAGTCGGTGACGTCGCCGAACGCCTCGCCGGTGACCGGGTCGATCCACCTGCCGGACGCCGGGTCGTACTCGCGTCCGGTCTCGGGGTCGACCAGGTAGCCGGTGGACGGGCTCTCCACCCATCCCTCGAAGTCGCCCGCCTCCGCCCCGGCGACGCTGGAGTTGGGGTACTCCGCCGCCTCCGCGGCGGCTGCCGCGTCGGCCGCCGCGGACTCCGCCGCCGCCGCCTCGCTCGCGGCGACCGCCCCCGCACTGGCCGACCCGGCCGAGGACGCGGCCGCCGCCCCGCCGCCGGACGCGGCGGCCGAGCTGGAGCCGCTGACCGGCATCGCCGAGGGGCCGGTGGTGGCGCCGGGGCCGCCGCCGGGCGGAGCCGCCGGCGCGTTACCGCCGACGACCCCGGCGAACGTGCCGCCCAACGCCTCCAGTTCCGCCAGTGCCTCGTCGGCGAGTGCCTGCATCTGGGATTCCATGCCGTCCCCGACCAGGGGCAGCACGGACACGGCCTCCAGGGCGCGGAACTCCTCGGCGAGTTGCAGCGCCTTCTCGTTGGCCTGCGCGGTGCGCTGGCCCGCGGTCTGCAGTTGCTCGGCGATCTGCCGGGCCACGGCCCCGCCCTCCGTCGCCCAGTTGCTGGTCTCCTCCAGCCGTTCGGCGAGTTCCAGCAGGCCGACGCCCGGCTGTCCCGCGGCCTGCGAGGCGGTGCTCGACAGGGCCCCGCTCTCCGTGTCCGCGGCGGAGGCCAGCGCGAGCCAGGCCCCGGCCGCCGCCTGGATGGTGTGCTCCTGGGCGCTCTGGATCCTGCCGATCGCGTCCCAGAACTGTCCTGCCGCCGCGCTCATGCCGTCACCACCCCACGCCGAACGTGCCGGCGAGCTGGTTGTCCAGATCGGCGTTGAACTGCTCGACGTTGTGCACCTGCACGGACGACAGGGTCTGCTGGGCCGCGACGTCGGTGTCCTCGCCGATCCCGGCCGCCGCCTTCGCGCTCGCCTGGATGTCGGCGACGGACTGCCCGGCCGCCTCCAGCTGGTCGAGCATGCCGCGGGCCGACTGCTCCAACGCCGCCGCGGCCTGCGCCCCGTTCGGCACGTCACCGAACACGGCGGGGGCCGAGGCGATCCCGGCGAACACGCCCTTCATCTGGGCGAGCGAGTCGCGCTCACCCGCCCCGCTCTCGACGTCACCCAGGGCCGCGAGATTGATCGTCGTGTCCATGGTTGCGATGTCTCCTTAAGGGGATCCGCGGTCAGCGTCCGCCGCCCGCCGCGGCTCGCACCATGGCGGCGCCGCCCTCGTTGCCGATGTTCTGGACGTTGCGCATCGCCGTGTTCTGGGACGTCACGCTCTCGTCGTAGCCGGCGGACTCGCGGCGGAAGATCTGGTCGCGCTCGGTGAGCACGGTGCCGATCTGGGCGTCCACCTGGCCCGTGTTGACGAGCCCCATGAGCTGGGTGGTGACGTTGTTCCAGATCTCGATGTACTGCTCCTGCTGGCTGGCGGTCTGCGACTGGATGGTGTCCAGACCCTCGTTCCTGAACTGGATCAGCCCGTTGTACGACATGGCTCGTCTCTCCTCTTCTGGCCTGCTGCCGGACGGTTGGGGCGGTCAGATCGCCGCGGCGACGGACAGGTCCACGGACGTGTTGGGCGCGACGACGTTCCCCAGCGCGCCGTGCGCGGCGTCGTCGGTCTCGCGACCGGTGTTGGCCGTCAGGCCCAGGTCCTGGGACAGGCCGTCCAGGGCGGTGGCCAGGGCCTGGCCGGCCCGGCCGAGGTTGTCGTAGGTCTCCACGGCGGTCGCGGTGCCGGCGCCGTTGTAGGCGCCGGGAACGTTGCCCGCGTGGCCGCCGATGCCGGTGGCCACGCTCCCCATGTCGGTGTACGCCTGGCCGATGATCGCCATGACGCGGTCGACTTCCTCCGGTGCGAGCTTGATCTCTTCCATCGGTGCCTCACCTTCGAACTGTTGGAACCCGAAGCGACGTGTGCTGCCAGGGCGACGAGGCCGCACGGTCGTGCCAGCCAGCCCGGGCTGAAGGTGAGTGAAGCAGGGGGGTGTGGGGAGGGGTCCCGGGCCGGGATCGGCCGGGTTCCAGCAGGTCCCGCCGGTTACACCGGCCCGCTCGTGAGGGGTCCGCGGCGACGCCCCCTAGCTTGCCGCGCGTTGGCCGACGGCGATCCGAACGCGGGCCAGGGCCTGTCCGGTCGAGCCCGAGCGTCCGCCTGTCCCAACCGGTCCCCCCAGACTCCTAAGGAAGAAACCCAACATGACACGCAGGCGCACCATCGTCCTCACCAGCATCACCGCCGCGGCCTCGGCGGGCGTCCTCGCGCTCCCCGCGCAGGCCGCCACACCCGCCCCCCGGGACGGCCAGTGCCAGTACCCGGCCGAGGTCCTCGACCTCGCCAACTGGAAGATGACCCTGCCCACCGGCGGGGACGAGGACCCGACCGAGATCACGCAGCCCGAGCTCGCCACGTTCTCCGCCGACCCGTACTTCCAGGTCAACGAGGACTGCACCGCGGTGATCTTCCGATCCCCGGTGGACGGCGTCACCACCGGCGGCTCCAGCTACCCGCGCGCCGAGCTGCGGGAGATGACCGACGGCGGGCAGGAGGAGGCCGCGTGGTCCGCCTCCGAGGGCACCCACACGATGGTGGTCACCGAGGCGTTCGTCGCGCTCCCGAACGACAAGCCGCACCTCGTCGGCGCCCAGGTGCACGGCGGGGACGACGACGTGACGGTGTTCCGCCTGGAGGGCAGCAGCCTCTACGTCACCAACGGCGACGACAGCACGTACCACCTCGTCACCGACAACTACCAGCTGGGCACCGAGTTCGAGGCCAAGTTCGTCGCCTCGGGCGGCGAGATCGACGTGTACTACAACGGGCAGCTGGAGACCACGATCGCCGCGGACGGCGACACCAACTACTTCAAGGCCGGCGCCTACACGCAGGCCAACTGCGACAACTCCGAGCCGTGCGACGGCGGCAACTTCGGCGAGGTGCACATCTCCGACATCGAGGTCAGCCACTCGGACTCGGAGGACGACGGGACCGGCGACGGCGGCTCCGGTGACGAGGACTCGGGTAACGACGACGGCGACAGCGGCGACGACGCCGGGAACGAGGACGGCGGCGACACCGGGGACGACGAGGACGCCGGCGACGGGGACTCGGGCGACGCGGGCGCCGGTGACTCGGACGCCGGTTCCGACGACGGTGCGGACGACGGCTCGGAGCCGAGCACCCAGACCGGTGACGGCGCCGACCTGGCCGAGACGGGCGGCAGTTCCGCCACGCCGCTCCTGGTGGCCGGCGGCCTCGGCCTGGTCGCCGCGGGTGGCGCCGCCCTCGTCGCCCGCCGCCGCGCCGCCGCGCGCACCGTCGCGTAGCCCGGGGGACGGGAACGCGGTGCCGGGCCTCCCGCGGGGGGAAGCCCGGCACCGCGCCGCGTCCGCCGGCAGCCGGCCGGCGTTGGCCCCGGCGCGGCGGCAGTGGTGACGTGTGCCCCCGTTCGGCTCCGGCCGGGCGGGGGCGCTTCGTCGTGCCCAACGACGACGGCCCCGCCGAGTGATGGCGGGGCCGCGCGAATGCTCTCCCCGCAACGCGGGGGTACGGTTTAGGTGTCTGAGCCAAACCGAATGGGAGTCAGTATGCCTGACACCAACGACACTCGCATCGGTGCGCGCCTGCAAGACCTCCGCAAGCGCCGCGGCCTCTCGCAACAAGATCTCGCGCGCGCCTCGGGCGTATCCGTATCCACCATCAGGAAGCTGGAGCAGGGCGAGCAGCGGGACACCAGGATGGAGACGGCGCGCAAGTTGGCCGCAGCGCTGCGCGTGCCGACGACGCGTCTGCTGGACCGTGGCGACGCCGAGCCCAGCATCCACCCGAGCGACGTCTGGCGCCCCGTGCAGTGGGCAGTCGAACGGCCGCGCCTGGACGACGACCTGCCGGAGCCCACGCTGACCGGGGTCGAGCACGAACTGGATGCCGCCCGAGCCCTGTACTTCGCCGACGACTTCGCCGCCCTCGCCGCGGCTCTCCCATCCCTGCTTCGTGATGCTGACGCGCTCGGCGACGCCCAGGACGCCCGAGACGTTCGCGCCCGCCTGCTGCATTTCACCGGGTCCGTCCTGACCCAGGTCCGCCAGTGGGAGGGGGCCGAGAGCGCCCTGGAACGCGCGCTGGACAACGCGCCTGACACGGCGACGGCCGCCGGCATCGTCAACACCCGCTGCTGGTTGCTACTGCGGCAGGGGTTCCTCGCGGAGGCCCGAGAGCTGGCGACCCGCTGGGCAGACGACGTAGAGCCGCGGCGCGTCTCGCGGGCCACGCCCGATGATCTGGCGGCGTGGGGATTCCTCCTGCTCAAGGTGTCCGCGGCCAGCATCCGCGACAACCGACCGGGGGAGGCGGCTACCGCGATCAAGATGGCGCAGGGAGCGGCGGTGCTGACTGGCAGGGACCTCGGGTACGGCCGCCGGATGAACCGGTGGAGCAACACCATCGTGGCGCACAAGCGTGTGGAGAACTTCGTACTGACGGATCAGCCTGACAAGGCGCTCGCGTTGGCGGATCACGTGGCGAAGGGGGCCCCTGCCCGGCGTCTCCCGTCGGATGGCAACTCGAACCGGCACTTGCTGGATGTGGCGAACGCGCAGATGAAGCTCCGGCGCTACGGCGAAGCGATGGACACGCTGCTGGATGTTCGCGGCCGGGCGCCTTCGTGGTTGGCCAACCAGCGGTACGCGCAGGACATCCTTGGCACGCTCATCTCCGGGCGCCGAACGCTGACGCCCGAGATGCGGCAGTTGGCAGATGACATCAACCTGCCGTTGTAACTACCCGTAGCCGGGCAGTTCTTCCTAACTCTGCGTCAAACTACCATTGCCCCATGTCACAAGGCTCCGTAGGTTCCAGGCATTGACGGCCAGTTAACCCCCCGTCACCGGAGCCGCACATGCCCGAGCCTGCCGCACCGTCCACCCACCCCGAGTGGCTGCCCTCACCCGCCGCCGGCATCCAAACGGTGCCGTGCGGCCGATGGTGGGACGGCGTCCGCGTCGACAGCTACGACGGGATCCGCGCCCTCGCCCACCTCCAGGCCGACACGGGCCCGATCATCGAGGACGTCGCGGACCGAACGTTCATGTGGCTCGTGCCGGTCGGCGCGGCGGCCGGATGGCGTCTGCCCTGCGTGCACGTCCTCGGCTCCGGCCGGTGGGTGTCGGTGCCGCCGGCGGCGGCGGACGGCGTGCTGGTCTGGCGCGGCCGGCCCCCGACCTCCGGGAGCGGTCTGACACCACCCGAGAAACTGCGGGACGCGCTGGCCATGATCTTCCCGCCGGTCCCCGGCGCGGCACGCCGTGGCCGGTGAGCCGTACCGCCCGGAGATCGACTGGCCGGTCGGGACGCCGGAGCACATCAAGGTGCCCATCGGCTACTGCACCTGTAGCTGCCGCCGGCCGTTATCCGAATGTGAGCAGGCGCCCGCGCCCAAGCCGCAGCCGGAGTCGGAGTCGGAGTCGGAACGGTGACCGCCATGGCCGAGCGCCGCACCACGCCTCAGCCCGCGATCACCCGGTCGGTACTCCCGCGAACGAGGTGTGGGTGATGAGCCTGGACCGGTACGACCTCGACGAGGACTCCGTCAGCCCGGTGCTCGGCGTGCCAGGGGCGGGCCACCACCCACCGCCAACGACCGCGAGAGGAGCCCTCCGTGCCGCGCAAGCCGATGCCCGACATCCCCCGCGACGAAGCCGTTGGCCTGTACCGCGACGGCCGGTCGATGGCCGCGCTCGGCCGCCGCTACGGCGTGTCCGCGATGTGGCTGGCCGCCCGGTTCCGGGAGTGGGGTGAGCCCGTGCGCGGCCGGCGGGAGGCGCAGCGCGTCCGGATGGGCATGAGCCCGGAGGCGTACCGGCGGCACGTCGACCTGCCGCCGTAACCCCTCAGCTCCCTGCCGTGCCGCCGCGAGCTGATGACGGCTCGGCAGGGTCCGCCCGCGCCGTGGCGTGACGCGGCCGCCGGCGCGGGTCAGGGTGCCGGCAGGCGGTCCGCGGCCGAGGCGGCGAGGTCCCTTGCCCAGTCGCAGAGCCGGTCCTCGGGTCGGCCCTCGCCCTCGACCCAGACGCGGACCCGTTCGACCGCCGTCTCCTCGTACTCGTCGACGTAGTCGCGGTGTTCCACCCAGGCCGTGCAGGTGTCCGGGCCGTCCGCCTCCGCGCGGACGAAGCCCTGCCGGTCGCCGAACCGCACGGGCGTTCCGTCGTCCTCGGTCATGGCGTCCCCCCGGTCGTAGACGAGGCCCACGTACGTTCCGCCGTCCTCGCTGGACCAGTCGCACCGCCAGTCGCCGAAGTACGTGTAGGGGTCCTCGGCGTTGACGCCGGGCACGGTGGCCAGGGCGTCGGCGTCGAGCAGGCCGCAGGCGTCCTGCCAGAGCAGCGAGTCCTCCGGGAACGCCGGCGGCGCGGTGCGGCGCGGGATCTGTTCGCCGTCCCTGATCAGCGCGTCGAGCCGCTCGGCGGCGCCGGTGGCCGCCGCGTCCGCCATCTCGCACAGCGGCCGCGAGCCGTCGTCGTCGGTCGAGGCGCTGATCCACACGACGGTGTCGGCGTCGGCCTCGCCGGGCAGCAGCAGCGCCCGGTCGCAGTCGTCCGGCTCCTCCTCCGCCGCCTCGGCGATGCCGATCTCCCCGATCCGCCTGCGCGGCGCCCCCTCCCGCAGGTCCTCGGCGACCTCGGCGTGCCGGGTGAAGGAGACCTCGACGTCGACCCAGACGTCGTCCTCCGGTTCGACGAGCACGTCGCACCGGTCGAAGTTCCCGTAGTCGTTGTCGAGATCGGTGTAGCCGAACGCGTCGAGCGCCGACCGGTCCGCCAGGGCGCAGGGGTCGGCCGTGCGGTGGTCGCCGATCAGCGAGGCCGGGCCCGGCCCGTCGTTCGGCCCGGCCGACGGCGAGGGCGGCGGCCCGGTCCCCTCCCCCGCCTCCGGCCGGGACGGGTCGGAGTCGCCGGAGCCGACGGCCCAGACGACGCCGACGGCGACGACGGTCAGCGCCGCTGCCCCCGCCGCCGCGACCAGCCACGGCCGTGGCCGCCGGCGCGGCGCCGCGGGGGCCGGCCCGGGCGGGGCGGGCGGGGCGGGGGGCCGCCGCGGGGCCGGGGGCACGACCGGCAGGTCGGGCGCGCCCGAGGGCCGCGAGGCCGCCCGGTCCGTGACCGGGTGGCGGGCCCGGGCCGGAATGCCGTTCGCCACGGCCGTCAGCAGCCGTTTCGCCTCGGCGGCGTCGGGCCGGTCCCTCGGATCGGGCTGGAGCATCGACCGGAGCGCGCCGTGCAGCAGCCCGACGGCCTCCGCGTCCGGTTCGACGACGCCCCACTCGTCCCGCCGCGGCGGGAGGCCGGTGACCAGCGCGTGCAGCGTCATGCCGAGGCAGAAGACGTCCGAGGGCGGGATGGGGATGCCGCGGACGAGTTCGGGGGCGGCGTAGTCGGGGGTGTAGCTGATCGGGCCGTCCAGGGCGAGCGTCTGGTGGCCGCCCCACTGGAACGTGGCGCCGAAGTCGAGCAGCTTGGCGGTGCCGCGTGCGGTCAGGCCGATGGCCGCGGGTTTGACGTCGCAGTGCACCAGGCCGGCCGCGTGCAGGGCCGCCAGCGCGTCGGCGACGTGGGCGCCGACGCGCGCCGCCTCGCCCGGGGACAGCGGCTGCCGCGGGTCCAGGACCCCGGGCACGTGTTCCATGACCAGCCAGAGGCCGTCCTTCTCCAGGGTGGCGTGGAGGGTGGCCACGTGCGGATGGTCCCGCAGGTCGGCCAGGGCGCGCGGCACGGCCCGCAGCCGGGCGGCGGCGGCCCGGTCGTCGCCCGTTCCGCGGACCGGTTTGAGCACGACGTCCCGCCCGGTCCGCTCGTCGTGAGCCAGCCATGCCTCGCCGTTCCTCCCGACGCCGACGACCTCCCTGAGGACGTACTGACGGCGGATCTTCTCTCCGGAGTGCACCGTGCTCCCTCTCTCACTCGTTCCGTACGAGCGGTGATGATCACGGCGCAGACCGTAAGGCCGACCCCCGGGGAGGGGTCCCGCGCGCGGGGGTGTCAGCGCAGGGTGTCGGGCAGCCGGTCCGCGTGGGCCGCGAACAACTCCTCGCAGAGCGCCTCGATCGCGGGCATCGGCAGCGTCGCGGAGGTGTTCGGGTCGAGCAGCGCCGCCTGCCGGAGGTGGTCGCGGCTGCCGGTCAGCACCCCACGCACCGTCAGCTCGGTCACGTTGAGGAACGTCCGGTTGAGCGCCGCGAGTTGCGGCGGCAGTGGGCCGACGGCCGTCGGCGTCGCGCCGGCCGCGTCGACCCGGCAGGGCACCTCGACGCAGGCGTCGTCGGGGAGGTTCGGGATCAGCCCGCCGTTGCGCACGGTGGCGTGGATCTCCCGCTCGGTGCCGGTCTCCAGCGAGTGGATGAAACGGGCGGCGAGCTCGTCGGTCGGGTCGAGCGGTCCGGCGTCGCCCGCGGCGACGTCGCGGGCCAGGGTCTCCCACTGGCGACGGTGGTCCGCGGCCCGGTCGGTGCCGTTGTCGATCCGCGCGCCCAGCCGTTCCGTCTCCCGGTCGTGCCGCATGATCCACGGAAAGTACTCGGCGGTCCCCTCGGGGGACGTGGGGAAGTAGCCGAACCGCCGGTACAGCTCGGCCGCCAGCCGCATTCCCGGTGTTTTCTCGGCCGCCGCGGACAGCGCCTCCTCGATCAGCGGATACAGCGACCGTCCCGCGTGCTCGAAACGCAGGACGAACGCCTGGTGATTGAAACCGGCGGTGAGGAAGTCGATATCGCCCGCCGGTTTCCCGGCCAGCCCGGCCAGCAGCTCGTGGGTCTCCCGCACCGAATGGCAGAGCCCGAAGACGTTCCGCAACGGGGTGGCCTCGTGCACCGCCGACACCGACATGGCCATCGGATTGGTGTAGCTGAGCAGGCAGGCTTCCGGGCAGTGCTCGGCCATGTCCCGGGCCAGCTCGATCATCACCGGAAGGGTCCGCGCCCCGCGGAAGATCCCGCCGATGCTCAGCGTGTCGACGGACGGCTGGCGCACGCCGTACCGCGCCGGGAGGTCGAGATCGACGCAGGTGGCGGCGACGCCGCCGACCTCCAGCTCGGTGACGACGTAGTCGGCGCCCGCCAGCGCCTCCGCCCGCTTCTCGTGGGCCCGGACGACGGCGGTCGCGCCCGTGCGCTCGACGGTCAGGCGGGCGAGTTCCGTCACGCGGCCGAGTAACTCGGCATGCGTGTCGAACAACGCGAATTCCAGCTCCCCGAGCTCGGACAGGCCGCAGAGATCCACGAGATCGGACCGACAGAACTCGATGCTGTTGGCCCCGACGAAGGCTATTTTGATCATAGTTCGAGTCTCCGGACGTCCCGGCGGCGGCGCCACCCCCGTCACCCGCCGACCCAACGGTCCTGTATCGGGAGCGTATCGGCGGGGGCCAGCATGCGGCCATCAATTCCGTGAACGCCCGCCCGACGGGCATCTCGCCGCACGCGGAGGCAGGAACAGTGAACACGAGACCCGTGACGTATCCCCTGTTTGCCCGTCAGGAACTCCTGTGCGAGCTGATGCGGGCGCCGTCCCCCGATGATCCCGGTGGCGGAGGAGCTGCGTGTCCGGCAGGTCCAGATCGACGAGCCGGACGCCGGCGCGGCGGGCGGCGCGCTCCCGGCCGGCGCCGTTCCGGCGTCCCGCCTGCCGGTGGGGAACAAGAAGGGCGCGCCGATCATGATCGTCGACGACGACCGGCGCGGCGGCGCCCTGATCTGCCATCCCGGGTTCTTCGACCCGGGCCTGGCCGGGGACCTGGTCGCCGAGTACGTGGAGATCGTCGAGGCGCTCGCCGCCGACCCGACCCGCCCGGTGGCCGCGTTCCTGGGCGCCGCGCACCGGCCCGGACGCGGCGGCACGGCGGCCTAGCGACCCTGGTGGCCCTGGTGGCCCTGGTGGCCCTGGTGTCCTAGTGGGCGGTCTGCAGCTGCTCCCGAAGTTGCGCGCGCAACAGTTTGGGCACCTCGTAGCGGGTGCGCTCGGCCGCGCCGGCGACGACGGTCAGCAGGTTCTCCCGGACCAGGCGAACGAGGATCCGGGAGACCTCGGGCGGGGAGGCGCCCGTGAGGCGGATCGCCTCGGCCTCGGTGAAGTTCCGCGAAGAGTCGCACGCGAGTGTGGTCAGGATCCGCCGGTCGCCGGAGCGCAGCGACATGTACTCGTGGCTGAGCCGCCGCCTGATCGACTCGTCGCCCGCCGCGAGTTCGTCGAGGATCATGGACTCCTCCTCCAGCTGGTCGGCCAGCTGGGTGAGGCTGGTGCCCGGGCAGAGCACGAGGCGTCCGGCGACGATGCGCAGGCCGAGGGGCAGCCCGCCGCAGGCCACGACGATGCGGGTCGCGGCCCGGCCGTCCTCGTCGAGCAGGGTGCGCCCGGCGGCGCGGGCGAGCAGCCGCGCGCCCTCGTCGGGGCTCAGCGGCTCCAGGTTGCAGTGCCAGGTCACGTCGAGGTCCACCAGCCGCGGCCGGCTGGTGATGATCGTCATCGCCCAGCCGCTCCACACCAGCGGGCGCACCAGTTCGGCGTTCGGCACGTCGTCGAGCACCAGCAGCATGCGGCGGGCGTCCAGGACCCGTCGCAGCAGCGCGATGCGCTGCGAATCGCCGTCCGGCACGCTGTCCGGGCCGACGAGGATGATCAGCAGCTCCTCCAGCACGTCCGACAGCGACTTGGGGTGTCCGGAGGAGTTGTCGAGGCTGACGTAGATCTGCCCGTCCGGGGAGTGCTGCCGCAGCTGGTGGGCCAGGGTCACCGCGAGCGCCGTCTTGCCGATCCCGGAGGTGCCGGTGAGCGACACCGTGACCGGGACGTCGGCGCCCGGCCGGCGGAGGCCGGCCGTGCCGCACAGCGCCAGCACGGAGTCGCGCTCGCGTTCCCGACCCACCAGATGCGCGGGCCGCGGCGGAAGCGCGGTGACCGGCGTCGTGACCGGCGCGGCGACCGGCGCGGTCGCCGGCCCGCCCGGCTCGGCCTCCGGCCGCGACGCGGCGCGCGGCCGCGGCGGCCCGAGCCGCGTCCGCGCCCCGACCGCGACGGCCACGGTGCCGCCGGTCTGGCGGCGCCCGCCGGCGTGGGCGCGGCCGTTGCCGTTCGGCTCGGTCCCTCCGGGGGCGGGCGGCGCCGGTACCGCCTGCGGCGGGGCCGTCGGGGCGCGCAGTTCGTGGGCGCCGCTGGCGAGGATCTCCGCGTGGATGCGCTGCAGCGACTCACCCGGCTCGACGCCGAGTTCGTGGACGCAGATCCGGCGGACGTCGCGGTAGGCGCGGAGCGCGTCGGCGGTCCGCCCGGCGGCCCTGAGCGCCGCGATGAGCTGGAGCCAGCCGCGTTCGTCGAGCGGCCGCTCGGCCACCACCTGCCGCAGGTGCGGCAGGACGGCCGCGTGGCGGCCGACCGCCAGCTCCGCGTCGACCCAGTCCGCCGCCACCCCCCAGTACTGCTCCTCCAGGGCGAGGATGTCCGCGGCCAGGTTGGGTTCGAGGTCGGGGAACTCCTCGAGCGGGCGTCCCCGCCACAGCCGCAGCGCGCGCTGCAGGTGGTCCGCCGACTCCTCGCGACTGCCGGACCTGGCCGACGACCGGCCCCGCGCCGCGAGCGCCCGGAACTCGTCGAGGTCGAGCTCCTCCTTCGCCACCCGCAGCTCGTAGCCGTGCGGATGGCTGATCAACCTGCCGTCGTGGTCACCGGCCTGCCGGAACAGCTGGCGCAACTCGTACACGTAGGTGCGCAGGTTGGCCACGGCGGACTTCGGCTGGTGGGCCCCCCACATGCGTTCGACCAGCGGTCCGACGCCGATGGCGCGTCCGGGGTTCAGTAACAGGATGGAGAGCAGCAGTCGGCGTTGCCGGCCGCTCACCGCGAACGAGCCGCGGGGGCCGTCGATCGACAACGGGCCGAGTATGCGGAAGCGCATTCGCCCCTCGGTGGCCACTCGGGGAGGGCGCACGATCCCTGTCGACGTGGTGTCCATTCTTCTTCACGCGTCTCCTGGTCGACGTCGAAGAGCCACTGCGGCGGGGTGCGTTGCTCCGCGTTGACCCCCGCTGCTGGGAGCGGTTCCACTCACAGTGGCATATTTCCTACGATTACCGCCCCTCGCCCGGCTCGCCGTCCGACTGAGGAAATTCCGCAGTCAGACAACGGGGGTCAGGCATCGTCCGCCGCGTGGCGGGGCGGAGCAGTGCGGGTCCCGCCCGACGGCCGCGACCGGGCGGGACCCTGGCTGCTCACGTGTTCTCACCGCTCCGGCGTTCCAGCCGCGTCGCGATCTCGTCCCAGCTGGTGGCGCACGCGCGCGCCATGGCGGCCAGCTTCGTCGCCTGGTGGACGGGGGCGCGCAGCACCAACTCGACGTCGTGCTCGCGGACCAGCCGCGCCTCCAGACAACGGAGGATCGAGCGGCCCTCGTTGTTGTACTTGAGGGCCGGATCCCGCCTCAGCAGGGCCAGATACGAGGATGGTTCGACATGTGACACGACCCGGCGGGACCGGCCGGACCGGGCCGCGCGGACCGTCCGCTCGCCGTGCCGGTCCGGCAGCGGGCTCTCGCCGCGGCTCAGCCGCTCCCGGACGTCGCGCGCCGTCTCCACCGAGACGCCGGCCGCGGTGGCGACCTCCCGCAGCGAGGCGTCGAGTTCCCTGGTGAGGATGGCGCCCGCCCGCAGCCGCCCCTCGACCGGGCTGAGCGGCCGGGCGCGCCCGTCCCGGCCGATCCTGACCGGCGCCTGGGCGGGCCGCAGCCCGGCGTTCCGGCGCAGCACCCCCACGGTCTTGCCGGACAGCCCGACCCGGGCCGCGATCGCCCGGTCCGACCATTCGGGGAAGTCCCGCAGCACCCGCCGCGCGGACTCCCTCCGCTCGGACAGGGTCAGCGGGAGGCCGTGCGACACGTTGGCCTCGACGGCCAACAGGAACGCCTCCTCCTCCGATCCGTCGAAGAAGACGGCCTCGATGGTCTCGCGGTGGTTCAGCCTGGCCGCGTGCAGCCGGTGCATGCCGTCGATGACCCGCATGGTCGGGCGGTGCACGATGATCGGCGGGAGTTCGTCCTCGGTCTCGGCCAGGGTGCGCACGTGGCTGTGGTCGACGCCCGCCAGCCGGGGCGAGTCGGCGTCGCCCAGCGCGTCGGTCGCGACGGGTACCGGGCCGGCACCCGGCCCCCGGGGTCTGTCGCCGGCGGGCGGGTGCGGCTCCTCGGGACGTGCGGTCTCGGCGACGGTCACGTCGCTCGTACGGCTCATCGCTACGGCTCCTTCTGTCACAGGTCGCGGGGCTGGACTGGACGTACGGATCGGTAGGAAACGCCGCGGGGCAGGGGCGAAGCAGCGGGTGGGGTGGGGATGCGGAGGGGCACGGAACGCGCCCGCCAGCGGCGTCACCCGAGGGGGGGTCAGCGTGGCGCGGCTCGTCGACGGCGACACCCCAACCGGGCGCCGGAACACGTCGATTCCGAACGGTGCGTGTCGGTGAACCGGCTGCCGGTCATCGCGCTACCCCCTGTCCGGAGCAAGCAGAACGCTCGCTATGTTTCTATCACAAAGAGAGCGCTCGCTTTGTTCTTTTGCCAGGATTCTCTTACGGAAGTGCGGCCGGGTGGCGACCGGCGGGTGCCCAGATGTGGAGCTGACGATGTCGAAGCAGGAGCGAGCGGGAAGAACTCGGAGGCTCCTCATCGAGGCGGCCGCCGAGGAGTTCGCGTGTCACGGCTACGCGGGAACGTCGTTGCACCGGATCAGCTCCGTGGCGGGCGTCACCATCGGCGCGCTGACCTTCCACTTCTCCGTGAAGTCGGCGCTGGCGGACGCGGTGTGCGAGCACGGATGCGAGCTGACCAACCTGGCGGTGCGGCACGCCATGCGCCGCGGCCGACCGCCCCTGGAGACGGTCGTGGACATCACCCGCGCCCTCGCCCGGCTGCTCAACGGCCGGTCCGCGGTGCGGGCCGCGGCCCGGTTGTCCCGCGAACGTCCCGGGCTGCACGTCGGCTGGTACGAGTCGTGGATCGACGAGGTGCGGCAGCTGCTGCTGCGGGCCCGCCGCGAGGGCTCGTTGCGCCCGGACCACGATCCCGAGGCCGTCACCGTCCTGGTGTGCTGTCTGGCCGCGGGCCTGGAGGTGACGACCACGCCGGCGTGCGCGCCGACGGAGCCCGGGAGTTGGAACGCGCCGGACCGGCTGGACGAGGTGTGGACCGTGGTCGCCTCGGGGATCACGCCGCCGGACGCGACGCCGAACGGCGTTCGCCGGGGCAACGCGGGCTGACCCGGGGGTCGTACCCCGGCCACGCGGCCCGGTACCAGGGCGCGGCGTTGTCGAGGCGGGCGAGGGGGCCGGGGCCAGGCGGGCAGCCGAGCGTCTCCCAGACGGCGTCGCTGCGGTAGTGGTGGTCCCGGGCGAGCAGCGCGAACTGCCGCTCGCTCACCCGTCCGCGGCTGGCCCGGAGCCGCCGCAGGCACGCGTCCCAGGGCAGGTGCTCGGCGCCGTCCGCGCCGCCCGGCGGCGGCAGGATCCGGCGCTCGACCAGCGCGGCCAGCAGGTCCCCGCAGCGGACCGGCTCGGGATGGGCGGCGTGGTACACGCCCGCCGGCACGGCGTCCGCGGTGGCCGCCGCCGCGACCAGCCGGCCCAGATCGTCCACGGCGACCAGCGACAGCAGCCCGCGCCCGCCGTCCCAACGGCCCGGCACCCGCCGCACGAGCTCGGCCAGGGCCGGCACCACCCAGCGGTCCCCCGCCCCGAGCACCAGCGGCGCCCGGAGCACGAGGCCGGCCGCGTCCCGCACGGGTCGCTCCGCGGCGAGCCGGGCGCGGCTGGCGGCGGACACCGGGGCCGGGGTCAACTCGCCGACGTCGGGACCGTGATGCGGGCCCGGACCGTACACCGCGGTGGTGGACACCTGCACGATCCGCCGCACGCCCGCGGCTCGGGCCTCCGCGACCAGCGCGCCGGTGCCGCGCTCGTTCACCGCCACGCAGCGCGCCGCGTCCCCGCCCACGTACGAGGCGGCGTTGACCAGCACGTCGGCGCCCCGGCACAGGCCGCGCAGCGTCGCCGGCGCGGCGAGGTCGGCCCGGACGTACTCGACGCCGGGCACCCGCCGGGACCCGGCGGGCTCCGCCCGGCAGACGGCCCGGACCCGGACCGGCGCACGGCCCAACCCCCGCGGCGTGCCCAGCGCGCGCAGCACGGCGGAGCCGACGAAACCGGTCGCCCCGGCGAGGACGACCGTGGTCATGCCGTCGAACCCTCGGGGGCCGCCTCGATCCGCAGCCGGGCGATGGTCTCGGGCGAGGCGATGCCGGGCAGCAGGTAGCGCCACATGGCGGCGATGCGCTCGATCAGGTCCGCGCGGCCGGTGGAGATCTCGGAGAGCAGCTGGGTGCCGCTGTACGCGCCGACCAGCGCCCGGGCGAAGTCCGCGACGTCCACCCCGGGCAGCAGGTCGCCGCTCTTCTCCGCGGCCACCAGCTGCTCCGTGAACCGTTTGATCCACAGCTCGTACGGCGCGGACTCCCGCATGTTGAAGTCGCCCTGTTCGACGGCGAGTCGGACGCCGGCCCGGAAGAGGACGCTGGTGCGCAGCTGGCGGGCCAGCTCCATGCTGATGTCCAGCAGCCGCTGCAGCCCGTCCTCGCCGGGCGGGAAGTCCAGGTCGGCGTCCTGCTCGGCCATCACCGCGCGGGCCACGTCCTCCTTGGAGGAGAAGTGGTGGTACATGGCGCCCATCGTGGTGCCCGCCCGGTTGACGATCTTGCTGATGCTGCCGCCGGAGAAGCCGGACTCGTCGAACACCTCGGCCGCGGCGCGGATGATCCTCTCCCGGGTGCGCACCGCGCGTTCCTGTCTGGGCCGGGACATGTCCACTCCACTACCTCCCCCGCACGAAGGGGTCCACGTCCGAACACATTCGGACACCCCTTGATGGTACGCATCCGCGAAACCGCCGGACCAGCACCCGAGAAGGGCCGGCCACTGTCGACAAGGAACCGTCGACAAAGAAAGAGAACACTCTTTACGTTGGAGGACCGGGTCGCGACCTTGCACCACCCCGTTCCGTGCGCACGTCCTTCCGAACGTCCACGCACACACAGGGAAATCAGATGAACTCCACCATCTGCAGTCCTGCACCGCCGCTGCCCTCCCTATCCGACGAGCCGCCGACGACGCTGGGGCACCTCACCAGCGCCGTTCCACGCGAGTACGTGCACAAGGCAGCCATCGCGGAGGTGCTGCTCACCGACTGGAACCACACCGGCGGCGAGACGTTCGCCATCGCCGCCCAGTGGCCCAGGGAGCACAGCTTCTACACCGACGGCAACCACCGCTACGATCCGCTGCTCTTCGCCGAGACGGTGCGGCAGACCCTGCCGCTGCTCTCCCACGTCGCCTATCGCGTCCCGATCGGTCACCACCTGATCTGGGACCACCTCCACTACGACATCCACGGGGCCGACGCCCTGGCCATCGGCCCCCGGCCGGCCGATGTCGCCCTGCGCGTCAGGTGCTTCGACATCGCGCGACGCGGGGGCCGGATCGCCGCCCTCTCGCTGCGGGTGGAGGCGCTGCGCGACGGCGCCCCGCTGGGCACCGCCGAGACCCGTTTCACCTGCCACACGCCCGCCGTCTACCGGCGGCTGCGCGGCGGCCGCGCGGGCTTCGACCCGACGCTCGGCGGCATGCCGCCCGCGCCCGCCCCGGTGCCGGCGCGGCACGCCGGCCACGAACGGCGCCGGAACGTCGTGCTCTCCGCGACCGACGCGCCACGTCGCTGGCAACTGCGCGCCGACACCAGCCACCCCGTGCTCTTCGACCACCCGGTCGACCACGTGCCGGGGGCGCTGCTGCTGGAGGCCGCCCGCCAGGCGACGCTGGTGCTGACCCGGCCGGCGGCCGCCGTGGTGGTCGGCATGCGGACGACGTTCCGGAGGTTCGTCGAACTGGACGCCCCCTGCTGGATCGAGGCGGCGCCGGGGCCCGACGACCGCACGGTGCACGTCACCGCCCGGCAGTCCGGGGAGGAGCCGTTCAGCGCCGTCGTCACGACCGAGCTGACCGGCACGGCGGCGAGGGAGTCCGAGCCGCTCGCGGAACCGGAGACCGGCTGAGGTCGCCCGCCGACCACCGCGTCCCGGGCCGTCGCGAGGCGACGGCCCGGGACGCGCGCGGTTCCGGTTCCGCCCCCCAGCTACGTGCCCGATACGCCGCCCGTGGCCCGCGGCCAGAACGCCGCCCGGCGGCGGTCGCGGGCGGCCCTGGCGGTGAATTTCCGAGCAGTATCGTGGCCGCTCTTCTCGCTGAGGAAGGACGCGCATCATGCACGAAACGCAGGAAGTGCAGGAAGTGCCGGGAATGCAGGGAATACAGGGAATACCGGAGATCCGCGATCTCCGTACGCCGCAGCAGGGTTCCGCCGACCTCCTGCGGTCCGTCTTCCGGCAGCATGCGGCGGGCGTGGCCGTGATCACCGCCACGGGCGAACGGCCCGTCGGGCTGACGGCCGGATCGCTGTGCTCCGTCGCCCTGGAGCCCCCGGTGATCTCCTTCAACATCAGCACCGGCTCGTCCTGCTGGCCCGTCATCAGCCGCGCCGAGCACGTCGTCGTGCACCTGCTGGGCGAGCACCAGCAGGGGCTGGCGACGACCTTCGCGCGGCGCGGCGCCGACCGTTTCGCCGAGCACACCGGATGGGCCCCGGGCCCGCGGGGGATCCCCGTGCTGGACGACGTGCTGGCCTGGCTGCTGTGCCGCGTGACCGCCCGGGTGCCCGCGGGCGACCACCGGATCGTGGTGGCCGGCGTGGTGTTGGGCGACCTCCCCGGCGTCGGCCGTCCGCTCCTCTACCACCAGGGCCGCTACAACGCGCTCAAGTACTGAACCGCCCCGGCACGATGTATGCCGCCCGTATCCACGTCTTCCAGTCTCACTCTCGGAACGAGCCGAGAACGACCGGAAAGCGAGGAGAGACATGGCTATCACGCCCGGGGGGGCCGACCACGGAACCGGGGTGACCGTTCCCCCCGCCGACGTCCCGACCGGCATCTGGTTCAACGGCGCTCGTGGATCCGTCGCGACGACCGCGGTGACCGGCCTGCTGGCCCTGCGCGAGAACCTGGTCGCGCCGATCGGATGTGTCACCGAGGGTGCCGCGTTCGAGAACGTGCGGCTGCCCCGGTGGTCGCAGATCGTCGTGGGTGGGCACGACGTCGTCAACGATCCGATCGAGAAACGGGCCGAACATCTCGTGGGCACCGGTGTCATTCCACCGGAGGTCTACCGTGCGGTCCGGCCCGGCTTCGCCGCCGTCGAGGCCGAGTTGCGCGAGGGCTGCCAACTGGCCTCCCTCACCGGGACGCAGCACGAGGCCATCGAGCGGATGGCCGCCGACATCGCCGAGTTCAGGGAGCGCAACGGCCTGGCCCGGGTGGTGGTCGTCAACGTGGCCTCGACCGAACCCCCGGTGCCGCTGGTCGACGACCTCCGGGACGCCGACAGCCTGGACCGGGCGCTGCGTGATCCCTCCTCCCGGCTGCTGCCGCCCAGTTCGATGGCCGCCCTGGCCGCGTTCCGGGCCGGCTGCGCCTTCGTGGACTTCACGCCGTCCGCCGGGGCCCGGCTGCCCGCGCTGGAGCAGACGGCCGAGCGCCAGCGGGTGCCGTACGCGGGGTCGGACGGCAAGACCGGCGAGACCCTGCTGCGGACCGTGCTGGCCCCGATGTTCACCTCGCGCGCGCTGCGGGTCCTGTCGTGGGCCGGAACGAACCTGCTGGGCGGCGGGGACGGCGCGACGCTGGCCGACTCGGTGACCGCGGAGAGCAAGATGCGCTCGAAGTCGGGCGTGCTGCCCTCGCTGCTCGGCGAGGACGTGCCGGCGCCGCTGCACATCGACAACGTGCCCGACCTGGGCGACCACAAGACGGCCTGGGACCACATCTCCTTCGAGGGCTTCCTGGGGATCCGGGGGACGCTCCAGTTCACCTGGCAGGGCGTCGACTCGTCGCTCGCCGCCCCGCTCGTCCTGGACCTCGTGCGGCTGATGGCCGCCGCCCAGGCGGCGGGGAGCGTCGGTCCGGTCCCCGAGCTGGCCTTCTTCTTCAAGGACCCGGTCGGGCTGGACTCGCACGATCTGGCGAAGCAGCAGCGGCAGCTCGTCGAATGGGCCGGCTCCCTGCCGACGTCGACCAGCTGAACGCCGCCGGCCGGTCGGAGCCCGGTGCCGCTCAGGCGCCTCCCCGCGTGCCAGCGAGTGCTGGACGCCGGGCTCCGACCGGCCGACGCGGCGCCGTCAGGAACGCCCTCGGGCGGGGGGCCCGCAGCACGCTCGGAGACACGCTCGGAGAGACGAATGACCCTGGACAGGGAAGACGACGTGGAAGCGGACATCGACACGGACGGGCACGAGGAACGGGAGGAAGGGGAACCGGATCTGACGGGGTGGGAACGCCTGCTGGCCCAGGTGCGGGCCGACGCGCTCGACTGCCTCCAGTCCAACGTCGCCGTGCTCGCGGACCGCTGGCACGGACCGGGCACCCATCTGGCGCTGGGCGCGACCTGGGGGTTCCGGACGGGCGCCGACAGTGGCGTCGACGGTGGCGTCGAACGCCCGCCCGCGGAACGGCTCGCGGAGGCGGCACGGGCCCTCGGCCTGCGGGGGGCGCAGCGGTGGCGGACCACCGACGAAACGTTGCTGCGCCGGGCGGCACGGGAGCGGGGACCGCTCTACGTCGTCGGCGACGCCCATCTGATGCCCTGGCTGCCGTACGCGGGCCACGAGCACATGACCCACAGCTTCCTGCTGTGCGCCGGGCCCGACGACGACCGGACGACGGTCGTGGACGCGTACCACAACGACACCCGCTGGGGACCCGCGCGACCCGGCGCCTGGACGCTGCCGGCGGCCGAGACGGCGCCGCTGTTCGGCGCCGGCGTCACCGCCCACCTGCTGGCGCCCGCGGCCGTCCCCGAGGCCCGGCCCGGCCAGGTCCTGGCGGACAACGCCGCCCGGCTGGACGCCGCCGGACCCGACCGGGAGCGCTATCTGGCCGCCGCCCGGCGGCGCTGCACGGACGAGGACGCGGTGGGCCGCCTGATCCTGGACATCTGGCTGCTGGTCCGGGAACGGGCGCTGCACGAGGCGTGGTTGCGGCACTCGGGGCTGCCGGCCGAGGCCGTGCGGCCGATGGCCGACCTCGTCGGCGAATGGCGGGCCCTGGCCACGCACAGCTACGTGGCCGGGCGGCGCCAGCAGCGCTCCGGCGTCTGGGACGCCTCGGTGCCGGACCGGATGGCCGACCTGCTGCGCCGCGAGGCCGACGTCGCCCACCAGCTGACCCGAGCTCACACACAGGCGCAGGCGCCGGGCAACGGCGGCGCCGGGCCCGAGGACGAGGCCGTGGCGGCGATCCGGCGCGCGCTGATGGAGGCGCTGTCGGTCGACGCGGAGGCGCTGGACCGGGCGCCGCACCTGACCGAGCTCCCCGGCTTCGACTCCTACCGCCTCGTCGAGGTGCTCGACTCCGTCGAGCACGACCTGGGCCGTCCCTACGATCCGGCTGGCCTGTCGGCGCGTTCGGTGCGCAACGCCGTCTCCCTCGCCGAGCTGTTCTCCGCGGCGGCGACGGCGACGAGGGAGACGGCGGCGACGGGTAACGCGGGCAGCGGGGTGCCGTCATGAACGCGGCCGTCCTGCACGACCTGCTGGACGCCGCGGCCGTCCGGCACCCGGACCAGACCGCCGTCTCGGACGGCACCGACGCGCTGACGTACGCCGAGGTGCGGGCGGCCAGCGTCCGGATCGCGACCTGGCTCCGGCAGCGGGGCGTCGGGCCGCGGGACCGGATCGTGGTCAGCGAGGCGGCGGGCCCGTGGCTGGTCCCGCTGCTGACGGGCGCCTCCCGGGTGGGCGCGGTCTCGGTCCCGCTCAGCGCCGCGGCGCCCGACGTCGTGGTGCGGCACATCCTCGACGACGCGGGACCGACGCTGGTGGTCGGCGGCGCGGTGACCGCCGGCGAGGCCGCGCGGCGCGGCCTCGCCCACGCCGACCTCGACGAGCTGCGGGACGCCGCCCGCTCCTGGCCGCCCGACGCCGGCGCCCCGTCCCCGACCCTGCCGGTGGATCCCGCCTGGTTCATCTACACGTCCGGCAGCACCGGCGCGCCGAAGGCCGTCGTGTCCACCCACGGCCAGATCGTCTTCGCGGCGCGGGCGATCCACCACGAGCTGGGCTACGGCACGGACGACGTGGTCTACAGCCCGCTGCCGCTGTCCTTCGACTACGGCCTCTACCAGGTGCTGCTGAGCACCCTCGGCGGGGCCCGGCTGGAGCTGGGCTCGGCGAAGGACGCCGGCCGGGTCCTCGTGCACCGGCTGCGCGACACCGGGGCCACGGTGTTCCCCGCGGTGCCGTCGCTGGCCGCCACCCTGGCCCGGCTGGTGGAGCGGCCCGGCGTCCGCGCCCCCGCGCTCCGGCTGCTGACCAACACGGGCGCCGCCATGCCCGCCGACGTTCTCACCACGCTGCGCAAGCAGATCTCCGGGCTCCGGGTGCAGCTGATGTACGGCCTCACCGAATGCAAACGGGCCACGATCATGCCGCCCGACGGCGACCTGCTGCGGCCGGGCTCTTCCGGACGCGCGCTCCGGAACACCGAGGTGTTCGTCGTCGACCAGGACGGGAACCGGCTGCCGCCGGGCCGGATCGGCGAGATCGTGGTGCGCGGGCCGCACGTCATGTCCGGCTACTGGCGCCAACCGGAGCTCACCGCGCGGCGGTTCCGCCGGGCCGAGGGGCTCTTCCCGCAGCTGCACACCGGCGACTACGGCAGCGTGGACGCCGAGGGCTACCTCTACTTCGACGGCCGGCACGACGACGTCTACAAGGAGCGCGGCACCCGCGTCAGCTCGCTGGAGGTCGAGGCCGCCGCCGACCGGATCCCCGGCGTCCGGGCCGCCTGCGCCGTGCCGCCCCGCGACGCGACCGCCGGGGCGACGCTGGTCGTGGCCTCGGAACTCTCCCCCGGGCGGGTGCTCGCCGCGCTGACCGGCCAGCTGGAGGAGACGAAGATCCCGCGCAGCTGCGTGACCCTGCCCGCGCTGCCGCTGACCGCCAACGGAAAGATCGACCGGTCGCGGCTGGCCCGTCTCGTCGAGGAGACCCGCGATGCCTGACGCCCACCCGCCGAACCCGCCGGAACGCGCGCCCGAGCTCGGCACGCCGGCGTACGCCACCCTGCCGAACCCGCCGGAACAGCCGAACCCGCCGGAACTCCCGAACCTGCCGGAACGGGTGCACGAGGTCGGCACGCCGGCGTACGTCTACGACCTGGACGAGGTCGAACGCTGCCACCGGACGCTGGTGTCCGCGCTGCCCCGGCCGAGCCGCCTCTACTACTCCCTGAAGGCGAACCCGCACCCCGCCGTGGTGACCCGGCTGAGCGGCCTCGGCTGCTCCCTGGAGGTCAGCTCGCCCGGCGAGCTCGCCACCGCGCTGAAGTCCGGCGTCCCGCCCGAGACGATCCTGTACACCGGGCCCGGGAAGCGCGACGCGGAGGTCCGCGACGCGGTGGCGGCCGGGGTGCGCTGGTTCTCGGTGGACTCCCCGCACGGCATCGACCAGGTGGACCGGGCGGCGGAGACGGCGGCCGTCACGGCCCGCTGCCTGCTGCGGCTCAACGGCCACGAGAAGACCGCGGGACAGGGCCTGACGATGACCGGCGTCGCCTCGCAGTTCGGCGCCGACGTCGAATGGCTGGTGGCGGAGCCGGCCGCGTTCGCCTCCCGGCCCCGGGCCCGGGTGTCCGGGCTGCACCTCTACCTGGGCTCGAACCTGCTGGACGAGGACGAGCTGGTCGCGCAGTTCGCGGCCGCGCTGCGCACGGCCGAGACCGCGCACGCGGTGCTGCCGGACCGGATCGAGGTGCTGGACCTGGGCGGCGGCTTCGGGGCGCCGTTCGCCCGCTCGGGACGGCTGCCCGACCTCCCGACGCTGGGGGTCCGGCTCGCGTCGCTGCTCGACGACGCCTTCGCCGGCTGGCGGGGCGGGCGGCCCGTGGTCGCCTTCGAGTCCGGGCGCTTCCTCACCGCCACGTGCGGCAGCCTGCTCACCCGGGCCGTGGACGTCAAACGGTCGCACGGCACCCAGGTGGTGGTGCTCGAATCCGGCATCAACCACCTCGGCGGCATGTCGGGCCTGCGCCGGCTGCCGCCGCTGCTCCCCGAGCTGGTGCCCGGCCGCGGGGCCGCCGGACGGGACACCGGGCAGGACAGCGGGCAGGGCGAACGGTCGCTGGTCACCGGCCCGCTGTGCACACCGCTGGACACCTGGGCGCGCGCCGCGGTGCTGCCCCCGGTGCGTCCCGGCGACGTGCTCCGGGTGCCCAACGTGGGGGCGTACGGCCTGACGGCCAGTCTGACCGGATTTCTGGGCCATCCGGCACCGCTCGAGGTGATCGTCGAGGGCGGCGAGATAGCCGAGGTGTCGCGGCTCGTATGGGAACGCAACGCAGTCAACCGCGCTGAGGTGAGTTGAACCATGGACGCACAGTTCGTCGACATCCTGCGGCCGTACCTGAAGTACGCGGGAGACCAGGAGATCACTGACACCGCACGGCTCCGCGACCTCGGGCTCGACTCCATGCGCGAGATCGAGCTGCTGTTCGCCATCGAGGACGCCTACGACATCGTCTTCCCCGAGGAACGGATGGTGGACCGGACCTTCGAGACCAGCGGCGTCCTGTGGGCGGCGGTCCAGGAGATCCGCGGCCACGAGATCCCCGGCCAGAAGATCCCCGGCCAGGAGATCCACGACGCGTCGCGGGCGGCGTCGTGAGCACCGGGACGCTCACCAGGGAGCCGACCCGCGGCGAGGCTGAGCCGGCCTGGCGGGAGGCCGCCGCGTCGGTCGCGGCGGTCGCGGCCGAACACGCCGACCGGACCGACCGGGACGCCGCCTTCCCCGTCGAGGCCCTCGCGGAGCTGCGCGACACCCGCCTGCTCGGCCTGCTGGTGCCCGCGGAGCACGGCGGGTTCGGCGGCGACCTCGCGGACCTGGCGGACGCCACCATCGCGCTGTCCCGGGCCGACATGACGGTCGGTCTGGTCTTCGCCATGCACTGCCAGCAGGTCGCCGCGGTGGTCCGGCACGGGGACCCGCGGCTCACCGCGACGCTGCTGCCGGCGCTGGCCCGCGGCGAGGTCTACCTCGGCTCCGTCACGACCGAACCCGGCACCGGCGGCGCGCTGCTGGCCTCCGAGTCGCCGCTGCGCGAGGACGAGGGCACGCTGCTCGTCGACCGCGTGGCGCCCGTCGTCACCGGCGGCCGGCACGCGGACGGGTTCCTGGTCACCATGCGGTCCGCCGGCGCCACCTCGCCCACCCAGGTCGATCTCGTGTACGCGGCGCGGGACGCGCTCGACGTGCAGGTCACCGGCGGCTGGGATCCGCTGGGCATGCGCGCCTCGGAGAGCGTGCCGCTGCGGCTGCGCGGCGCCGTCCCGGCCTGGCATCTGGTCGGCGGGCCCGGCGGCTTCCCCGGCATCGCCGCCGGGCTGTTCGGCCCGGTCGCGCACATCGGCTGGTCCGCCGCCTGGCTCGGCACCGCGGCCGGCGCGCTGGAACGGGTCCTGGCCCACGTGCGCGGGCAGAAGGGGCCGCGCCGGCTCGACATCGCGTCACCGCTGGTGCTGACCAACCTGGCCCTGGTCCGGGAGCGCCTCGACACGGTGCACGCCCTGCTCCGGCACACCCTGCGGGTCGTCGCCGACGAGGAGGCGCGGCACGGCGCGGTCAGCGGCACGCCGGCCCGGCTCCTCGTCAACACGCTCAAGACCCGGGCCTCGGAGGACTGTTTCGCGGCCGTGAACGGGCTGGTGGAGCTGGTCGGCCTGGGCCACGGCTACCTCAGGGGCTCACCCACCGGCCTGGAGCGGGCGTTCCGCGACCTGCGCTCGGCGTCGTTGAACTTCGCGAACGACCGGCTGCGCACCGCCGACGGCGCCCTGGCGCTGCGCGACCCGCGGGTCCGGCTCGGGTGAACGGAGAGCTCGCCATGTCCGGTCGGATCGACGTCCCCGACCCGGTGCCGGTCGTCGGCCGCGCCGGCGTCCCCGTGCGGGTGGCCGCGTGCCGGATCGCCGAGGCGCCCGTGGACCGTTGCCCGCCCGACGATCTCGCCGCGGCCGACGGGCTGCCCGCGCCGCGCGCCGCGGAACGGCTCGCGGCGCGCGGCCTGCTGCGCCGGCTGCTGGCGGAGACCACGGACGGCGAGGCGGCGGCCGCCCCGCTGCGCGCCGAGCCTTCGGGGCGTCCCGTCCTCGCCGGGCACCCCGACCTCGCCGTCAGCCTGTCGCACGCCGACGGCTGGGTCGCCGCGGCCGTCGGTCGCCGCCGGGTCGGGGTGGACGTCCAGCCGCCGCGCTCCGGTATCGCGGCGGCGGGACGTCCGCGGTCGGCCCGCCGGCGCGGTCCTTGCCGGCTGCCGGACGCCCCGACGGATCTGGAGGCGGCCTGGATCTGGTCGGTGCAGGAGGCGTGCGTGAAGGCGACGGGCGACGGGCTGGCCGGGCTGCCCTGGCGGATCCCCGTCGCGCCCGGCGCGGTCGCCGGCCGCTGGGGCGGGCTGCGCTGGGCGGCGCTCCGCGCGCACTTCCCACTCCCCGTCAGCTGCGCCTGGGACCCGGGCCCAGGCACGGACCCGGAGACGGACGACCCGGGCACGGACGTGGAGGTGATCCCATGACCTCGGCCACGCTCACCGACTACCGCGGGCTGAGCTGCTACACCGCCAACCTGACCGCGTATCTCGACGCCGAGTTCGACGCGGGCGAGCTGGTGTTCCGGAGCGTGCGCACCGCCGTGCGGACCGATCTGGTGCCCGGGCGGCTCGCGTTCTCACACCACCGGGTCCGCCTGGAGCGGCTGCCCGACGGCAGCCGGCTGCGGCACCGCGCCGCGCGGACCGCCGCCGACGCCCTCGACGCGGTGGCCGACCAGGTGCGCCGGTACGGCCGGGCCCTCGTCGTGGTCGACAACCGCCGGCTGCCCTGGTCCCCCGCGGTCAGGACCGCGCCGCACTGGCTGCTCGTCGACGGGCCGTGCGGGGCCGCGGGTTGGCCGGTGCGGGACGAGTTCAGCGGCCTGCTGCCGGCCGGCGAACAGCTGCCGTTCGCCGGCCGGCTCACGTCCCGCCAGCTCGCCGACGCGATGGACGCGCCCGAGTGGAACGAACAGCAGCGGGTGCGGAACCGGCTGGCGTGCGGGTTTCCGCTCGCCGTCCCCGACGCGCCGGGCCGGTGGTGGCTGGAGCGCACGACGGAGCCCGCCGGGGCGGCCGAGCCGCTGCCAGGGCGGTGGCTCACGGACGAGCTGCCCGCCCTGGCGTTCCTCGGCGACCGGCTGGCCGATTCGGCCGAGGCGCTCGCCCGCCATCTCGACGACTGCTGGGCGCTCGCCGGACACCACTGCTTCGCGCTGCGGCACGCGCTCGCCGGCGCGGCGGCCGGGGAGCCCGCCCGAACGGACCTGGAGACCGCGGAGGCCCGGTGGGCGGCGCTGCCCCGCATGCTGCGGATGGCCGCCGAATCCGCCGAGCGCGGCCGGCCACGCCCCGGGATCGTCCGGCGCGCCTTCGCCGAGGTGGGTGCCGCCCAACACGCTGCCCAACGCGCCGTGCCCGATCCCGTGCCCGCCCCCATCCCCGTGCCACGGAGCACCACCCCCCAACCGAGCACAGGAGACCAGCCGTGACCACTACCCCGGGACTCGCGAGGTCCCGCACCGACACCCTGTGGGACCTCTTCCTGTCCACCGCGGAGCGGGTCGCCGACGAGACCGCCCTGGAGATCGGCCCGCACGCGCTGACGTACGCCGAACTGCACGACCGCGCCGAGCGGCTCGCCGCCGTGCTGGAGTCCCGGCTGGCCGACCCCGCCGCGGCCGTCGGGCTGCTCGCCGCCCGCGACCCGCGGACCTACGTGGGCTACCTGGCCGCGCTGCGCACGGGCCGTCCGCTGGTGCCCCTCAACCCGCGGTTCCCCGCGGAACGGCTGGCGCGGATGTGCCGGGCCGCCAACGTCGGCGTGCTGCTGGCCGACCCGGGCTCCGCCGAGGTCGCGGGCGAGGTCGCCCAGGCCGTCCCGGGCACCGGGGTGTACGTGGCCCCCGACGCCGGCGACCCGGGCGCGGCCGGGTCCGCGATCCCGCCGGGCCGCGCCGCCGCCTACCGCGGCACCGCCCAGGACGTCGCCTATGTCCTCTTCACCTCGGGATCGACCGGACAGCCCAAGGGGGTGCCGATCCGGCACCGGAACCTCTCGGAGTACCTGGCGGCCGGCCTGGAGCGGTACACAACGCTCACACCGGGGTGCCGGATGTCCCAGCACTACGCGCTGACCTTCGACCCCTCGGTCCTCGACATGTTCCTCGCCTGGGGCTCGGGCGCGACCCTGGTCGTGCCGCTCCGCGAGGAGGAGATGACGCCCGTCTCGTTCGTCAACGAGCGCCGGATCACCCACTGGAGCTCCGTCCCCTCGGTGATCTCGCTGGCCCGTCGGATGCGGACGCTGACGCCGGGCGCGATGCCGAACCTGCGGGTCAGCCTCTTCATGGGCGAGCAGCTGACGCTCGACCAGGCCGCGGCCTGGGCCGACGCGGCGCCCGGCAGCGTCATCGACAACCTCTACGGGCCGACCGAGCTGACCGTCACCTGCACCGGCTACCGCCTCCCGGCCGACCGGGCCGCATGGCCGCGCACCCCGAACGGGACGGTGCCCATCGGCCGGCCGCTGCCGCATCTGGAGGCCGTCGTCCGGGCGGACGACGACGGCGGTGCGAACGGCGGCGACGCGGAGGGCGAGCTGTGCGTCCGCGGCTCGCAGCGCTTCCAGGGCTATCTGGATCCGCGGGACGACGCGCACCGGTTCCTGCGCGGCGGGCCGGCCGGGCTCGCCGAGGTGGTGGGCCGCCCGGCGGACGGCGACTGGTACCGCACCGGCGACCAGGTCCGCTGGTGGCAGGGGGAACTCCTGCACCTGGGACGGGTCGACGACCAGGTGAAGGTCCGCGGACACCGCGTCGAACCGGGCGAGATCGAGGGCCTGCTGCGGCGGCAGCCCGGCGTGCAGGAGGCCGTGGTCGTGCTGGTCGACGGCGGCGGCCGGAGCGAGCTGCACGCCTGCTACCTCGGGCGTCCTGGCCTCGACGGCGAACTGCGGGCCGCCGTCCGGGCCGCCCTGCCGCCGTACATGGTGCCCGCCGGCATCCACCACCGGCGGACGTTGCCGGTGAACGAGAACGGCAAGACCGACCGCCGCCGGCTCGCGACGGAGCTGCGGCGCCGCCCGCGGCCGGGAGCGGACGACCAGCGGCACCGGCCCGCCGGGCCCGCGGAGTCGGCCAGCCCCGGCCTCGGGGAGCTGGCGCTGGCCGCCGCCCGGGCCGGCGCCGACCAGGTGCTCGCCCGGCTGGACGTGGCCCGCGAACGCCGGGCCGCCGGCGGCCGGGACCGGCACGACCGCGACCCCGTGACGGCCGCCGATCTGGCCAGCGACCGGGCCATCAGGGACGCGCTGCGCGCCGCCCGTCCGCACGACGCCTCGCTCACCGAGGAGTCCGGCCACCAGGCCGGCACGTCGGGACTGCGCTGGATCGTGGATCCGCTCGACGGCACGGTCAACGTCACGCACGGCATCGACCGGTGCGCGGTCAGCGTGGCGGTGGAGTCCGAACGGGACGGCGCGGCGCTGGCCGCCGCCGTCGTGCTGCCGCTGACCGGGCACTGGGTCGCCGTGGCCGACGGCGTCGCGACCAGCAGCCTCGACCGGCCCGTGCGGGTCACCGACCGCGATCCGGGGTCCGCGCTCATCTCCTTCGCGGTGCCCAGCTCCGCCCCGGCCCGCGCGACGGCGTACCGCCGCCTCACCGAACTCGTCGGCCGGGTCCAGGACCTGCGCAACCTCGGCTCCACCGTGTGCGATCTCGCGGGCGTCGCCACCGGCGAGCTCGACGGCTTCGTCACCTTCGATCCGAAGCCGTGGGACGTCGCGGCCGGCGTGGCGCTGGTCGAGGCCGCGGGCGGCGGCTGCCAACGCTGGCGGCTGCCCGAAGGACACCAGGTTCTCGTCGCCGGCGGCCCCGCCGTGGTCGCCGCGGTCAGGAGGTGGCTCGATGTCTGAACCAACGAACCGGACGAACGGGCGCGTCGCGCGGGGCCGCGACGACCGGTTCCGGCTGGCCCTCGTGGGCGCGGGCCGGATGGGGCGCACCCATCTGGCGGCCCTGGGCCTCAGCACGCGGGTGACGGTGACGGACGTCGTCGAACCGGTGGCGGCGACCCGCGCGGTGCTGAGCGACGCCGGCCTGCGCGTGCACGCCGACCTCCGCCAGCTGCTCGACCGCGAGGCGCCCGACGGCGTCCTGGTGGCCGCGCCCACCCGGGACCACGCGCGGCTCACCCGGCAGGCGGTCGAGGCCGGCGTGCCCGTGCTGTGCGAGAAGCCCGGCGGCGGTTCCGCCGCCGAGCTCCGCGAGACCGCCACGATCGCGGCCCGGCACCGGGTCCCGGTGCAGGTCGCCTACTGGCGCCGGCACCTGCCCGCGCTCGTCGCGCTGCGGGACCGGATCCGCGCCGGCAAACTGGGGTCCCTGTACCTGGTGGCGGCGTCCCAGTGGGACGGCGAACCGCCGGCCGCCGCGTTCCGGGCCACCAGCGGCGGCGTCTTCGTGGACATGGGCGTCCACGAGGTGGACCAGATTCGCTGGCTGACCGGGGAGGACGTCGTCGGGGTGCACGCCCTGGCCGCCGGCCACGTCGAGGATCCGGAGGTCCGCGACGACGTGGACGCGGCCTTCGCGTCGCTGCGGCTGTCCGGCGGGACGCTGGGCACGGTCGACCTCGGCCGCTACTTCCCCGCCGGCGACACCGTGTGGGTCGAGGTCTTCGGCGCCCGCGGGCACGAGCGGCACGAGCTCATCGGCCGCACCCAGCCCAGGGCGTTCGAGGAGGCGCTGGTCCGGCAGGCGGAGTCCTTCGCAGAGCTGGTCAGGACCGGCCGGTCCAGCGGGGCGAGCCTGCTGGAGGCGATCCGGGTGCTGGAGGTCGCCGAGGAGGCGACGGCCTGGCTGACGCAGGCGGCGGCGACGCCGTCCGGATAGGAGACGAGGGCCGGACGGCGTGCTGTTCACCCGCCGTTCCGGCCCTCGCTGTTCCGGCCCTCGCCGGTCCGTTCGAAGGCGGCCGCGACGGCGGACATCCGACACCTCAGATAGGCGTCGTTCAACGAGTCCGTCCGGCCGCCGGCCAGATGCGGGCTGATCAGGTGGGAGGCGTACGCGGTCGGGTGGCCCTCGCCGCCGGGCGCCCTGACGGCGTGCCGGGCCCGGCCCTGGGCGAGTCCCACGCCGCGCGACGACGCCGGGAGCACCGGCTCCGCCCCCACCGCCGTGACCGCCCTCCCTTCGGGCGCGGGGCCGCCGTCCGCGAGCCCCAGCGCCTCGTCCAACCAGCGCTCCCTGGCGTCGAGTTCCGGAAGCGCCGCGACCCACCCGTCGGGCGGGCCGTGGCCGAGGAGCCGCACCAGCGCCGCGGCGCGCGTCAGCACGGCGCCCGGCGCCCGGCCGGTGGCCGCGCCCTGGGCCAGCGGCCACAGCGAACGGGCGGCGAGCCACTCGCAGGACAGCGCCGTGAGCGTCACCGAACCGGCGCGGGGCCGCTCGCCGCGCCCCAGCGGCTCCGCGCTGGCGATCGGCAGCAGCCCCGCCTGGGTCCGCGGCGCCCGGCACCCGGGCCACGGGCACGGCACGGTGCGGAGCGACACGGTGACGGCGGGATGGGTGACCCAGGTCTCCAGGCGCGGGTGCCGGAGCAGCGCGGCGGCCTCCCGGCGCGCCATGGAGCTGATCACCGAGAGCGGGGTTCGCGTGCTCTCCTCGCGCGGGTCATCCCGCATGAGCGGCCTCCCGTCCGGTCTCCGGGCTGCGTTCCCCGTTCGGCACCTCGTTCGGCACCGCGTTCCGGTTCCCGTCGCGCGTCCCGCGGCCGGCGGTCGCGCCCGCGAGGGCGAGGTCGACCAGCGCGGTGACCTCCTCGGGCGTCAGCGCCTTCCGGTCCGCCGCCGACAGGCCCATCTCGATCCAGGACTCCAGCGCGCGGCGCCGGACCAACTCCCCGAACCCGGTGTCGCCCGGCGGCCCGGCGGCCGTGGGCGCGGGCAGCAGCGCGCCGAGCAGGAACGCCGCGGCCCACACCTCGAGGGAGAGACAGGGCGCCAGCGCGAACACCCGGCCGACCGGTTCGCCGCGCCGCGCCGCCGCGCCGCCGGCCCGCTCCCATTCGGCCACCACCCGGTCCGCGTCGAGGTCGAGCAGCGCCGCCCAGTCGTGCCAGTCCCAGACGTAGGGATGCTCCAGCGGCTCCTCGGTGCCGGGCAGCAGGAACCGCAGGCCGCACCGCGACTCGCGCAGTTCGACGGCGGCGCCGCCCCGTCCGGCCTCCGCCAGCCCGGGCGCCGGCCGGCGCGCCGGATCCGCCCAGTGGCCCGCGGGGATGGACCACCGCGGGTCGTAGACCGTGACGGGCCGGTGGCCCTCGGCCTCGTAGCCGGACAGGCTGGGCAGTCCGGCGTGCTCCACCAGGTTCGGCACCGTCGCGAAGACCCGCCGGCCGCGGCCGACGCAGAACGGCGTCACGAAGTCGTCGTCCTCCAGCAGTTCGTCAGGAAGCTCGGCGAAGTACGCGGCGAGCGCCAGGGCGTCCGCCGCCGGCAGCGCGAGCCCGAGCGTGGACGTCCACTCGACCACGGACATCGGCGCCCACGCCTGGCCGGCCAGCGCCGCCCGGCGCACCGCGTAGGAGTTCCGCGGGCTGGTCTGCTGCACCGAGAGCGTGACGCCGTCGTGCGGCCGGGCCGCGATCGCCCGGGTCAGCTGGTCGGCGAAGCCGCGCACCGGCACCGCGTCGTCCTGGAGCACGACGTGGTGGGTCGCGCCCTCGGCCACCGCGGCCCAGGCCCGTTTGGCGGTGCGCAACGGGCTCGGCGGCCCGTCCGGATCCGGATCCGTCACCACCCGCACCGGCAGCGGCTCGCAGGCCGCGAGCAGCGCCGGCAGGGCGTCCCGGCGTTTCGGATGGTGCATCACCACGACGCTGAGCCGGATGCCGTCACCCGAGGCCATGCGCGCTCGCCTGGCCCTCGACCACCGGTCCTCGGGCGGTGACGATCTTGGCGATCGCGTCCGCGATGTCCCGCATGTCCCGCTCGTCGCCGAGGAAGGCGCTGTGGTGCGTCTGCACGCAGTGGTTCGCCCAGTAGTCGGCGTTGGGGTAGGAACGCCCCGCGTGCAGGTCGACGAACCGCTTGGCGAGCGGCGCCAGCGTCGGCTTGGTCCACGGCGCCAGCAGCGGGCTGCGGTGCAGCGGGGTGTCGGTGGCGTAGAACCGCCGGCCGAGCTCGGCGGACAGCGCGCCGGCGACCTCCTCGATGGTCATGGCCCCGGGCAGCTCGTCGAACACGATGGTGGCCTCGTACATCGACATCCGCGTCTGCTCGGGACGCGGTTCCAGCAGCCGCACCCCGGGCACGCCGGCCAGCAGTTCCCGCAGCCTCCGCCAGTTGCGGGACCGCACCTCGCCCTCCCGGTCGAGCACGGCCAACTGGGCGCAGAGCACCGCGGCGTTGAACTCGCTCATACAGTGGTTCGCGCCCTGGATGGTGGCCGACTCCTCCAGGTCCAGGTCGCCGGGCGGGGCGGACGTGCCGCGGTAGCGGCGGGAGTCGGCCCGCAGCTCCTCCAGGCGCGGCGCCAGCGTGGGGTCGTCGGTGACGACGGCGCCGCCCTCACCGGCGGTGAGCGGCTTGCCGTTCTGGAAGCTGAAGCAGCCGAGCCGGCCCATGGAACCGGCCTGCCGGCCGCGCCACTCGCCGCCGTGCGCCTGGGCGGCGTCCTCGATGACGACCATGCCCCGCGGCTCCGCCGCGGCGGTCAGCGCCGGCACGTCCGCCATCGTGCAGGCCCAGTGCACCGCGACCAGCGCCCGCGCCTCGACGTCCTGGTCGAGGAACTCCGGGGTCACGCAGCCGGAGTCGGGGTCCACGTCGACCAGCAGCGGGACCAGTCCCGCGCGGAGCGCGGCGGTCGCGCAGGCGGTCCAGGTGAGCGCCGGGACGAGGACGACGTCCCCGTACTGGAGGTCGAGCACCTCCATGGCCACGACGAGCGCGCTGGAGCCGTGGTCCACGGGAACGCAGTGCCGCACCCCGAGATAGCGCGCGAACTCGCGGGCGAACCTGCGCTCGAACAGCTCGCTGCCCTCGGGGCTGGTGATCGCCCACCGGCCGCTGTGCAGGACCTCGCGGAGCAGGGACTCGGCCTCCGGCGCGGGGATCGGCCAGGTGGGCCAACGACGGGTGGATGGCCTGATGGGTGTCCCACCGGCCACGGCCAGTTCGGCCGGTTGGGTCATTGAGTACGTCATGCTCCCAGGGTTGGCGGCCCCGATACGGTCGCGATACACGCGGCACCCCGTTCGGCGGCACGGCATGTCACGGGAGTTGGCGGCCCCGATACGGTCGCGATACACGACCGCATACGTCCGGGAGCGGCGGCGGGTCGGTCACCCGTCCCAGGTCAGCGCCAGGCTGCGCCCGGAGAGGTCGGCCAGCCGCTCGGCTTCCCGCTCCGCGGCCCGCACCGCCCAGCGCGGCAGCCCGCGCCCGAGGCCCTCCAGCGTCAGCCGCAGCCGGTTCCCCTGCCGGGTCGAGGCCCAGACCCCGCGGATCCGGTGGCCCACCAGGATCACCGGCGTGAGCCAGCCCTGCGGCCGGTAGACGCGCGGGCGGTGCGCGAGCGGCAGCCCCGCGCCGCCGGTCCTGGGCAGGGTGATCGTCCACTGGTCGAACGCCGGCAGCAGCCGCACCGTGCGGGGCTCCGACGCGTCCCGCAGTCCCGGCAGCTGGGCCGCGAGCGCGTAGCCGGGCTGCCCGTCGATCGTCACCGTGGCGACCTCCGGGCCCAGCGCGTCGAGCAGGCCCTTGGTCTGGCGCGCGCCGGCGCCCAGCCAGCGGGTGAGGTCCTCCAGGCTGGCGGCGCCGTGCATGGCCAGCGCGCGGCGGGCCACCGCGAGGCGGGCGTCGGCCAGGGACACGGACGACGGGTCCGCGCCCACCCAGGTGCCGGGGTGGGTGAAGCGCACGGTCGTGCCCTCCCCCGGCGCGAAGCAGAGCCGGCCGCTGAACGACACGGGCTTGAGCGCGGTGCCCCAGCTCTCCGTCAGCAGCCGCCCGTACCCGGCCCCGCCGGGCAGTCCCTCCACGGCCCGGGCCAGCTCGGTCCTGCCGAGGTGCTTTCCGTGCAGCGCGCGGCCGGCCAGGTCGACCAGCCGGCGGGTGTCCTGGTCGGTCATCCCGTAGGTGCCGAAGGTGCCGAAAAGCGCGAGCCACTCGTCGAGTTCGGCCGCCGGAAGCAGGTGCAGGGTGCCGCGCACCGCCCACAGCTTGACCAGCTCCCGCCGGGTCCAGAGGGCCTCCGCCAGGTCGCCGTCCCGCGGTTCGTCCAGCCGCGCGGCGACGGAGAGCTCGGCGGAGGACATCACCTGGGCGTGCAGTCCGCAGAGCGCGGACGCGACGTCGACGGCCGTGCCCGTCGGCAGCCGGGGCACCAGATGCTGCCGCACGAGCCGCCAGTTCAGCACCTGCGCCCAGGTCAGGTTCTCGGCCGCCCCGCCCCCTGGTGGGGCCCCGGATACGGTCGCCGGTCCCGCCACCCGTTCAGTGACCGGATCGGGCGCCTTGCCGGCGGTCGGACCACTGGCCCGATCCGCCGCCGACGTACTCACCCCTGGACGCGCCTTTCCGACCGCCGGTGCGCTCGCCGGGGCGGCCGTCGGATCACTCGCCGGATGTGCCGTCGCTGCGCGCGCCGGTGTGCTCGCCCGCTCCGTGGGCGGATCGCTCGCCGGTGTGTTCAGCGCCGCGGTCGTCGGATCCGCCGGATCAGTCGCCGGCACGTCCCCACCTCGCCATCTCGCGTGCCCTGCCGCCATTTCGGGCGTCCGCCCACCCTAACGGGCCGTGAGTGACCGGGCGATCACGGTCGCAGCAGATCGTCGGCGTGGTCGGCGAGACCGGTCAGCAGCGCCCCGGTGGCCCCGCCGGCGACCGCGAACATGGCCGCCTGGGCGCTCAGCAGCGCCAGCCCGCCGTCCCGGAACGCGTCGGCGCCGCGCAGGTCCGCGCACTCCCGGAGGACGCGCAGGGTGCCCTCGCCGACCGCGGCCTTCAGCGCCATGGCCCGCGCGGGAGTCGGCGGTCCTTCGGACGTCGCCCAGCCGCAGAGGGCGTCCAGCCGGGCGAACTCCACCAGGCAGGCCGCGAACCGCTGCCGGATCGCCGCGTCGTCCCACAGGGTGCCGTCGCCGGACGGCCGGCCGGTCAGCCACTCCCGGGTCCCGGCGAGCACCCGGCGGCAGACGGCCCGCGACCACAGCGCGCCGGCCAGCCGTTCGGTCGCGACGTGCCGGGCGAACAGGGCCAGGCCGCGTCCCGACGGGCCGACGAGCCCGGGCTCCCGGGCCCGGGCGGACGCGAAGTCCACGTCCGCCAGCCCGGCTCCCGGGAACACCTGCCCGCCGACCGGGCGCACGGTGACCCCGTCCGCCCGCGCCGGCACGACGACCCAGCCGAAGCTCGTGAAGTGCCGGGCGGCGCGCCGGCGGGCCAGCACCAGGAAGTGGTCGCAGTGCGCCGCGTTGGTGATCCACTGTTTGGTGCCCGTGACGGCCGGCGGATCGCCCGCCACCGCGGTCCGCGCGCCCATCACGTCGGAGCCGGCCGACGCCGCGTCGGTCACCGCGAACGCCACCACCGCGTCACCGCGGAGCGCCGCGTCCAGCAGGCCGTCCCCGGCTGTGTTCCCGGCGTCCCGACCCAGGGTCTCGGCCAGCAGCGGCACCACCGAGGCGGCCTGGACGCAGACCGAGAGCACCAGGCCGACGGGCAGCCGCGCGTCCAACTCCTCCAGCAGGGCGGCGAGCCGGCCGGGCTCAGGAACCCAGGAATGGGGGTCCCCCCGGCCGAAGGCTGGGGGACGGTCCGACGAGAGCGCCGCGACCAGTCCCCGGGAGCCGAGCGAGCGCCACAGGCCGCGGGCGTCGAGCCCGGCGTCGGCGGCCTCGGCGGCGGCCTCGGCCACGGCGGAGCGGTAGGACACGAGCGTCTGTGGAGCCTGACGAGTGGTCACCCGGTGATGGTCGGGGCACCCGATACGGGGCCGGTACGCGGCCGGCGCGGGCGCTGGCGGGCCCGGCGTACCCGCCGCGTATCGGCCGGCGCGACGCTCGCCTGGATCGCCCGGTCTCCGCGTCCGCGTCCGCGGCGCGGCGGGCCGACCACGTGCTTGAGAGGACGGAGACGACGAGTGGGAGAGCAGACGCACGACCCGACGACGGGACCTCGCGTCATCGTCCTCGGCGGCGGCATGAGCGGACTGGCCACGGCACAACGGCTGGCGGCCCACGGAGTGGGCGAGATCGTCGTCGCCGAGGCCGGCGAACGGAGTCTGGACGACCACATCAACGCGGTCATGTCGGAGGAGGAGATCGAGAACCGCTGGCGGGTGCCCGGCGAGGACCCCGTGCTGTGGCGGCCCTGGAGCAGCACCCTCCCGCCGCACTACGACGGCGCCACCGGGCTGCGCCGCCAGTTGGGCGGCCGGTCCCTCTACTGGCACGGCGTGGTGCTGCGGATGGATCCGTGGGCGCTGGCGGACTCCGCCGCGTGGCCGGACGTCCTCGGCGCCGACCAGCGGCTGTACCAGGAGGTGGAGCGCGAGCTGACGACGTGGTGTGGCCAGCCCCTGCAGGCGCCGCGGTCCGACACCGAGGAGTCGTTCCTCGACTGGTTCCGGACCGCCGGCCACGCCGAGGTCGAGCGCACCCCGCTGGCCGCCCAACGCTTCGAGACCGACGCGGGACCGCGCTGGCGCGCCTTCAGCCCGCTCTACGCCGGCTGGGGCCCGGCGGCCACCGCGGGCGACTGCCCGGCCGTCAGGATCCGCACGGGCGTCCGCGCGATCGGCATCGCGGCGGATGCCGGCGGCGTGCGGGCCCTGCTCCAGGATCCCGGCGCGGGAGCGCCCCGGTGGACCCGGGCCGACGCGCTGGTGCTCGCGGCGGGCGCGCTGGAGAACACCCGCCTCGTCGCGCAGGCGCTCGGCGAACGCGACCCGCGGCACCACGAGTTCCCCGGCCTCAGCGACCACATCCTGCAGGGCTTCGTGGTGCACCTGCCGCGGAACCCGTGGGGCACCGGCGGTGGCGACGGCGCGTGCCTCCTGCTCCGCGGCGACGCCGACAGCCGCAGCAACCTCTTCGTCAAGCTCATCGACGTGCCGGGCGTCGACGGCGTGGTGGTCGACGCGTGGGAGATGGGGGAACAGGAGCCCTCCGAGCTGAACGCCGTCGAGTACCGGGACCGCGCCCGCGCGCCGTGGCCCGCCACCGTCCGCACCGGCCTCACCGCCCGCGACGCCGATCTGGTGGCCGGTCAGCAGGCGCGGCTCCAGCTGCTGTGGGAGCGGCTGGCCGGCGCGCTGGACCTGCCGGCGACGCGGCTCGACTTCGGGGACTACCTGACGGCCAACCGGGAGGTCACCGGCTACCTCGACCGCGCCGTCGGCACCCCCGGCACGGCCGAGAGCTACGTCAACACCCTCGGCGGCACCGACCACGAGAGCGGCACCCTGCCCTACGGCCGGATCCTCGACCCGACCGGCCAGGTCCGCGGCGCGCCGGGGGTCTTCGTCGTCGGGCCCGCGGCCTTCCCGCGCCCGGGCGCGGCGAACCCCTCGCTGACCACCCTCGCGCTGGCCCGGCACACCGCCGACCAGGTCGTCCGGCACCTCGACGGTCCTGACGTATCGGCGACGTACCGGCGACGTACGGAAGGGGAGGACCGTGTCCGCCATGGCATCCATTCCGCAACGCCCTGACGGCGCGGTCGGGACACGTGACCGCACGCCGTCCGAGGCAGTCATCGCCCTGTTGCTCGCCGAGGCCTGTCCCCCCGACGACGTGGTGCCGACGCCCGAGACACCGCTCACCGACGGCGGGCTCGAACTCAGCTCGCTCGACCTGGTGCGCGCCATCGTCGGCATCGAGGAGTCGCTCGGCATCGAACTCGGCGACGAGGAGGTCATGGACGCGGACCTGCGCACCGTGGCGGACGTGCTCGCGCTGGTGGCGCGAGCGACCCCGCCGCATCCGAACCCGCCGTACCCGAACCGTTGAGGAGTGACGACGTGGCCGCCGACACCGCACCCTCCGAGGTCCTCGTTCCGGACCGGAACACGCCCAGCGCCAGCGACCGGCGCGCGCGGCTCGCGGTGCTCCTGCTGTTCGTCATCGAGGGGATGACGCTGGGCGGCTGGACCTCCCGCGCACCCGACGTCAGTCACGGGGTCGGCCTCTCGGACACCGGCTGGGGTCTCTCCTACTTCGCCGCGACGGCGGGCGAGGTGGTGGCGCTCTCCGCGATCACCCTGCTGATCGGGCGGGTGCGCACCTCGCGCCTGTCGCTGGCCGGCGCCGTCTGCGTGCTCGCCAGCGCCCCGCTGGCGGCGTCGGCGCCGACCATCATCGCGCTGCTGCTCGGCATCCTGGTGTACGGGTTCGCCGCCACGCTGCTGTCCGTGCCGTCCAACGCCCAGGCCGCCGAGGTGGAACGCCGGTACGGCCGGCCGGTCATGTCGGCCTTCCACGGCGCCTTCAGCGTCGGGATGCTGGCCGGCGGCGGGCTCGGCATCGTGGCCGTCTCGGCGGGCGTCCCGCCCGGCGCGCAGATCGCCGCGTCCAGCGTGGTGCTGGCCGTCCTGCTGGTGGCGACCTACCGCTGGCACCCCAACGACGCGCCGTCCGAGTCCGAGGCAAAGGGCCCGCGGCGCCGCCTGCGCGACCGGTTCACCCCCCAGCTGCGGCTGCTCGCCGTGCTCGCGTTCCTGGTGTCCTTCACCGAGGGCGCGGGCGCCTACTGGAGCGCCATCTACACGGCCGACGCGATCGGCGCGGGCGCGGCCATGGGGGCGGTGGCGTACACCAGCCTGTCCGCAGGACTGGCCATCACCCGCCTCGTCGGGGACCGGGTGACCGCCCGCGTCGGGCGTCGCCGGGTCATCAGGAGCTCGTCGGTCGTGGCCGCGCTCGGCACGGTGACCGCCCTGTCCGTGGCCCATCCGGCGGCCGCGATCGTGGGGTTCGCGCTGCTGGGCATCGGGGTCGCCTGCGCCATGCCGATCATCTTCGGCCTGGCCGGCGACCAGCCGGGCGTCAGCACGGGCGAGGGCGTGTCCGTGGTGGCGCTCGGGCAGTGGCCGGCGTTCCTGGCCGCGCCGGCGCTGATCGGCGCGCTCACCGGCGTCGTCGACCTGCGGGTCGCCCTGCTGCTGGCGGTGGTCGCGGCGGTCGCCATGGCGGCGCTCGTCGGTCGGGTGCGGAGCGGGGACGGCACCCCGGCCTGACACCCGGCTGTCCCACCGGCTGAACGACCGCGCGCCCGGCGTCGCGCGAGCCCTCGAGCTCG
>NZ_JBDPLU010000027.1:0-102176 GCF_039871525.1 Streptomyces sp. B6B3 | reverse complement strand
CACCCCCCGCGAAACCCGCCACCCGCTGGTCCGTGGGCAGTTCGGCGGCGTCGGTGCTGCCCACATCCAGGGCGGTCCGGCCGAAGTACTGCTGGTAGTCGGCGACGTGGCGAGACCGCAGCTCGTCATATGACCGGTCGCCCGCCGCCAGCAGGGGGTCGAGCGCACGGCCGTTCTGGTCGCCGGTCAGGTCCTGGTAGCTGGTGTAGTTGCTGCCGATCGAGACCAACAGGGTCACGTCGTCGGCACCGCTGACGGTCAGGGTCCCGTTCGCGCTGGTGACCGTGCCGCCGGTGTTCCGCACGGTGGCCAGTGCCCGGAACCGCACCTGCCCGGTGACTCCCTCCCAGTTCCCCGTGCTTCCGTCCAGCCCGATCGTCAGCGGGTCCGGCGAGTGGTCGGAGCTGGACTGAGGGCTGTCGAAGGCCGCCGAGAACGAGATGCGGCCGGCGGCGTCGGCCGTCAGCCGGATCACGATGACCTGGTCGGCGGCGCTGGCGAAGGTCTCCCGGGTGTAGGTGACGCCGTCGCGGGTGAAACGGGTCAGGGCCACGGCGGTGGTGAGGTCGAGCTCCCGCCGGTAGTCACTGGCCGCCCCGCCGGAGGGGAACGTCAGCACCAGGTCGCCGACCGTCTGGTAGGGCAGTTCGCCGAGCGGATCGCCCATGAAGCTGCCGTCGATCAGCGACTGGGCACCGCCCCAGTCCCCGGCGAACACCCGGCGTCTGATCTCCTCCAGGTTGCCCAGGCCGTTGGGGTTGGCGGGGTCGTACGGCCCGCCGGCCCAGATCGTGTCCTCGTTGAGCTGGAGCCGCTCGGCGGCGACGCCGCCGAAGACCATGGCACCCAACCGGCCGTTGCCGATCGGCAACGCCTCCAGCCATTCGGTCGCCTCGCCGGGGTACCACAGGCGCAGCTGATGCTCCTGGAGAGGCCGGCCGGTGCTGGTCGTGTCCGCGGGGGAGACGCCGGGTTCCGCGGTGTGCTCGGCCGTCGGCATGGCCGAGGCCGTACCCGTGGCCGCACCGACGCCGGCCACGCCGGCGGCGGAGAGGGCCAGGAAGTTCCTGCGATTCGTGCGTGGGGACATCGACGACTCCTCTGTCGGGTGGCGCGTCGGAATCGGTGCAGGACTGCGGGGCACGAGCCGGTCGGAAGCCGGGGCCGGGTGGTCGGACCTCTCGGCCTCGCGACAGACGTGTGAGGGCGCCCGCCCAGGGCCAGCCGCGGGTCGCTGGAGGGTCGACAAACTGACCCTGGGAGGCACCTCCGCCGTACCGCTGCGGTTCGCCGGCTCCGAATGCCGAGACGGCTCCCCCGGGCGGCCAACCGCACCGGCACGACGAGTTGTTGGAGCGCGTGACTACTCCATGACCGATTCCCAGCTGGTCCCGTTGGCGGTGGCGCCGGCGGGGAGGCGGTCGCGGGCGGCGGTGTCGCCGTACAGGCTCCACCGGAACCAGTCGAGGAAGGTGTTCTCGGTCTGGGCGTAGGTCGGGAAGCCCGGGACGAGGTACCCGCCGTGGTCCGCTCCGAGGTGGGTGAGGAACGCCTTGGGCGCGGCGAGTTCCGAGTACGCCTGGCGGGCCGAGGAGATCTGGCAGGTCGGGTCCTGGTCGCCGTGGATGAACAGCACGTTGGCGAACGCGCTGGTGGGGTTGCCCATGTCCACGCAGGCGATGGGTACGGCGGCGGCGATCCGGTCGTCCGGCCAGGCGCTGACCAGGCCGTGGGTGGTCATGCCGCCCATGGAGTGGCCCGAGACGCCGACACCGGCCGCCGTGTCGATGTGCCCGGCGAGCGGGTCGCCCGAGGCGTTGTTCAACGCCAGCGTCTGGGTGATGACCTCGGAGACGTCCCTGGACCACTCGCCGCCGTAGACGCTCCCGATGTTGGTGTTGTCCGAGAAGGACGGGGCGGGGCAGATGAATCCGGCGGAGGCCAGGCCGTGGGTCTGGGACGCGTAGCAGTCGGAGTTGCAGCCCATGCCGTGGCTGAACTCGGCGATGGGGAACACGCCGTCGGCGACGGGGGCGTTGGGGATCGGGTCGCCGCCGGGGCTGCCGGCCGTCGGATAGAACACCTTGGTGAACAGGCTGCGCCCGCCGCGGGACCAGGAGTACTCCCGTACTCCGATCGCGAAGGGCTGGGTGGGTGCCTGCCCGGCACTGCGGAACGCGCGTGCCTGCACCGGCGCGGCGCCGACCAGGGCCGCGCTCATGCCGACCACGCCGGCCGCGCCGAGACCCAGGAGCGTGCGTCGTCGCATCGTCATGGGTGACTCCTTCATGTGTGGGGGGATGCGTCACTCCGTGAGGCTCCGGCTGCCGGAGGCCCGAACCCACGAGAGCGTGTCAGCGACCGTCGTCGGAGTGGGTGACCACGACCACGCACCGCGGGCGTGAGCGGAAACGACGTGCGGAAACGAGCATGGCGACTCCGTGGCGGCTCTGCCGGAGGGCCCATCCACGGGAGCATCGCCTGTCCATGGTGTCCGGCACGGTGGCGTGTGGGGGGACCTCACCGGAACGAAAAACTGATGGTGCGCGTGCGTGTCGTGCCATGGCCTGTGGGACGGGCACAGGTCGGTACGACCAGTTCCGCACGACCGGCATATCGAACGCCGACTGACTGGTCGCACCGCCAGGATGCTAGACCCTCCGGGCAAGAGTCAACATACGTCGTACGGATTTTCTCCCAAGTCGCCTTTCCCTGGCCAATTTTGCGACCAGACAGGGGCAAACCCCACTGCAGCCCCGACATTACGGTACGCGTGCGCCCACGATGACTCTGACCCGTCATACGTCCTATTGCAGTTCGTTGGCCTTCGTGGTTTCGTTGGGGCGAGCAGGGGCGCTGCGAATCGGAGTTGTCATGGCCATGGACGTGGCCCGACGAAGGATCCCGGACCCGCGGGACATGAGTGCCGCCAGACCGCGTAGCTCACGCCGTCGGTGTCGGCGAAGCCGCCGGCTCACCGCGGGCCGACACCACGAGCTGCGGCCGGCGGGCCACGCGCACGCGGGCCGACGGGGCTGTCCCGCGGGCGACCGCAGACCCTCCCGACAGGTCGGGAGGAACACTCCCGCCGCCTGAGCTCAGCGGCCCGCGCCTCGCCGCACCGCGCTCGGTACCAACCCCCCACATCGCGCCCCCACGCCCCCGGCAGGCCCACGGCCGGTCACGCGGTGCGGTCAGGAGCCGCGGCGCCGTCACTCAGACCACCACTCCGGACAGGGGTCCTCCCCCTGTCTCCCCCACCGGAAGAAAGAGGTTCCACGTGATCAGCAGTTCGCCCATGCGGCGCGGGCGCCGGCTCGTCCGGCTCTCGGTCGCCGTCGTGGTGACCGGCGGGCTGGCGGCGGCGGGCGTCGTCATGTCCACCGGCTCCGCCACGGCCCAGGCCGACACCCTCGGCGCCGCCGCGGCCCAGAGCGGCCGGTACTTCGGTGCCGCCATCGCCCCCAACTTCCTCGGCGAGGCCGACTACGCGTCCACGCTGAACACCGAGTTCAACAGCGTCGTGGCCGAGAACGCCATGAAATGGGACGCCACCGAGCCCAACCAGGGCCAGTTCAGCTTCAGCGGCGGTGACGCGATCGTCGCCCACGCGCAGAGCCAGGGCATGTCCGTGCGCGGCCACACCCTGGTCTGGCACGCCCAGCAGCCCGGCTGGGTCCAGGGCCTGACCGGCGACAGCCTGCGCCAGGCGATGGTCGACCACATCACCGGCGTCGCCAGCCACTACGCCGGACAGATCTACTCCTGGGACGTGGTCAACGAGGCGTTCGAGGAGGACGGCAGCCGCCGGCAGTCCAACCTCCAGCAGCAGATGGGCGACGGCTGGATCGAGGAGGCGTTCCGGGCCGCCGACGCCGCCGATCCCGACGCCAGGCTCTGCTACAACGACTACAACCTGGACGGCGTCAACGCCAAGAGCGACGGGGTCTACGCGATGGTCGAGGACTTCCTCGCCCGCGGCGTGCCCATCGACTGCGTGGGCATCCAGACCCACCTCAGCCAGGACTCCGACCTCAGCACCTACCAGGAGAACCTGCAGCGCTTCTCCGACCTCGGCGTCGACGTGGAGATCACCGAACTGGACGTCGGCGGCTCCGGTAGCGCGCAGGCCGACGTCTACCGGACCGTCACCGAGTCCTGCGTGGCCGTCGCCCGCTGCACCGGCATCACCACCTGGGGCATCACCGACAAGTACTCCTGGCGCGGTCAGGACACCCCGCTGCTGTTCGACGCCAACTACCAGAAGAAGGAGGCCTACACCGCCGTGTTGGAGGCGCTGAACGCCGCCGGCGGTGCCAGCGGCGAACGGGACGACCAGCCCGACGCGGCCGCGTACGACCAGATGGCACGGCGGGAGAGCGTCCCGGTCCCCGGCCTCGTCTGAGCCCCGAACCGCGACCATCCCAGTCACCAGGGGCGGGCCACCCGCGTCCGCCACGCGGCGGTGCGTCCCGCCCCTGGTGCCCCGGCCGTCCCGCTCCCCCACCCCAGCCGTCCGGCCACCGTCACGCGCCGTCCCGGCGCTCGGCCGGCGTGAAGAAACAGGTGACCACCCGTCACCTGAGAACAGCCACCAGAGAACCCTTCTGAAAGGAAGGAACGCAATGAGCCGCACCAACCCCCCACGGCACCGCCGAGGTCGGCGGCCCGCGCTGTACGCGGGCGCGCTGGTATCCGCGGTCGCCCTCACCGCGGGCACCCTGAGCCTCGCCTCTGCCGACGAGGGCCCGGTCACCTTCGAGCGGGTGGACAACCCCTACCAGGGCGCGGGCGTGTACGTGAACCCCGACTGGTCCGCCAACGCGGAGGCCTCGGGCGGGTCCGCGGTCGCCGACCAGCCCACCGGAGTGTGGCTGGACCGGATCGCGGCCATCACGGGCGGCTCCGCCGGCAACAGCACCGGCCTGGAGGAGCACCTGCAGCGCGCCGTGGAGCAGGCCAACGGCGAGCCGTACGTGTTCCAGATGGTCACCTACAACCTGCCAGGCCGTGACTGCTCGGCCCTCGCCTCCAACGGCGAACTCGGTCCGGACGAGATCGACCGGTACAAGACGGAGTTCATCGACCCGATCGCGGAGATCGTCGGCGAGTACGCCACGGCGAACCCCAACCTCCGCATCGTGAACATCGTCGAGATCGACTCGCTGCCGAACCTCATCACCAACACGGGCTCCGCCGAGACGGCCACCGACGAGTGCAACGAGATGCTCGACAACGGCAACTACCAGGAAGGCGTCTCGTACAACGTCGGCACGCTCGGCGAGTACGAGAACGTCTACAACTACCTGGACGCCGGCCACTGGGGCTGGCTCGGCTGGGACACCAACTTCCAGCCGGCCGCCGACCTGTTCAACGAGGTCATCAACACCGCCCCGTCCAGTCCCGACAAGGTCGCGGGCATCGCGGTGAACGTCGCCAACTACGGTTCGCTCGAGGAGCCCAACTTCTCGATCGACGAGACGATCGGCGGCACCCCGGTCCGCCAGTCGGAGTGGATCGACTGGAACCAGTACACCAACAACACCGACTTCGGCCTGGACTTCGCCGCCGCGGTGGATGGTAACCACGGTCTGATCATCGACACCTCGCGCAACGGCTGGGGTCCTGAGCTCCCGGGTCCCGGCCCGGAGACCAGCGTCGACGAGTACGTCAACGAGGGTCGGGTCGACCAGCGGATCCACACCGGCAACTGGTGCAACCAGTCCGGTGCCGGCCTCGGTGAGCGGCCGCAGGCCGCGCCCGCCTCGGGTATCGACGCCTACGCCTGGATCAAGCCCCCGGGGGAGTCGGACGGCTCCAGCGAGGAGATCCCGAACGACGAGGGCAAGGGCTTCGACCGGATGTGCGACCCGACGTACGAGGGCAACCCGCTCAACCAGAACCACATGTCCGGTGCCCTGGGCGGAGCCCCGCTCTCCGGCCACTGGTTCGAGGCGCAGTTCCAGGAGCTCATGGAGAACGCCTACCCGCCCCTGTGATCTCCGCGATCGGCTGACAGAGCCTGGCTGAACCCGACGGAGGTCCGAGGATCCCCGCGCCACTCGCCTCCGGTGTCCCAGGCACCGGGGGCGAGACGCGTCGGATGCCACGCACCTGATCCCGCGTGACCCGCCCCCGCGCGCTCGCCGGCGTCTTCCGAGGGTCACCCGACGGCCTGTGTCCTTCCTCGCCTCCACAGGCCGTCGCACCGGTGGCCCGACAGGGGACGCGGGCCTGCCCAGAAGGCTGACCCAGAAGGAAGGGAAGACCATGTCCCATCTCCCCACCACACCCACGACCGGCGAGGGCCGATTCACCGCACCCGGCGCCCGTTCCCACCGCCGCCGGCGCCGCGCCCTGGCGGCCACGCTCGCCGCCCTCGTCGCCGTGCCAGTCGCGGCGCTGACGTCCGCGGCGGCCGAGCCCGACGCGGGGCCGGCGGCCGAGCCCGCTCCGTTGGCCGCCGCCGACTTCAGGGGCGTGAACTGGGCCATGCCCGGCGACAACTTCACCGACGGACCCGTCGTCCCCGAGGGACTGAGCGAGTCCGACAGCTACGACACCGTCAAGGCCAAGGCCGCCGCCGTCATCGAGGGCTTCGCGAGCACGATCGACGCCAACACCGTCCGGCTGCCCATCAACACCCAATCCGTCCCGGGCACCGCCTGGGGCGACCGCTACGCCGGAGCCGTCGACGCCGCCACCGAGGCCGGCTTCAACGTGATCCTCTCCTACTGGGAGGACGGCGCTTCCTCCGGCGGAAGGATCGTCGACACGGAGGCCTTCAACGCGATGTGGGACGCGGCCACCACCCGGTGGGAGTCCAACAGCCGGGTCCACTTCGAGCCGATGAACGAACCCCACGGCTACAGCGCCGGCGACTGGGCCAACATCGCCGCCACCTGGATCACCGACCGCCCGTCGATCCCCGCGGAGCGCGTCTTCGTCAGCGGTTCAGGATTCAACCAGGACGTCACCGGCGTCTGCGCCGACAGCCGCCTCGACGGGACCTACCTCTCGCTCCACTCGTACACGTTCTTCCACGGCGAGATGACCTACGACCAGTGGATGAGCACCCTCGCCGCCCGGATCGGGAACTGCGGATCACGCACCGTCCTGGACGAGTTCGGCGCCCCGACGGACGACGGCCGCAACTACAACGACGCCAACAGCACCGACAACTTCGTCCGCTACATCCGCGCCGCCACCGACACCGTCCGCAACCACGACATGGGCGCCGTCTACTGGCCCGCCCTCGGCGGCAAGCACACCCAACGCCCCGACTACGACTGGTACTCCCTCTACGCCCTCGAAGGCAGCGGCACCAACCTGACCCTCCGCGTACGCAGCACCAGCATGGTCGACCGACTCCACCACGCCTGGGGCATCTGACAACCCACGGCAACCACACCCCACACGGCCTGACCAACGCCCAAGCCCCCGCCCAACTCCGCCGAACGCCGCCGGGCACCCGTGCCGCGCCACGCCTCGGCACAGCGGTGCCCGGCGGTCCCGGCCCGTCCACGTTCGAGGGGATCGTCGAAGTGGTTGTCGAAGCGCTTCGACGCTAGTGGGAGCCTCGCCCGCGCCCCCGGGCCATCCGACAGCGGCCCGAAGCCCCCAGGCCCTGTCCGGCGGATCTTCGCGGGCCCGCGACTCCCCCAGACTCCGTCCGGGAGGTGCCCCCATTCGTACGAGTGGCGATCCGGCGCCTTGCGACGCACGGCGTCATGGGGGCACCTCCCAGGCCTCAAGGGCCTGGGGAGCCGCAGGCTGACCCTCCCCCAGCTTGGAAAGCTGGGAGGTGCCCCCATCGATCCACCGGACAGGACCTAGTCCTGCCGGTCGCATCGCGACCGGACCGGCTCATCCCACTTCTGCCTCAGGGCTTGTGCGCCCCGCGGTTCCGCCCTACTCTCGCCGGAATCGAAGCGCTTCGATCACTCATATGACGTCTGTCGCGCCTGCCGTCGGTTCCGTCGCCGAACGGCATGGAGCACCACGGCGGACGCGGCCGATCGGTTCACCCGTCACTCTCGCCACCGTCGACGGGCGTCACCCGTCTACCCCCACAGAAACGGGACGACTTGTGAAACCTCGAAAGCACAGGCTCCTGATCGCCCTCGTGGCGGTCCTCCTCGGTCTCGCGGCGCTGCCGGCGACCGCCCTGGCCTCGAAATCGGGCGACGAGACGGCCCCGAGGCCGCAGGAGATGTCCGCGGCGCAGGAGACGGTCGCGGCGATGCAGCCGGGCTGGAACGTGGGCAACACCATGGACGCCATCCCCGACGAGACGTCGTGGGGCAACCCGCGGATCACCCGTGAACTGCTCGCCGCCGTACACGAACAGGGCTTCAACAGCATCCGGCTCCCCGTGACCTGGACCGACCACCAGGGCGGGGCACCGGACTACACGATCGACCAGGCCTGGCTGGACCGGGTCGAGGAGGTCGTGAACATCGCCCTGGACGAGGGCCTGTACGTCCTGCTCAACACCCACCACGACTCCTGGCAGTGGATCCACCAGATGCCGGCCCAGCACGACACCGTGATGGCCCGCTACACCGCCACCTGGACCCAGATCGCCGAGAGGTTCCGTGACGCCCCACCGGAGCTGCTGTTCGAGAGCGTCAACGAGCCGCAGTTCGAGGGCAGTTCCGGCGAGGCGCAGGAGCACGAGCTGCTGGACGAGCTCAACACCAGCTTCCACTCGATCGTGCGCGACTCCGGCGGCACCAACGCCACCCGCGTCCTGGTCCTGCCGACCCTGCACACCAACGCCGACCAGGACAAGCTCGACCCCCTGGCGGACACCATCGCCGCCCTGGACGACCCCAACATCGCGGCGACCATCCACTACTACGGCTTCTGGCCATTCAGCGTGAACATCGCCGGCTACACCCGCTTCGACGCGGAGTCACAGGCCGACCTCACCGGCTCCTTCGACCGGGTCCACGACACGTTCGTCTCCCAGGGCATCCCGGTGATCCTCGGCGAGTACGGCCTGCTCGGCTTCGACAAGAGCCTCGACACCGTCGAGCGCGGGGAGATGCTGAAGTTCTTCGAACTCTTCGGCTCCTACGCCCGCCAGAAGCAGATCACCACCATGTGGTGGGACAACGGCCAGCACCTCGACCGCGACTCGTTCGCATGGCAGGACCCGGCCCTGTTCCAGCGGATCGAGTCGAGCTGGACCACGGACTCCGCCACGGCCTCCACCGACCAGGTCTTCGTCCCCGCCGGCGAGCAGCCCACGGACGCCACGGTCACGCTGAACCTCAGCGGCAACACCCTCACCTCCATCGCCAACGGGTCGGAGACGCTCACCGAGGGCCAGGACTACACCGTCAGCGGTGACCAGCTGACGATCACGGGCGCCGCGCTGGCCCGCCTCACCGAGGGCCAGGGCCACGGCGTCAACGCCACGCTGTCGCTGCGGTTCTCCGGCGGGCTGCCCTGGGACGTGAACGTCATCACCTATGACACCCCCGTGCCGCAGGACGCCACCGGCACCACCAGTTCCCTGGCCATCCCGACGGCGTTCAACGGCGACCGGCTGGCCACCATGGAGGCGGTCTACGCCGACGGCACCAACGCCGGCCCGCAGAACTGGACGTCGTACAAGGAGTTCGCCACCACGTTCGCGCCGGACTACGCCGCCGGCCGGATCACCCTGACCGAGGCGTTCTTCGCCGAAGTCACCGACAACTCCACCGTCAACCTGACGTTCCACTTCTGGAGCGGCGAGACCGTCACCTACACCCTGACCAGGTCCGGCAGCACCATCACGGGCACCGCGACCTGATCCCCCATGCGCCGGGCCCGGCGATCCACCTGGACGGGATCGCCGGGCCCGGTCCTTCTCGCCTTCTCGCCATGTGTCTTCCTCCCCGACCACCAGGCCCGGGAGGTCAGCCGGACCCCAGGGCCGCAGGCCCGGGATCCGCTCAAACAACCAGTTCGGCGTCAGCTACCAGTGACGACGTGTGGCTCCGGCGATATGCGAGAACGCCGGAGCCACACGAAGGGCGGCCAGTGGAGAGCGTGCGCGGCGAGAAGGTGCCCGGCCCTGGCGCCGGCGCGGTGCGCCGGCGCCGAGGCGGCTGTCACACGATTCTCGTCAGTACCCGAAGATCATCTTGTAGGCGACCTCCGGCAGGAACTGCCCGGCCGTGGAACCCCCTCCGACACCGCAGTCGCCGTCGGACTCACCGGGGGTCTTGATCCACAGCAGCATCTCGGCGCCGTTGCCCCCCTCCTGGGTGGGTGTGCCGATCTTCCGGCCGCCGGGGTTGCACCACTCGCCGTTGGCGCCGTTGCCGTTGCGGCTCGTGTCCACGACGAACGGCTTGCTGTAGCCGTGGCGCTGGCTCAGCACCTGGTTGACGCTGCCGGCGTAGGAGGCGTTCTCCGCGGTGGGGAAGTAGTTCGAGACGTTGAGGGAGAAGCCCCTGGCGAGGCTGAGCCCCGAGGCGTTGAGGCGATCGGCCATGGTCGAGGCGTCGACCCAGCCGGGGTTGCCCGCGTCGAGGTAGACCCAGGCGTTCGGCGCCTTGGACCGGAACTGCGAGAGGGCGTTGGTGAGCATGTTCTGGCGCTCGTTGATCTGGTCCTGGGTCATGCAGTTGTAGTCGCCCAGGGCGTCGGGTTCGAGGATGACGACGGCCGGTCGGCTGCCGATTCCGCTGGCGAAGGCGGAGATCCAGTTCGCGTACTCGGACGGGGACGCGGCTCCGCCTCCCGAGTGCCCACCGCAGGCGTCGCGGCCGTACATGTTGTAGGCGACGAGGATCGGCAGCTTGTCGGCGGACTGGGCCGCGCCGACGAAGGAGCCGGCGGCGGAGCCGATGTCGCCGCTCCAGGAGCCGAACCAGCGGGCCGCCGGGACGTTGGCGATGGAGTTGCGGATGGCGGAGGCCCGCCCGTCACCGGGGTTGGCTGCCGACCAGACGGCGGGGCTGGAGTTCGGGTCGACGTAGAAGCCGCTGGTCATGGCGAGCGGGTCGGGCGCCGCCTGCGCGGACGGCGACGAGCCGAGGAACAGTGGCAGGGCGAGAAGCCCCGCCACCGCCCCGCGTAGCAGTGTGCGCATCGATGTACCTCATTCGTGGGGAGGGAAGCGCCACGCGGCTCTCGTCCCGAGCCCGCGAGGCGGGGTGCGATGGCGCCGGGCCGCGGCACCAGGGCGTGTCGGACGCCGAGGGCCGAGAAGGCCGAGATTTGGGAGCGCTCCCAGCTCGCTGGGGCGACCCAAGGGGGTACGTCGGTATGGTGTGTGACCTGTTGAGCGCTGTCAAGACATGAAACACGCCGCCCTTCGCTCGCCTTCGGGAAGCCGTCAAGACCACCGAAACTGGAAGCGCTTCCACGCCCCGGGAGGTAGCATCTCGGCATCCACAGCGAGAGGGGGCCCGCCGTCCATGACAGACGTGCCGCGCCGGCAGCCCACACTGGACGAGGTGGCCGAGCGGGCCGGCGTCTCACGTTCCGCGGCCTCCCGGGCGCTCAACAACGCCCCGCACGTCAGCCGCGCCAAGCGCGAGGCGGTCCACCGTGCCATCAGGGAGCTCGGCTACGTGCCGAACACCACGGCACGGGCGCTGGCGACCCGCCAGCGGGGCGCGGCCGCCCTCGTCATCTCGGGAGAGACCCCGTCGATCTTCGCCGACCCGTTCTTCGCCAGGGTGATCGTGGGCGCCTCCGCCGCCCTGGAGGAGGCCGACCTGCACCTGATGCTGTGTCTGGCGGCCGCCGACCGCGGCCGACGGCGGCTGGAGGAACTGCTGCGCGCCCGAGGCGTCGACGGCGTCATGCTGATGGCCGTGCGGGAGAACGACCCGGTGTTGCACATCGCCCGGGAGACGGAGCTGCCCGTGGTCTTCGGCGGGCGCCCGGCGGGTTACGAACCGCCGTGGTACGTCGACGCCGACAACGTGGGTGGCGCACGCCAGGCCACGGAGCACCTGCTCGCCCGCGGCCGGAGGCGGGTGGCCCTGATCTGCGGGCTGCTGGACACCGAGGTGAGCCGTGCCCGCCACCGCGGCTACCGGGAGGCCATGATCCTGGCCGGGCTGGAGCCCTTCGCCCCGGAGATCGGGGACTTCACCGAGCCCAGCGGGGCCAGCGCCATGGCCGAACTGCTGAAACGGCACCCGGACGTGGACGGGGTGTTCGCGGCCAACGACAACATGGCGGCCGGCGCCCTCCGCGCGCTGCGCGGCGCCGGCCGGGTCGTCCCCCGCGACGTCGCCGTCGTGGGTTTCGACGACCTCGACATCGCGCGGATCGCCGAACCGTCGCTGACCACGGTGCACCAGCCCATCGAGGCGCTGGGCCGCGAGACGGCACGCATGCTCGTCGCGCTCATCGCCGGCGAGGCACCCAGTCCGCTGATCCTGCCGACCCACCTGGTCAGTCGCTCCAGCAGCTGACCAGGTGGGAAAGCGTGGCAGGAACTTCTGTGAGAACGTATGACGACTGATGGGAGCCAACGATGCTGGCAGCCAGAGGAGTTGGAACGCATGGTTGAGAGCCACGGCGAGCCGGGAACGGGCGAGGCGCACGACTGGAGCTGGGCCACCGCCGACCCCGAGCACGTGCCGCCCGAGGTCGACACCAGCAAGCCGAGCATCGCCCGGGTCTACGACGCGGCGTTGGGTGGCAAGGACAACTACGCGGTGGATCGCGCGGTCATCGAGGAGGCCCTGAAGATCTCCCCCGCTCCGATCGGGGCGGCACGTGCCAACCGCGACCTGCTCATCCGCGGCGTGCGCCACCTCGCCCGCCAGGGGATCGACCAGTTCCTCGACCTCGGCTCGGGTCTGCCGTCCGCGCAGAACACCCACCAGGTCGCGCAGGCGGAGAACCCGAACGCGCGGGTGGTCTACGTCGACAACGACCCCATCGTGCTCGCCCACGGCCAGGCCCTGCTGGCCCGCAACGCCAGCACCCGGGTCGTCACCGCCGACCTGCTCGACGTGACCGACGTGCTCGACCATCCCGATGTCGTCGGCTTCCTGGACTTCTCCCGCCCCATCGGCCTGGTGATGCTCTCGGTGGTCCACCACATCCTGGACGAGGAGGACCCGGTGGGCGTGGTCAACGCCTACAAGGCCCGCATCGCCCCCGGCAGCTACCTCTTCCTCTCCCACTTCTGCGACAGCTTCCCCGAGGCACGCGCCCTGAAGGACGTCCTGCTGCGCGCCATCGGCCGGGGCCAGATGCGCGGCACCGAGGAGATCACCGCCTTCTTCGACGGCTTCGAGCTCCTCGAACCCGGCGTGGTCCCGACGCCCCTGTGGCGCCCGGACACCCCCGTCACCCAACCACTGGACGACAGCGGCCTCCTCATCGCCGGCGGCATGGCCCGCAAACCATGAGTGGGTGTGCGGTCGGGATCATGCGGGAGCGGCGAGAGGAAGTGTGACGCGGTGAGTGTCAAGACGGGGGTCCGGTCGGTGAGTTACTCCGGGCTGCGTGCGGGGAGTGGGCCTCTGGCCTGGGGGCAGCGCGACATCTGGAACAAGATCGGGAATCTCGGTGAGCTGGGGAGCCGGTTCAACCTGGTGTGCGCCGTGGACGTCCCCGACGGCACGGCCGTCGAGAGTCTGCTGGCGGCCGTGGTCGGGATGGTGGAGCGCCACGAGTCGCTGCGTACGCGCTTTTCCGTCGGGCCGGACGGCGAGCCGCGACAGGAGCTCTCCGCGGACGGTGAGATCCCGGTCGGGGTCCGCACGTTGGAGCGGGTGGACACCGCCGCGGTCGCCACGGCATGCGCCGAGATGCAGGGCCAGAGCATCGAGCTCGATGATGTCCCCCTGCGCGTGGAGATACTCACGGACGGCACGGCCCCCCGGTCGCTGATCGTCTGCGTCTCGCACCTGCTCTGTGACGGGGTCGGCCTGGCGGTGCTCCGCCGTGAACTGAGCGACTTCCTGAGCTCCGGCGCGTTCCCGCGAGACGACGGGGCGGCGCGCCCGCAGCCACTGGACCGGGCGGCCTTCGAGCAGTCCCCCGCGGGGCGGCGCGTCAACGAACAGGCGCTCGCCTACTGGCGGTCCCAGGTGGAGCGCTACCCCGCGAGGCTGTTCCCCCCGCCCTCGCACACCGAGTCCGTTCCCCGGTACCGCTCGGGCGTGGTCCGGTCCCCCGTCATCTCGGCGGTGCCCAAGCTGACGGCCCGGCGTCACAGGGTGTCGCCCAACGCGGTCGGCGTCGCGGTCTGGGCCCTGCTGATCGGACTGCTCGCCGAGTCCGACCGCAGTGTGCTGCACCTCATCTGCGCCAACCGCGCCCGCCCCGGGGACAGGCAGGCGGTGGAACAGCTCGCGCAGTGCGTCCCGATCGTGATCGACCTGGACCACGGCTCCTTCGCTGAGCTCTTCCGGGACGTCCACCGGCAGTGCATCAAGGCCTACAGCCACGCCATGTACTGCCCGGTCCAGGCCGGACGCGTCGTCACCGACCTGGCTCCGCCCGGGACGCATCCCGACCGTTCGCGCTGTCTGGTCAATCCCCTGTTCGGCGTCTTCGACCCGTCCCCGGGCGGCGCGGACCTGCCCCCGGACGGCGCGGACGCCTCCCTTCCGGCCATGGCGGCGTCAGCCACGGTCGAGTGGTCCGGCGGGACCTCGCGCGACGACGTCACCGGCTTCGTGCGCCTGGGCCCGAACGACGAGGCTCTCCTCCAGGCCGACACCCGCGTCTTCCCCCCCGACCTCATCGAACAGGCGCTGCGCGCCGCGCCGGAACTCCTCGTCGCGGGATACCGGGACGACACACCACCCGCGGACGCCGCGCGGCGCGCGCTGACCGGCTGACGGCCGGCCGGCGGACGGCCACCGCCTCCCCTCGGTCAGGGCCGGCCCTGTTCAGCGGGTCGGGCTCAGGTGCAGGAGGCAGGCGGAGGGTGCCGCGGGGAGCGTGACGGTCAGTCGTCCGGAGGTCGGGTCCCAGCTGGCCGGCGTGGCCGTGCCGGTGGCCGTGCCGGTGGCCGTGCCGGGGTCGGGGAAGAGCTGGGTGACCTCGGCGTCCCGACCGGCCAGGGTGGGGAGCGGCAGTTCGGTCCGTTCCCGGCCGCCGCGGCGCCAGACGGCGAGGAGCAGTCCCTCGGTGTCGTCCAGGCCGAGGGCCGCCCAGTCGTCGTACCAGCCGGGCAGGCCCAGCGGCCAGCTCGGCAGCGTGGTGGGCAGCCGGTGGCGCAGGCCGCGGTACACGGTCAGGGCGCGGGCGACCAGTGCGCGCTGTTCGGCGTCCAGGAGGTCGATCCGGCCGCTGAGGTGCACCCGGCCGAGCAGCGAGCTGACCATGGTGAAGGCGTTGAGCTCGGGCGGGTAGTCGGGTTGGGGGTAGGCCCACACGGCGGCCTGTTCCGGGGTGACGCCCGAGGGCGCGGCGGCGGCGATGGGGGCGTAGCACAGCGGGTCCTGCTGGTCGCTGGTGGACTGCAGGGTGGCCCGGGCCAGCAGCGCGTAGTCCATGCGCATGCCGCCGGAGGAGCAGTTCTCCAACACCAGGCCCGGATGCCGGTCCAGCAGCCCGTCCAGCCAGGCGAGGAACGCCCGGTTGTGGCCCAGCAGCCCCGCGCCGGGCGCCTGGCCGCCGGTGTCGGTGCCGGGTCCGGTGGTGATGTTGTAGTCCAGCTTGAAGTAGCCCGCGCCGTGGTCGGCGACCAGCCGGTCGACGACCTCGTCGAGGTGGGCGATGGCGGCCGGGTGGCGGAAGTCGAGCTGGTAGCGGTCCCGGTGGACCACGCGCCGCCCGTCGCGCAGGAAGAACGCCTCGTCCGGGAGCCGTTGGGCGGTGGGGCTGTTGACGCCGACCACCTCCGGCTCCAGCCACAGGCCGGGCACCATGCCGGCGTCCCTGATCCGCCCGGTGATCTCCGCCAGGCCGCCGGGGAAGCGCAGGTCCGACTCGCGCCACTCGCCGACCGTGGACCACCACCCGGCGTCGTCCGCGTACCAGCCGGCGTCGATGACGAAGTACTCCGCGCCCAGCTCGGCCGCCGCGTCGATCAGCGGCAGCAGCTTCTCCCGGGTCGGGTCGCCCATCAGGCAGTTCATGTAGTCGTTGAAGATCACCGGCAGCCGCTCGGTGTCCGGATGCGGCCGGCGGATCGCCCGGCGGTGGGTGGTCAACTGCCGCAACGCGCCCTCAAGGCCCCGGTCGGAGGCGGTCACCGACACCGGCACCGTACGAAAAGCCTCCCCGGGCGCGAGCGTGGCGGACCAGGAGTGCTCCGCCTCGGCCGGCCCCGACAGCCGGACGTGCACCGCGCCCCGGTCATCGTCCAACGACCAGGTCCACGCCCCGTTGTGCTCGATCTGCCACGCCCACGTGTGACCCGAGACGGTGTCGGTGACCGCGCCCATCGGCAACTGCCCGCCGCTGGAACGGCTGTCCGGCATCACCGCCCGATACGCCACCTGGGTGCAGCCCAGCCAGTGTCCGGGGCCGTCGTCGACCAACCCGAGCTGCTCCAGGCTGAACTCCTGCCAACGCAGCTCCGACACCCAGGCGTTGAACGGCAGATGCACCCGCAGGTCACGATGGAGGCGCTCCGCCGTCACCGGCACGTTGAGACTCGCCGCGTGCCGCAACGTGACCGGCCGAGTCCCGTCGTTGACCACGTCGTTGAACGCCTGGACCGTCGCCGTGCCAGGACGGTGCCGCAGTGTCGTGGCCACCACCAGACCCGTCACCGGATCCCGCTGCTCGATCACCAGATCCCGGACACCGTCCTCCCCCACCATCTCCCGGTGACCCACAAGCCGCAGCCGGGAGGCGGTCAGCCACTCGCTCTGCCGCGGCGAGGCGCCCTCCCCGGTGTGCCGCTCGGCGTCCGCGGCCAACTCCACCAGGGCGCTGCCCGCCGGACGCACCCCCGGATCAGCCACCCCCTCGTGGGCCAACCGCTTGACCACCACCGGCCCGTCCTGCGGAAGATCCAGCTCCAACAGCAGCGGCCCCGCCCGCCACACCAACGGATCAGTGGCAGGGGCATCGGTAAAGCGACTCACAGCGTCCTCCGGGACGATGGTGCGGACGAACAGTCGGGCAGGTCAGCGCCCGCCCGGACAGACAACCATGCCACGGCCGGCGGAACTATCCCGGCCCGCGGCTCAGTCCGGACGCCTGGGCGTCCGGCGCTCGGTGCCGCCCGTGGCGGGGTCAGGCTCCGCTGGACGGCGCGCGTGGGCGAGTTCCTCGTTGAGTGCCTGCAGGAAGTCGGCGACGACGGCGAGTTCCTCGTCTGAGAAGCGGGCCTGCGCGGCCCTGGTGCTGCGCGAGAGGGGTTCGAAGTGGCTGCGCGCGAACTCGCGTGCCGCCGGCAGGTAGTGCAGATGGACGACCCTGCGGTCGGCGGCGTCCCGGGACCGGGCGATGTGGCCGGCGCGCTCCAGCCGATCGAGGCAGGCGGTCACGGCCCCCGAGGTCAGGTCGAGTTCCTCCCGCAGGCGACTCGGGGTCATGGCCGTCCCGTCGCGGGCCGGGCCGTCCATGATCGCGGCCAACGCGTGAACGTCGGTGGCGTGCAGGCCCTGGGCGTTGGCGAAGACGTGCGCGAGGCGATTGACCTCCGCGTTGAGTCGGCGCAGCTGCACGGCGAAGAACCGCAGGTCGGGCCCTGCGGCCGGGGCCTCGGGCGAGTGCGCTTCGGAGGTCATGCGCCGATCCTAATATGCCTCAATGATCAAGATACTCAATCGTTGATATATATTGCGGTGCGCACGCGCCCGTAACGTCGACCGGGGACCGGGGACCACCATGAACCGCACGAGCCGACCCGCCCGATGGCTGATTCCGTTGCTCCTGGTCATCACCTGGCTGGTCCTGGGCGGAGTCTTCGGCCCCTACGCCGGGAAGCTGGGCGAGGTGTCAACCAACGACCAGGCCTCGTTCCTCCCGCGGAGCGCCGAGTCGACCCGGGTCATCGAGGCGCAGGAGGCCTTCGACCAGGAGGAGACCCTGCCGGCGATCGTCGTGTGGCTCGCGGACGACGGCGAGGTAACCCCGGCCCAGCGAGAGGCCGCCACCGCCTCGCTGGCCGAGCTGAGGTCCGCCGAGTGGGTGATGGACAGCCCCACTCCCGCGCTGCGCGCCGACGACGGCATGGCGCTGCAGGGCGTCGTCCCCCTGAGCCCCGAGTCGGGGGACGAGCTCGCCGCCGTGCTCGACCAGATCCGCGCCGGCGCCGAGGCGGTCGACGGAACCACGGTGCACATCGCGGGCCCCGCCGCCTCCCAGGCCGATCTGTCCGACGCCTTCGCCGGCATCGACGGTCTGCTGCTCGGCGTCGCCCTCGCCGCCGTCCTCGTGATCCTGCTGCTGGTCTACCGCAGCGTCCTGCTGCCGTTCACGATCATCATCAGCTCGGTCCTCGCCCTCGGCATCGCCTGCGCCGTCGTCTACCTCCTCGCCGACGCCGACGTCGTGCGCGTCGACGGCCAGGTGCAGGGCATCCTCTCCATCCTGGTGATCGGCGCCGCCACCGACTACGCGCTGCTGCTCACGGCCCGCTTCCGCGAGGAACTCGGCCCCGCGAACCCCTGGGCCGCCGCCGTCAAGGCCGTCCGAACCTCCTTCGGGGCCATCGCCGCGAGCGCCGCCACCGTCGCGATGGGCCTGCTCGCCCTGCTGATCAGCGACCTCACCAACAATCGCGCCCTGGGCCCGGTGGGCGCGATCGGCATCGCCTGCGCGGTCATCACCACCGTGACGTTCCTGCCCGCCGTCCTGGCCCTGGTCGGCAGGGCCGCGTTCTGGCCGGCCCGCCCCCGCGCCACCGAACAGGAGACCGGCGGCCACGGCCTGTGGCGCCGCGTCGCCCACTGGGTCGACACCAGGCCCCGACAGCTGTGGGCCGGCACCATCGTGGCCCTGGCCGTCGGCGCCGCCTTCTTCCCCACCCTCAGTTCCGACGGGGTGCCGCTGGACGAGACGTTCGTCCACGACGCCCCCTCGGTCAGCGCCCAGGAAGCCCTCAGCGAGCACTTCCCCGGCAGCTCGGGGCAGCCGGCCGTGATCATCGCCGCCGCCGACCGCGCCGACGAGGTGGTCGCCGCCGCCCGGAACGTCGAGGGCGTCGCGAGCGCCGCGCCCGTGACCGCCGAAGGCCGTCCCGGAGGTGGGGAGCCCTTCGTCGTCGACGGGCTGGTCCGCGTCGACGCCACCCTCGCCGCGAACCCCGACAGCGACGCCGCCAGGAGCACCGTCCGGGACCTGCGGACCGCCCTGGCCGAGGTCGAGGGCGCGGACGCCCTGGTCGGGGGCTACACCGCCCAGCAGTACGACACGCAGCGGACGGCGGAACGCGACCGGCTCGTCATCATCCCCGTGATCCTCGTGATCATCCTCGCCATCCTGATGATCCTGCTGCGCTCGGTTCTGCTGCCGCTCCTGCTGGTGGCCACCGTCGCCCTCAACTACCTGGCCACGCTCGGCATCGCCAGCCTCGTCTTCCAGCACGGGTTCGGTTTCAGCGGCACCGACGCCTCCGTGCCGCTGTACGGGTTCGTCTTCCTCGTCGCGCTCGGCGTGGACTACAACATCTTCCTCATGTCGCGAGTCCGCGAGGAAACCCTGCGCCACGGCACCCGCCAGGGCGTGCTGCGCGGCCTGATCGCCACCGGTGGCGTGATCACGTCGGCCGGCGTGGTCCTCGCGGCCACGTTCGCGGCGCTGATCGTCATTCCCCTGGCCTTCCTGGCCCAACTGGCGTTCATCGTCGCCTTCGGGGTGCTCCTCGACACCATCGTCGTGCGGTCGCTCCTCGTCCCCGCCCTGGTGCGGGACATCGGCCACCTGACCTGGTGGCCGGCCGCGCCGAGAGGTGACCGTGGCGACGGTGCGGGCCGGGGTGGGGTGGACGTAAGCCGTGGCTTACCCGGCTTGACCGGCCGCCTTGCCGACAATCAGAGTTCCCCTGGCTAGCCGAGCACTCACGTCCTTTCCCCACATTCCCACCCGGAGGTCATGGTGAGTGAGCATCGTCCCGCCCGCAGGAGCATTCTGAAGGCCGTCGGCGGGATATCCGCGGCAGCGGCAGTCGGCGGCGGGAGCATTCTGCTGACGGCGTCGTCGGCCGGCGCGGCCGACGACGGATTCGGGCTGCACATCGTGGATCGCGGCGAGAGCGACCCCAGGATGTGGTACTACCGTTTCGCGACCGACGCGATCGAATGGGACCCGGCGATCAACGTCCTGCTCCCCGACGACTACCACACCAGCGGGCGCGCCTACCCCGTCCTCTACCTGTTCCACGGCGGCGGCACCGACCAGGACTTCATCTCCTGGGACCGGGTGGGCATCCGCGCCTGGACCGCCGGCAAGCCGATCATCGTCGTGATGCCCGACGGCGGCCACGCGGGCTGGTACTCGAATCCGGTCAGCTCCAACGTCGGCCCGCGGAACTGGGAGACCTTCCACATCGACCAGATGCGCCCGTGGGTCGAGCAGAACTTCCGAACATTCGCCGAATACGACGGCCGCGCCGTCTCGGGATTCTCGATGGGCGGTTTCGGGGCGCTGAAGTACGCGGCCAAGTATCCCGACCTCTTCGCCGCCGTCAGCGCCCATTCGGGACCGCCGAGCCTCCGGCGCGATTTCGGTGCGGTCGTCCACTGGGCCAACGTGAGCTCCGCCGCGGTCGAGCTCGGCGGTGGCATGGTCTACGGCGCGCCGTGGGACGAGGCGAGGGTCAGCGCCGACAATCCGGTCGAGAACATCGAGAGCTACCGCGACAAGCGGGTCTTCATGGTCGCCGGCGACAGCCCCAATCCGGTCGACCCGTTCGACGTGCTCAACGAGTCCGAGGTGCTGGCCGGCCAGCGGGAGTTCCGGGCGCTGCTCGGGGAGGCCGGCATCCCGCACGAAGGGCTCGAGGAGCCCGGCGGACACGTCATCCGCGAGGACGTGTTCCGCACCGACCTCGACGGCATCATCGGCCGGCTGCGCAAGGCGTGAACGCCGCGACGGCGGCGCGGGACGGCGGCTGATCCGCCGAACGTGACGCCCGTGGCCCGTCGCCCGTCACGGCGGGCCCGGGCGGCGGGCGTCGCGGACCGCACTCGGGCCTCGGTGGTCGAGTTGACACTCCTCGCTATCTTGACGTGAAGACAACTGGTGTTTAGCATCCGGAGAGCCTCACATTTCGCTCCCAAACTCGTATCTCTCGGTAGTCCGCACTCCTCCGGCCACCGTGCCCGCGGCTTGTTCGACGCGTCTCCCTAGTTCCTGGGCTTCCCGTTCCCGGGTGTTCCCGGGGCGGTTCCCCGGGTGACGTGAGCGAGATCCGTCCGCCGCGGCACCGCCCTCGTCACCCGCCGGTCGGGTGCGGTCCACGTGGGAAAGGGCGGTGTCATGAGCCAGCCGGGCCCCCAACGCCTGGGCATCGTCGCCGAGTCGACCCCCGGCGAGACCCGCGTGGCGGCCACCCCGTCAACCACGCGTCAGCTGCGCGCGCTCGGCTACGAGGTGGTGGTCGAACCGGGCGCCGGGACGGCGTCCGGCTTCTCCGACGCCGCCTACGTGGCGGAGGGCGCCCAGCTCGGCGACGCCTGGACGAGCGACGTCGTGCTCAAGATCAACGCGCCGGACGACGCCGAGGTCCGCCGTCTGCGGGACGGGGCCACCCTGATCGGCCTCCTCAGTCCGGCGCTCAGACCCGAGCTCATCGAGTCCCTGGCCGACCGGTCGTTGACCGCGCTCGCCCTGGACGCGGTGCCGCGCATCTCGCGCGCCCAGTCGATGGACGTGCTCAGCTCCATGGCCAACATCGCGGGATACCGGGCGGTCATCGAGGCGGCCCATGTCTTCGGCCGGTTCTTCACCGGACAGGTCACCGCGGCCGGAAAGGTGCCGCCAGCCAAGGTCCTGGTGGCCGGCGCCGGGGTGGCGGGCCTCGCCGCCATCGGTGCGGCGGTCAGCCTGGGCGCGGTCGTGCGCGCCACCGACCCACGCCCCGAGGTCGCCGACCAGGTCCGCTCGTTGGGCGGCGAGTACCTCGCCGTCGAGCCGGCGCGGGAGGCGCAGGCGGCGAGCGGCGACGGCTACGCGAAGGCCACCTCGGCCGAGTACGACCGGCGCGCCGCCGAGCTCTACCGGGCGCAGGCCGCCGAGGTCGACATCGTCATCACCACCGCGCTGATCCCCGGCCGCCCCGCGCCCCGGCTGCTCACCGAGGCGGACGTGGCCGCGATGAAACCGGGCAGCGTGGTCGTGGACATGGCCGCCGCGCAGGGCGGCAACGTGGCGGGCACGGTGCCGGGCCGCGCGATCGTCACCGACAACGGCGTGACCCTCATCGGCTACACCGACCTGCCGGGCCGCCTGCCCGCCCAGGCGTCCCAGCTCTTCGGCACCAACGCGCTCAACCTGCTGAAGCTCCTCACGCCGGACAAGGACGGGCGGCTCGCCCTGGACTTCGACGACGTCGTGCAGCGGTCCGTGACGGTCGTCCGCGACGGCGAGAAGACCTGGCCGCCGCCGCCCGTGAGCGTCTCGGCCGCCCCCACCCAGACCCCAGCCCCGGCCGCCGCGCCCGTGCGGCGGACGTCGCGTTCCACCGCCGCCGTCAGGTACGGGGTGGCCGCCCTCGGGGCCGTGGGACTCTTCCTGCTGACCGCCTTCTCGCCGCCGCAGCTGATCGGGAACTTCACCGTCTTCGCGCTCTCCGTCGTGATCGGCTACTACGTGATCGGAAAGGTGCACCACGCGCTGCACACCCCCCTGATGTCGGTCACCAACGCCATCTCCGGGGTCGTCGTCGTGGGCGCGCTGCTCCAGATCGGCCACGCGGACACGACCGTCACGGTGCTGTCCTGCATCGCGATCCTGCTGGCCAGCATCAACATCTTCGGGGGTTTCGCCGTGACCCGCCGCATGCTCAGCATGTTCTCGAAAGGCTGAGGAACGATGACCGCCACCACGGCCGCCGACGCGGCCTACATCGTCGCCGCACTGCTGTTCATCCTGAGCCTGGCCGGCCTGTCCAGGCACGAGACGTCCCGTTCGGGCGTCGTCTTCGGCATCGCCGGGATGGCCATCGCCCTGGCCGCAACGGTCGGCCTCGCCTCCCGCAGCATCGCCGCCACCGGCGTCACGCTGCTGCTCGCCGCGTTGGCCGTGGGCGCCGCCCTGGGCATCTGGCGGGCCAGGCGCGTCGAGATGACCGCCATGCCGGAGCTCATCGCGCTGCTGCACAGCTTCGTCGGCGCCGCGGCCGTGCTCGTGGGCTGGAACGGCTATCTGGAGGTCGAGCACTCCGGCAGCGCGCAGACCGCCGTCGCCGAGGAGCTGCTGCGCATCCACCACGCCGAGGTCTTCATCGGCGTCTTCATCGGCGCCGTCACCCTCACCGGCTCCGTGGTCGCGTACCTGAAGCTCGCGGGCCGGATCGCGTCCCGGCCGCTGATGCTGCCGGGGAAGAACGCCCTCAACCTCGGCGCGCTGGCCGCGTTCGGCGTGCTGACCGGCTTCTTCGTCGCCCAGCCCTCGCTCGGTCTGCTGATCGCGGTCACCACCCTCGCCCTGCTGCTCGGCTGGCATCTGGTCGCCTCCATCGGCGGCGGCGACATGCCCGTCGTGGTCTCCATGCTCAACAGCTACTCCGGCTGGGCCGCCGCCGCCTCCGGCTTCCTGCTGAACAACAACCTGCTGATCGTGACCGGCGCGCTGGTCGGCTCCTCCGGCGCCTACCTCTCGTTCCTCATGTGCAAGGCGATGAACCGCTCGTTCCTGTCCGTCATCGCCGGCGGCTTCGGCCTCGAGGCGCCCGCCGGGGCGGACGCCGAGACCGGCGAGCACCGGGAGACCAGCGCCGCCCAGACCGCCGACCTGCTGGCGGGCGCCTCGTCCGTCGTCATCGCCCCCGGCTACGGGATGGCCGTCGCGCAGGCCCAGTACCCGGTCGCCGAACTCACCCGCCTGCTGCGCGAGCGCGGCGTGACCGTGCGCTTCGCCATCCACCCGGTCGCCGGCCGCCTGCCAGGACACATGAACGTGCTGCTGGCCGAGGCCAAGGTGCCCTACGACATCGTCCTGGAGATGGACGAGATCAACGACGACTTCCCCGGCACCTCGGTCGTCCTGGTCATCGGCGCCAACGACACCGTCAACCCGGCCGCGGAGGAGGACCAGACCAGCCCGCTGGCCGGCATGCCGGTGCTGCGCGTGTGGGAGGCCGAACACGTCGTCGTCTTCAAACGCTCCATGGCCCCCGGCTACGCGGGCGTGCAGAACCCCCTGTTCTTCCGCGACAACAGCGAGATGCTCTTCGGCGACGCGAAACAGCGCGTGGAGGAGATCCTGCACGCGCTGGGCCCCGCCCCCGCCACACCCGACGAGCCGGACGGCCGCGAACTCGTCTCCACCCGGAGGAGCTGACCCCGCACCGCTCCCCCGCACCGCTCCCGCGCACCGCGCTACCGCCAGGTCGCGGTGTCGGGGTCGAGGCCGTGGGCGCGGGCGCTGGCGTCGATGACGCGCCGGAACCACGCGGCCAGGCCGGCGCGGATGCCGTCGTAGTGCGCGGCGAATCCGGGATCATCCTCGAACATGCGGCCGAGACAGACCTGCATCTCCCGGGTGAGGGGAAAGTACGAGGCGAAGACCTCGCGGTGCCGCTCGACGAGGTGGTTCGCCTCCGGGCTGCCCGGCGTGACGCCGGCGTCCATCGCGTCCCCGAGGGCGCGGTCGAGACGGGCAACGGCGTCGGAGACGGCCTGCCACTCCGCCGGGCCGCGCGAGGCCGAGCGTTCGACGTACTGCGCCCACTGCGTCGTGTCCCCGTAGCGCTGACGCGCCTGGGCGGGCCAGTCCGGGTTCCAGCGGGGGCCGAAGATCTCGGCCTGCTGCTCGGCGGTCAGCAGCAGGCCGCGCTCGTGGGCCTCGATCATCCGGTCCAGTCCGACGCCGAGCTGCTGGAGGCGGTCGATCCGCTCGGCGACCCGGGCCCGCTGCGCGCGCAGCGCGCCCGGCACGTCGGCGGCCGAGTCGTCCAGGACGGCCCGGATCCTGTCCAGACCGAGGCCGATCTCACGGTAGACGACGACGCGGTGCAGGCGTTCCAGATCACCGGCGGTGTAGAGCCGGTATCCGGCGGCCGTGCGCAGCGACGGTCGCGCCAGACCGATCTCGTCCCAGTGGTGCAGCGCGCGGACGGTCACGCCCAGCCGCTTCGAGACCTGTCCGACGGTCAGGCCGTCGGCCTCCTCACTGGCATCAGCGGCATCAGGCATGCCCGTCATTGTCACCGCGACCGACGCCCGGCGGGGTGATCCCGACGGCCGCGAGGTTCCGCGCCTCCTGACTGGCCGGATCGAAGGGCTTCGCCGCGGTGAGGACGATCCGGGCGTTCTCGGGGGTGATCACCGTGACGTCGCGGGTGTTCCAGGGAGTGTCCCGCGGACCGTCGACCGAGTCCGGTCGCAACGCACGACAGTCCTCGACAACGGCATCGAGCTGGCTCTGCAGGCACGCGAAACTACAGCTCATCTCCGGCGCCCGCGCCGGAACGCGCTCCGCCGAGACGAGGAGTACGTCCTGGAACGCCCACCGGCGCAGATGCACGAGCCGGTCGGGGATGCCGAACAGCTCGATGAACCCGAGCCCACGAACCCAGAAGTCCACCGACGCCGCCAGATCGTTCGTGGGGATCGTCACGAACGCGGGCATCGCGTAGATGCCGCGGAACGGCTCCGGCGGAACCGCGTCCGGGCCGGGATCGGGCACGGGACTCATCTCGAACGCGTCGTAGTAGTCGCTCATGCGCCCCACCTTCCAGCCTCACGCGGCGTGAGGGTCAAGCCGAGCCCGCGCGTCTCGCACCCACGACCTCCCGCTCCCGTGAGCGGGAGGTCGTCCGGGGTCCCGAGGGGTCACCCCGCCCAGGGTGGGGCGATGGTCCAGGTGGCGTCCTCGCGGAAAAGAGTGCGGCTGTCGTAGGGCTGCGGGCCGCCGTTCGCCGCGATCCACAGCGCGCTGTCGTAGTGGCGCAGGTAGCGGTGCGGGAGGTTGTAGGACCGGAACGACACGCCGGTGCCGCTCAGGCCAGGGACGGCGGACCAGGTGGCGTCCTCGCGGAAGAGCTCGGTGCCGTCGGGGCGGCCCCGCTCCACCCGTGAGTTCCGGTGCCGCAGGTACTCGCCCGGGAAGTTGCGGGACTCGATGGAGTAGCAGGTGGGGTCCGCGAGGCCGGGCACGAGGCGCCAGGTGGCGTCCTCCCGCAGCAGCTGCGGGCTGGCGGCCGTGACCGGTTCGGTGAACGCCAGGGCGTCCTGGTGGCGCAGGTACCGGTCGGTGTGCCCCGGAGTGGTGACGCGCAGGGACTGCCAGGTGTTCACCGGCACGGTGGCCTGTCCGCCGATCCGGCGGCCCGCCAGCAGGTCGGCGTGGGCGGCGGCGATGCGGGCGCGGTCCACCTTCAGGACCTGCCGGTCGTAGGTGTACAGGCCGTTGACCTCGTTCTCCACGTCGGTGATCTCCGTGTAGATGGCGCGGGAGAGGCCGTTGTTGCGCTGCAGCTGCTGGACCCCGACGAGCAGGCCGATGTAGCGGCCCGTCAGCTCCTGGCCGTCCGACACCATCTCGTAGCCGAAGCCGTCGCCCGGGCTCCACTCGTGGTCGGGTGTCCGCAGGCCCAGGCCACCGTACTCGCCGAGTGCGGAGATCCTGGTGTCGCTCGGTCCGGTGGGGTGGCCCGGGCCGACGTAGATGTGGGAGTCGACCACGTCGCCGTTGCCCGGATCGTGCCAGCCGGAGGCCGCGGTGACCAGCCGCGTGGGGTCCCAGCTCTTGACCAGGTCCGCGATGCGCCCGGCGTCGTACTGGCCCCAGCCCTCGTTGAACGGGATCCATTCGAGGATGGACGGGAAGCTCCGGTGTTGGTCGACCAGCTCGCGCAGTTCGAGCTCGTACTGCGCGCGGTCGGCGGCCGCGGGCTCGGCCGGGGTCCGCATCGCCGGCATGTCCTGCAACACCATCAGGCCGAGCCGGTCCGCCCAGTGGTACCAGCGGTCGGGTTCGATCTTCACGTGCTTGCGGATGGTGTTGAAGCCCAGGTCACGATGGGCCTGGACGTCGAAGCGCAGGGCCTCGTCCGTCGGCGCGGTGTAGATCCCGTCCGGCCAGTAGCCCTGGTCGAGGGTGCCCATCTGGAAGACCGGCTTCCCGTTGAGGACGGGCCGGAGCACGCCGTCGACCATCGCCTTGCCGATGGAGCGCATGCCGAAGTAGCTGGTGACGATGTCGCGCGTCTGCCCCCCGCTGACGAGGGAGACGTCCAGGTCGTAGAGGAACGGGTCGTCCGGCGACCACAGGCGGGCGTCGGGCACGTCCACCCGGAGGGCCGTGCCGGGGCTGCCGGAGGCGGTGGCGACCACCTCGCCGTCGTTGCGGACGGTGACCTGGACGGTGGCTCCCGCGGCGCCCGAGGCGTGCGCCACGATCTGGGCGCGCCCGTTCGCCACGTCGGGGGTGATGTCGAGGCGGGTGAGGTGGGCGGAATCGACGGCCTCCAGCCAGACTGTCTGCCAGATTCCGGAGGCGGGGGTGTAGAAGATGCCCTCCGGGTCGTTGCTCTGTTTTCCGACGGCCTGGCCGCCGGAATTGGTCAGGTCGAGGACGCCGACGATCAGTTCGTTGTCACCGGCCCGCAGGGCGTCGGTGATGTCGAAGGAGAAGCGGTCGTACCCGCCCTGGTGATCGCCGATCTTCTGGCCGTTGACATGGACGTCGGCCCGCCAGTCGACGGCGTCGAGGTGGAGCAGGACCCGACGCCCGGCCCATTCGCCGGGAACACTGAAGGCTCGCTTGTACCACATGCGCGGGTGCGATTCGGCGATGCCGGAGAGTGCGGACTCCACCGGGTACGGAACGAGGACGCTCCGGTCCAGGGTCCGACCGGTGGGCGGTGCCTCGCCGGCGGCGGCCGGCGACCACTCCCAGACGCCGTTCAGGTTGCGCCACTCCGGCCGGACGAGCTGCGGCCTGGGGTGTTCGGGCAGGGCGTTGTCCGGGGAGACCTGGCTGGTCCAGGGAGTCGTGAGCGGCGGGGTGCCGGGAACCCACGCGGCCGCGTGAGCCGGTGGGGCGGCGGTGAGCAGGCGCAGTGGGGCGGCGACGAGTACCGCGGCGCCCAGCACGACGCCGCGGCGCGAGGGATGTCCTGGGGTGGGGGATGAGGGCCTCTGGCGCACGTTTACCTCCGAAGGTGGCATACGAGTGCGTGGGGCATTGTGGGTTCGACTTGATAAATGTGTGAACATGACAGCACCCACCCGGGCCGCCTGTCGATGAGTTCGACACGGCGGATTACGGCCGGCCGGCGCGTTTTCCCGAGACCAAGGCGATGAACTGGCGTTTCTCGAAGGCGGACCAGTTCCGGAACTCCAACGCCTTGACACGCTCCGGAAAGGGTGTCTGGACTCCGCACCCGTCTGCCCGTGCAAATACAAGAAACCAAACATTCCGAACGTTCCCGGTTCACCGGGAGATGACGCGGCGGCAGCGCCAGTTGAGGTAGTGCACCACGAGCCACAGGTTGCGGAAGGCGGGGTTGCGGGTCTGCCTGTGGTGGTAGCGGTAGTAGATCTGCTGGGCGATCACGGCCAGCCGGAACAGGCCGAAGGCCTCGTAGAAGGGCCAGTTGCCGGCGTCCAGGCCGGTGCGGTCGCAGTAGCGTTCGACGATCTCGGCGCGGGTGTGCATGCCCGGCAGGTGGCTGGGCTGGCGCCGAGTGGAGCGCGCCACCCGGTCGTCGTCGGCCTGCACCCAGTAGGCCAGCGCGCCGCCGAGGTCCATCAGCGGGTCGCCGAGGGTGGCCATCTCCCAGTCCAGAACGCCCACCAGGCGCAGGGTGTCCGGGTCCAGGACGATGTTGTCCAGCCGCCAGTCGTTGTGGACCACGCGGGTGGCCACGTCGTCCGGCTGGTTGGCGGCGAGCCAGGCGGTCACCCTGGCGAAGGTGGGGGTGTTGAAGGTGCGCGCCTGGGCGTAGCGGCGGGTCCAGCCCGCCACCTGCCGTCGCACGTAGCCGGCGCCTCTGCCGAGCCCGGTGAGGCCGGCGGCTTCGACGTCGACACTGTGGAGGTCGGCGAGGGTGTCGACGAAGGTCTCGGACAGCCGGCGGGCCCGCGCGCGGTCCAGCGTGAGGCCCTCGGGAGGGTGACCGCGCAGCACGAGCCCCGGCACGCGGTCCATGACGTAGAAGTCGTCGCCGATGACCTCCGGGTCCCGGCACAGCGCGCGGACCGTGGGCACCGGGGGGAAGACCGGTTTCAGCCGGCGCTGGACCTCGTACTCGCGGCTCATGTCGTGCGCGGAGGACGCCCTGCGCCCGGCCGGCGGGCGGCGCAGCACCAGTTCGACGCCGGGGTAGCGCAGCAGGTAGGTGCGGTTGGAGGCGCCGCCGGTGAACTGGGTGGCCTCCGGCACGCCGGTGAGTCCGTCCAGGCGCTCCTTGAGCCAGGCGTCCACGCGGCCGGTGTCGAAGGCGTCCTCCGCGCGCACGGCGCCGCGCCGCTCGGCATGGCGCGAGAGGTCCTTCTCGTTCATCTCAGCCGGCCCTGGTGACCAGGCGGAGAGGCAGGTGGCGCAGGGCGAACCCCAACGGCACCCAGGGCCAGGCGGGGACCTTGGCCTGGACGCGTTCGGCCTCGATGGCCCGCACCATGGCGCGCACGCCCTTGGCGGTGGAGACCATCAGCGGGGTCCGGGCGGCTCTGGCGCTCATCTCGGAGGCGATGTAGCCGGGAAAGAGGGTGGTGACGCTGATCGGGGTGCGCAGCAGCTCGGCGCGGATGCCCTCGGCCAACGCGGCCACGCCGGCCTTGGAGGCCGCGTAGGCGGTGAGGTTGCGGGGCATGCCGCGCATGGCGCTCATCGAGGAGACGACCACCAGATGCCCCGCGTTCTGCTCGCGGAAGATCTCCACGGCCGCCTCGCACTGGGCGAGCGCGGCGGTGAAGTTGGTCCGAGCGGTGTGCAGGTTGGCGTCGAAACGTCCGGTGCCGACGGGCTGCCCCTTGCCGAGTCCGGCGTTGACGATGACCCGGTCGAGGCGGCCGAGGTCGGCACGGAAGGCGCGGAAGACCTCGAAGACGTGGTCGTGGTCGTTCACGTCCAGGGCGCGCACGGAGACCGTGACGCGCGGATGGGCGGCGACCAGTTCCTCCCGCAGCCGCTCCAGCCGGTCGGTGCGGCGGGCGCACAGGGCGAGGTCGCGCCCCACGGCCGCGAAGTCGCGGGCCATCTGCTCGCCGAGTCCGGCGCTGGCTCCGGTGATCAGTATCTTCTGTCGGGTGGTCCGGGTGGTCCGGGTGGTCATCCGGGCGGCTCCCTGTCGGCGGATCGTTCCCTGTGTCTGCCGAGCTCGTGTCTGGCGACGAGCCCGAGGTGCACCTCGTCGGGGCCGTCCGCCAGGCGCAGGGCCCGCGCGGCGGCCAGGAAGCCGGCCAGGGGGGTGTCGTCGGACAGGCCGAGGCCGCCGTGCAGCTGGATGGCCATGTCGACGACCTCCTGCGTCATGGCCGGGACCGACGCCTTGACCGCGGACAGCGCGGTGATCGCCCCGAGCGGGCCGGCGGTGTCCAGCAGCCACGCGGTGTGCAGGACGTGCAGGCGGGCCTGGTCGATCGCGATGCGGGCCCTGGCGATGCGTTCGCGGTTGCCGCCGAGGTTGGCCAGGGGCTTGCCGAACGCGGTGCGTTCGGTCGAACGGCGGCAGGCGAGCTCCAGCGCCCGCTCGGCCATGCCGATGAGACGCATGCAGTGGTGGATGCGGCCGGGACCCAGCCGGCCCTGGGCGATCTCGAAGCCGCGGCCCGCACCGGCGATGATCGCGTCCCGCGGCAGCCGCACGTCGGTGAAGGACACCTCGCCGTGGCCGTACGGCTCGTCGAGGTAGCCGAGGACGGGCAGCATCCGCTCGATGCGCACCCCGGGGGTGTCGGTGGGCACGAGCACCATGGAATGCCGCCGGTGGCGGTCGGCGTCGGGGTGCGTCAGCCCCATGAAGATCACGAACCGGCAGTGGGGGTGCCCGATCCCGGTGCTCCACCACTTGCGGCCGTTGAGCACCACCTCGTCGCCGTCCAGGACCGCGGTCGCCTCCATGGTGGTGGCGTCCGAGGAGGCCACGCCCGGTTCGGTCATGCAGAACGCCGAGCGGATCCGCCCCCGCAGCAGCGGCTCCAGCCACGTCGCGCGTTGTTCGTCGCTGCCGTGGTGGAGCAGGACCTCGGCGTTTCCGGTGTCGGGGGCGTTGCAGTTGAACACCTCGGGTGCGATGGGCGACCGGCCCATCAGCTCGGCCAGCGGCGCGTACTCCGTCACGCTCAGCCCCGCGCCGTGTCGGGGGTCGGGCAGGAAGAGGTTCCACAGGCCCTGCTGGCGGGCCCTGTCCTTGAGCTCCTCGATCAGCGGCGGGACCGCCCAACGGTCGGCCTGGGCACGCAGGGCGCCGAGGTACTCGCGTTCGCGGGGCAGGATCTCGGCGTCGACGAACGCGGCGACGCGGTCGACGTACTCCCGTCCCCGCGCTGAGTGGGCGAAGTCCACGGCCCGCTCCCTCGGCTCGGACGACGTGGTTGTGACCCGACAGTAACCACCGGACGGGCGCGGCTCAATAGGCGCGTTCAGTGCACCTGGCGCGGCGCGCGGTCGTCGGCCAGGGGCTGGGTGCCGATGACGTCGAGGAGCTTGAGCCGGTCGGCGCTGTCGCTGCCGGGGGCGGCGGTGTAGGCGAGGATGCGCAGGTCGCTGCCGGGGACGGTCAGGGTGTCGCAGTCGAGGGTGAGCGTGCCGACGTCGGGGTGCCGGATGGTCTTGGTGTGCGAGGCGTGGACGCCGACGATCCCGGTGTCCCACTGCCGCGCGAAGTCGGCGCTGGCCGCCCGCAGGTCCTTGATCAACGCCCGCAGGCCGGCGTCGGCGGGGTAACGGGCGGTCGCCGTCCGGAGGTCGGCGATGACGGCCGTCTCGAACTCACGCTGCCCGCCGCGCATGGTGATGGCCGAGCGCGGCGCGAGGACGAAGAGACGCCAGGCGACGTTCCGCTCGCGCCCACGCCACGTGGCGGCGTCCCCGTGCAGGGCGGCGGCCCACAACGGGTTCCACAGGATGAGGTTCCACATCGCGTCGTACACGCTCAGCGGCGCCCCCTCCAGCTGGTCGAGCAGCCGCCTCACGCTCGGCGGGATGTGCGACGACACCTCACCGGGTCCCGGCACGGCCTGACCAGCCAGCAGGTAGAGGTGCTCGCGCTCGGCCTGCGACAGCCGCAGCGCGCGGGCCAGCGCGGACAGCACCTGCGCCGAGGGAGTGGTGGCGCGGCCCTGTTCCAGGCGGACGATGTAGTCCACCGAAACGCCGGCCAGCCGTGCCAGTTCCTCCCGCCGCAGACCGGCGGCCCGCCGCACGCCGCCGGCGGGTATGCCCACCGCGGCGGGGGAGGTGCGGTCGCGCCAGCCACGTAACGCCCTGCCCAGTTCCCCGGATTCGCTCACGCCCTCAGTATGTGGCCGCGGCACCCGCGACAGCCTGGTACTGACAGTCCCTGGGAAACGCGGGGCACTGTCTGCCCGTCGGCGACGGGAGGAGGGTGAAGGCGTCGCACCTCACCGACGACCGACGAACCGACGAAGCCGCACAGGGTGGATTGGTGCAGCGCGTTCTCCTCGGGGATCGGGCGGACGGGGGGCGCCCGATCCCCCACTCCCCCGCGAGCGGCACCGCCGCGGGACGTGTACCCGCCCGCCTCACCCGCCACCGGCCGCACCGGGCCGGCGGCCTCCGTTCACCATCAAGGTCAGGAGCCCCATGACTGCCTCCGCGTTCCTCACCCGTCGCCGACCGTGGGCGGCGTTCGCCCTCGTGGCCGCCGTCGCCGCCGCCGTCTCCTTGCCCGCCGCCGCCCCTGCCTCCGCCGCCGAGCCGGCCCCGTTCATCGTGGGCGGCACGCCCACGACCACCGACGCGTATCCGTTCACGATGCAGGTCGGCACCGAGTACGTGCCGAGGTGCGGCGGCACCCTCGTGGCGCCGTCCAAGGTCGTCACCGCCGCCCACTGCGTGGACGGCGATCCGACCAGCGAACTGTCGACGTACGTCGTGGGCGGGCGCACCGAACGACTGGGCTCCGACGGCACCGTGCGGGAGGTGATCGACGTCTGGCTCCATCCGGACTACGACGCCGACACGAACGTGGCCGACATCGCCGTGCTCACGCTCGCCGACGAGATGCCGTACGAGCCGTTGCCGTTCGCCGCGCCGACCGACACCCACCTGTACGCCCCCGGCACCATGGCCCGCATCCTGGGGTGGGGCTGGACCGCCTACCCCGGGACCAGCGCCGACCAGCTGATGACCGCCGAGGTCCCGATCGTCGCGGACGCCGACTGCGAGGCGGCGTACGCGTCGCACAGCACACAGGTCGACGCCTCGATCATGTTCTGCGCCGGCTTCCCCGAGGGCGGCGTCGACGCCTGCAACCGCGACAGCGGCGGCCCGCTGGTGGTCGACGGCGTGCTCGCCGGCGTCGTCTCCTGGGGGCACGAATGCGCCCGACCCGGCTACCCCGGCGTCTACGTCCGGATGACGGCGTACGCCGCCGACGTGCGCGAGCAGATCACGTCCTGAGGTCCCGGACCCAACTGCCCGGCCCCTGCGCCTCCGAGGGCGCCGCTCATCGCACGGGCTGGGCCGGGACCGCCGACTCGCTGACCGCGCCGGCCTTGCGGACCCGGAACCGTACGCACGGTTCGGCCGCGGTCAGCTCCGGCTGGAGGGTGCGCTCCTCCGACCAGCCGGCCAGGCGGAACTCGCCCGAACCGACGTGGACCAGCCCGAACGCCGGGGCGCCCGACACGTTCAGGACGGGTCCGTGGCGGTCGTCGACCGTGAGCTCCGCCGGCACCGTCTCCGCCGGGCCGGCCACCGGCTCCTCCTCGGACCACTCCGCGAACCGGGCGGGCATGGCGAACCGGCACCGCAGCGCCCGCAGCTCCGCGGCGGACAGCGGAACCGGCTCCCGGGCGAGCACGACGCCCCGGTCGGCCAGCCCGTCGCCCACGTGGTCCGGGAAAAGCTCCAGCAACGCCCTGCTGACCAGGCAGTCCAGGACCAGGTGGACGCGCGCCTCGGCGCCGGAGTTGCCCACGTGGTGCGGACGGTCGAAGTCGCCGAACCACAGCCGCCCGGCGTCCCAGTGGAACCGTTCGCCGCCGATGACGACGTACGCCTCCGGGTTGGTGATGACCGGCACGTGCAGCCGCACCAGTCCCCACGGCATCCCGAACTTGCCGTCCCGGTGCTCGCGGACGCGCGCGCCCGGTCCCAACGCCATCAGCCGCACGCCGAGCAGTTGCGTCGGGAACCCGCGCAGGATCTCGGCCACGTACGGCGCCCGGGCCAGATGCGGCGTGGCCGCGTGCTCGACCGGGCCGGCGCCGCCGGCGTCGGTGCGCGCGGGGTCGCCGCCGGGACTGCGCAGCGGAAGGATCGTCCAGTCCACCGTGGATTCGCGGATCATCCCGTCCTGGCCGATGGAGCGCTGCGACCGCCACGGGCTCGCGCGCAGGGCGCGGATCTCGGCGGCGAGCCGGTCCGCGTCGTACCGTCGGTTCAGGGGCGTGGCGGCCGGGAGCACGCCCCGAGCCGGGTCGAGAGTCTGGCCGGTCATCTGTTCCGCTCCTTACGTTTCCGCTCCTCGGGTCGTTCACCCCTCATCGTGCGGCGCCGTCGTGCCGGGCCGTCGTGCGGGGGGCCGTGGCCCGGCGACGAGAACGCCGGGCCACGGCCGCGTTGGTTCAGCGTTGGTTCAGCTCGTTGGTTCATAGCCCGTTCAGTAGATGTAGCGCATCCGCGCCTCCTCTCGTCGGATGGTCGTTCGCCTCACACAGGTAGGCCTTCGTGCCGGGCGACCAGCGTGCCCCTGTCGCTCAACGGCGTCCGTTCGTCGCCCAGCGCCGAGCCGCCGACGACGGCGAGCCCGGCCGCGCGCAGGTCGGCGATCACGCCGGGCGGCCGGTGCAGGTGATGGTCGCGTTCCACGGTCTCGGTCGCCACCAACTCGTCGCCGTGATAGGTCCGGTACACGTGCCGGACGCGGCCGAGATCCGGACCGAGGGGCCACGCGGCCGAGGACAGCGCGTACCGGCACGCGCCGACGCGCGCCGACCGCGTCTCGCGCTCCGGCCGGTCCGGGACCTCCTGGTCGTGCACCATGTCCATCGCCAGCACGCCGTCCGGCGCGAGGTGCTCCGCGAGCGTGGCGAAGAGCGCGGGCCGTGCCGCCGCGGGCACGTGCTCCAGCACGGCCGCGAGGTAGACGTAGTCGAACCGCCGGCCGAGCCGGAAGCCGGGCGCGGCCACGTCGAGCACCGTCACCCGGTCGCGCAGCTCGGGACGCCACACCAGCTTGGTCAGCAGCACCGCGCGCATGCTGGGCGAGCGTTCGAGGCCGAGCACGCTCCCGGCGCGCTCGGCGACCGCGAGCGTCATCCGGCCCGTACCAGGGCCGATCTCCAGCGCGTCCCCGCCGGGCGGCGCCAGGTCGACGAAGAACGACACCAGCCCGGGCGAGGCGGACCCGATGTGCAGCAGGTCGTAGTATCCGGCGACCGCGCCGTACGGATCGGTGTCCGACGAGACGGTCAGGTCCGGTGCGGTCATGGATCTCCTCGGTGGTCCGCGGGCAGGGCGCCGGCCCGTTGGGCACGGTGGAGGTACTCGTCGGTGGTGTTGACTCGGGGAAACGCCGTGGCGGGCACCGGCACGCCGAGTCCGGCGCACAGCGGTCCCCAGCCCTGGCCGACCTCGAACTCGACCAGCCGGTCGGCGGGCACGGTGGCCCGCACCTCGGCCTGGTGGGCCCGGTAGACGGCGATGGCGTGCTCGCGGTCGTCGAAGCGACCACCGAACGTGCCCTGCCACACCACCCGTTCGATCAGCTGGTCGGCGACCGCCCGCCCGTCGTCGCGCGGCCGGGTGCGGTACAGCGTGCGGGCCATGCTGGCGTACCACGCCTCCGGATCGCGGGTCACCAGCAGCACCCTGGCCGTCGGGTACGCGGCGATGAGCTCGCGCCAGTAGAACGTGGCCGGCCATGCCACGGTCGACCGGTAGGCGCCGAGCAGGCCGTCCCAGTCGGCGTGGGCGCCGTCGGCGCGGTCGGCCAGGCGCAGCCACCGCCGCGCGTGCGCCGGATCGTCGAACAGCGCCTTCATCCCATGGGTCGGCCCGAGTTCCAGCGTCTCCAGCGCGAGCCGCACGGAACTCGTCCCGGTCCGCCCGAACGCGGCCCCGATCACCCTCACCGGAGGGTGGCCTCGAACCGGTCCAGGCTGCGCAGGGTGAGGTTCGGCAGGAACGCGGGGTCACCGAGCGGCCGGACCGACGGATGGCGGTCGGCGAGCGTGCCGAGGACCACCCGGGCGAAGACCGCCATGAACGGCGAGCCGAGACAGGACTTCGGGCCACGGCCGAAGCCGAGATGCGGGTTGGGGTGTCGGTCCGGGAGCACCGTCTCCGGTCGCGGGAACCGGGCCGGATCGCGGTTCGCGGCGCCCAGCAGTAACGTCACGCCCTGCCCGGCCCGTACGGACGTCCCGCCCACCTCGGTATCGGTCACGCAGGCGCGGGCGACGGCCTGAACAGGCCCGGCGAAACGGACGAGTTCGTCGACGGCCCGGACGATGTCGGCGTCCCTCAGCTCCGCGAGACCGACGGCCCGGTCGTGGAGGATCGCCACCAGGGCCAGCGCGAGCAGCTTGCTGCCCGAGCTGTACCCGCTGAAGAACAGCGCCCGAACGGTGTTCGCGATGACCGGGGCGGGCACGTCGCTCTCCGCCGCCCGACGGACGACGTCACCGACGACGCCGTGCTCCGGCGGATCGGCCAGCCAGCCCGCCACCAGTCCCGCCAGCTCGCCGTACGCCGCGCCCATCGGCTCCGCCCGCTCCGGCCACAGTCCGGCGTCCATGGCGGCGCCGACCACGCCGGCGATCCGACTCGTCGACGCGGCGTCCGGCACCGGGACGCCCAGATATCCGCAGGTCGCCGACAGGGCCAGGGGTTCGGCGAGTTCGGCGCGGACGTCGAACGACGGGCGGCGCGCCAGCTCCGACAGCAGTTCCTCGGTCCGCGCCGCGATCGCCCTCTCCAGGGCCTCCCCCGCGTGGTCGCGCATCGCCTCCAGGAACAGGCGCCGCACCGCGGTGTGCTCCGGTGGGTCCATCGTCAGCATGCTGAGGGCCTGCGGCGGCACCTGCTCGCCGACCCGGCGCCAGTCCGCCGCGAACCGGGCGCTGTCCCGGAGCACCGCCACGCAGTCGGCGTGCCGGCTGAACATCCACGAGTCCAGCGGCTCGTAGAAGAACGGTGGCCGCTCGCGCAGCCGGGCGTAGGCGGGGAAGGGATCGGGCAGCGTTTCGGGGTGGGCGAGGGAGAGGATCGGATCCGCGGAGAGCGCCTCTGGCATCAGGTCACCTTTCCGTTCGCCCTGTTGCCGCTCCTTCGATGGTACCCGCCTTGACGCGATCATGTCAATCCCCTGGCGTCGATCGGCCGCCGACGCACCTCCCCCTCAGGCCGAACCCGGTGGCGCGCCCCGGGTTCGGTCACAGCATCCGGCGACGCACGAGGACCGAGAACGCGAGTACCCCCGGCAGCAGGGGAAACCAGACGGTCAGCACGCGGTACCCGATCACGGTCGACGTGGCCAGGGCCATCGGTGCGCCGAAGGTCGCGAGGGTGAGGACCAGCACCGCGTCCACCGAGCCGATGCCGCCGGGCGTCGGGATGGCACCGACCGCCGCGTTGGCGACGAGATGCACGAAGACGGCGTGGTGCCACGGGAGCGGCAGCCCGAGTGCGGCCCCGACCGAGGCGAACGCGGCGGCCTGGAGCAGCGGGAAGGCGGCCGCCCCGCCCCACAGGGCGAGCACGCGGCTGGGCCGGGTGTGCAGATGCCGCGCGTCGGTCAGGGCGGTGCGCAGGAACGCGCGTGTCAGGCGGCGCAGCGGGGCTACGGCCGCCACCAGCGGGACGACGGCGAGGCAGGTGACCACGCCCGCGAGGGTCAGGAGCAGCATCCGCGCGTCCAGGACGAACTCGTCGAGTCGCATCGTGCCGGGAAAGGTCATGAGGAAGGCGAGGATGACCAGGAGGCGCGTGACCGGCTTGACCAGCGTGTAGAGGGCGAGGGAGGCGGTGGCCCGCGCGAGGGGTATGCCGCGGCGCCGGAGGAAGCGCAGCATGATGGCGTGCGGGCCGAGGCCGGCCGGAAGCACCTGGTTCGCGGCGCCGGCGGCGATCTGTGTCGCGAGCAGTGGGCCCAGCGGGAGCCGTTCCGCGATGGCTCCCTGCCGGATGCAGGCGGCGCTCGCCCAGTACAGGAAGGTGAAGAGGGCCCCGGCCAGCAGCCACCCGGGGTCGGCGGACGCCAGCAGAGCGGCGCCGTCGTACATGACGCGCCAGTTGACCGCCGCCCATACCCCGATCACCAGCAGCGGGAGCAGGCACAGCAGGTGGCGGACGTGGGCCACGGTGACGGGGAAGCGAACCCGGAGGGGAGCGGGCGCGGGTGTGGGAGCGGGAGCGGCGGCGAGGGGCGGGGGGAACGACGTTCGGGGCAGCTCGTCGAGCCGGAGCGGGAACATCGGTCAGGTCATCCTTCTGTGTACGCCCGCGCCGAGCGGAGCGTAGGGGCATGAGGGAAGTGGGGACACCCGGTATATGCCCACCCCGTGTGACGGGACGATGTCCGGCGGCCGAAGTGGCGCCAGCGGCAGGTGGGCGGGAGGAGAGGCGGGCTCGGTCCTTCCGCGACGAAACGCGTGGGTAGGCTCAACTTCCGCCGTGCGGCGTGGCGTCCCTCGGTTCGAGAAGGGGCCGGTGCCCCACCATCCACAGGGAGGCGACCGCGTGGACACTGCGCGCGACATCGAGGGCGCGGACAGGACGGACGTGTCGGACGGCGCGGACGGGCCGGACGGCCCGGACGCCGCCAAGGGCGTGGCGAACGACGAGCCGAGCGCCTGGAAGGTGCTGCTCGGCTATGTGCGGCCGCACCGCGGCGCGCTGGTCGGCGGCGCCCTCCTGTCACTCGCCACGGGAGCCACCGGCCTCGCCCTGCCGCTGGTCGCCCAGCGGCTGATCGGCGACCTGGCCGACGACCGTGCGATAGGCGCGACGCTCCTGCTGATGTGCCTGCTGGTGGTGGCCAACGCCGGCATCGGCGCGCTCGGCTCGTACGTGCTGCAACGCACCGCCGAGTCCGTGGTGCTGACCGCCCGCCGCTCGTTGACGTCGTATCTGCTGCGGCTGCGGATATCGGCGATGGACACCACCGAGCCCGGGGACCTGCTGGCCCGCGCCACCTCGGACACCACGCTGCTGCGCGCGATGACCACCGACTCGCTCATCGGCCTCGGCACCGGCGGGCTGACGCTGCTGGCCACCCTGGTCGCGATGGGACTGGTGGACGTCGTGCTGCTGGGCGTCACGCTGGGCGTGATCGCCCTGGCCGCGGTGGTCATCGGGCTGATCGTCCCGGCGATCAACAAGGCGAGCCGCCGGGCCCAGGAGTCGGTCGGGAAGATGGGCGCCGCGCTCGAACGGGTGCTGGGCGCGATGCGCACCGTGAAGGCGTCGGGCGCGGAGGCCAACGAGGAGCGGACGCTGCACGCGGCCGCCGAGGACTCCTGGCGACAGAGCGTTCGGGCGGCCAAGTGGTCGGCGCTGGCCGGGAACACGGCGGGCCTGTCCATGCAGGTCGCGTTCATCACCGTGCTCGCGGTCGGCGGGGCGCGGGTGGCCACCGACTCCATCGAGGTGGGCGCCCTGGTGGCGTTCCTGCTCTACGTCTTCTACCTGATGAGCCCGATCCAGCAGGTCGTCAGCGCGGTCACGCAGTACCAGGTGGGCGCGGCGGCGATCTCGCGCATCCAGGAGGTGCGCCGGCTCCCCGCCGAGCCCTCCCCCGGGCCGGCGCTCGCCGCCGCCTCCTCGGCCGCCCCCGTCTCCGTCACCTTCGAGGACGTCCGCTTCCGTTACGCCGCCGAACTGCCGTACGTCCACCACGGGGTGTCGTTCACGGTGCCGCCGCGCGGCATGACCGCGTTCGTCGGCCCGTCGGGCGCGGGCAAGACCACCGTGTTCTCGCTGATCGAGCGGTTCTACGACGCCGACGCCGGCCGCGTGCTGCTGGACGGCCGCGAGGTGCACGACTGGGACCTGGGCGAACTGCGCGCCGCCATCGGCTACGTGGAGCAGGACGCGCCCGTGCTCTCCGGCACGCTGCGCGAGAACCTCCTGTTCGGCGTGGCCGAGGCGAGCGAGGAGGAGCTGCGGGAGGCGCTCGACATCACGCGACTGGCGGCCCTGGTCGGCCGGCTGCCCGACGGCCTGGACACCGTGGTCGGACACCGCGGCACCAAGCTGTCGGGCGGCGAGCGCCAGCGCGTGGCGATCGCCCGGGCGCTGCTCCGCCGCCCTCGGCTGCTGCTGCTCGACGAGGCGACCTCGCAGCTGGACGCGGTCAACGAGGCCGCGCTGCGCGACACGGTCGCCGACGCGGCCCTGGAGACCACGGTCCTGGTCGTGGCGCACCGGCTGTCCACGGTGACCACGGCGGACCGGATCGTGGTGATGGACGCCGGCCGGGTGCAGGCGGTCGGCACCCACGCGGACCTGGTCGGCGAGAGCCCCCTCTACGCGGAACTGGCCGCCACGCAGTTCCTGGCGGAGGTCCGCTGACCGCGATCGCGCGCGTGGCGCCGGACGGGCGGGGCACGCCGCCCGTCCGGCGCGGTGGTCGTCAGGGCACTCGGTCGTACGTGTGGTCCGGGGGTTCGGGCGGCCAGGCGACCGGATCGTCCTTCTCCCAGATCCGCTCGCAGTCCCCGGTGTCCGCGCACTCCTCGGCCCGTTCGCGCCAGCCGGCCAGGTTCGTCAGACCGGCCTTGTCGCCGACGGTCCACACGTCGTTCCAGCTGGAGACGTCGCTGGTCAGACGTATCGACGACATCAGGGTGTTCTCGCCGTCGCACCCGGGCGCTCCGGGCGGCCCCGGCCGTCGACGACTCCTTGGCGGAGGCCGACGCGGCCGTGCGCCCCTCGAAGAGGCGCTCGAACTGTGCCGGGACCAGGGCGACCGGGCCAACCAGGCCAACGTGCTCTCCGGCCCGGCCGAGGCGTTCAGGAGCCTGGGACGCGACGAGCAGGCGTTCGACCGAATCCACCGGGCGCTGGCCCTCGCCCGCGAGACGGGCTACCGCCTCATGGAGACGCACTGTCTGCGCACGCTCGGCGACCCGCACCGGAACCGGGGCGATCTGGAGCGGGCCCTGAGCGTGCACGACGAGACGCTGACACTCGCCCGTGCCTTGGGCAACGCCGGGCTGATCATCACCCGTGCTGAACGCGCTCGCTGCCACCCGAGCGGCCTGCGGACGCACAGCCGAGGCGCTCAGCGCACACGACGAGGCATTGGCCCGAGCCACCGAGGGGGACCATCGGCAGTGGCGGGCGGACACCCACGCGGGCATCGGCGCCGTCCACGCCACCCTCGGCGACCGCGCGTCGGCCCGCGCCCACTGGCGCCAGGCGCTCGGCCACTACGAGGCACTCGGCCTGCCCCAGGCCGCCGAGATGCGTCGACGACTCACCGACGACTGAGCGCCGCCGCGCCGCCCGTCCCCTTCGGCAACTCGGCGTGGCGCACGTCGATGTCTCCGGCGATGACGGGAGCGAAGGGCGCGGGCGCCAGGCAGGCTCCCCCCACGTCGACGGTGTCGACAGCGAGCGCCCAGGAGAAACCGAGGCGGTCGCCGCGCCCGTCGCTGTCGCCGTCGTGAAGGCTGACGCCCACGCGGTGGCCGATCCAGTCGGCGAAGTCGTCGGTGGCGTGTGTGACAACGGCCGTGAGGCTCGCCGTGCCGCCGCCCGTGAGCAGGCAGTCCACCTCCCCCTCAACCCGGGCGGTCTGCCCGGTGGCGGTGAAGTCGTGCGTGACCGCGAACGTGCCCCGCGCGTCGGTGGGCAGACCGTCCGGCAGCCCCGGCAGCGGCCGGGAGAACGGATCGCCCTCGGCGTCGATGCTGAAGTGGATCTCGTCGTCGGGCGCGTAGACGTAGAAGATGCGGACCTCGGCGTCCGCGCTCGCAACTGCCGCGTCCGCAGCCGAGGACGTGGTAGTAGCGGTGAGAGCGGTGACGGCGGCAAGCGCGAGGGCGTGGGCGCGGCGGAGCATCAGGTCCTCCTGCGGAGACGGCGTAACCCGTCAAGCCTGCGCCGCCGTCCGGCGCGCCGCCATCACCCAGCCGGGCGGACCGCGCACCGTCACTCCGGCGCACGACGTCGGCCCGCCGATGGCCGAGCCCGCGGGGTGAGACGGACGGGCCACCGGCGTCTCGTGGTGGCCCGTCCGTCGGTTCACGCCGTGTGCAGGGTCAGGCCGTACGCGGCCAGGATCTCGTTGACCGGCCGGTACCAGGTATCACCGCCGCCGGAGCAGTTGCCCCAGCCGCCCGAGGTGACGCCCTGGGCCTGGTCGCCGCTGTTGTAGGAGCCCCCGGAATCGCCGGGCTCCGCGCAGACGGGCACCAGCGCGTCGGAGACCGTGTCCCGGCCGAGGACGACCGGCTCCGTCCACCAGCCGTTGCCCACGCTGACCCAGGCGTGGTCGTTGTCGGGGAACGCTGACCTCGGTCGCCCGTGATCGGCTCGGCCCCCCGGTCAGGCGTGGTGGCTGCGGGCGAAGTCCCAGGCATCCCGCACCATCCGCCGGAGTCCCGGGCGTTCCGGATCCCAGCCGAGTTCCCGGCGTGCCCTGTCCGCCGACGCGACCAGTACGGCCGGATCCCCCTCCCGGCGAGGCTCGTCCCGGGACGGGATCGGGTGTCCGGTCACGTCTCGCGCCGCCTCCAGTACCTGGCGAACCGAGTGGCCGGTGCCGCTGCCCAGGTTGCAGACGAGATGCCGGCCGGCGCTCGCCGCACGGAGGGCGCGGTGATGGGCCTGGGCGATGTCCACCACATGGACGTAGTCGCGCACGCAGGTGCCGTCGTCGGTGGGGTAGTCGTTCCCGTACACCGACATCGTCCCCCGGCGTCCGAGGGCCACCTGCAGCATCAACGGGATGACGTGGGATTCGGGACGGTGCCGCTCGCCGTGCTCGCCGTACGAGCCCGCGACGTTGAAGTAGCGGAGCGACACCGCCGCCAGGCCGTGGGCCACGCACTCGTCGCCGATCATCCGATCGGCCGCGAGTTTCGACGAGCCGTAGGGATTGATGGGCAGAGTGGGGGTCTCCTCGGTGATGGGCATGCCCCGGGGCTCGCCGTAGACGGCGCAGGTCGAGGAGAAGACCAGGACGCGGACGCCGGTCCGGCGCATCGCTTCGAGGAGGGCGAAGGTGCCGAGCGTGTTGTTCCACCAGTAGCGCTCAGGTGCGTGGACCGACTCTCCGACCTCGGCGAACGCCGCGAGATGGACGACCGCCGAGTAGGACGCGTCCAACACCCGTCCCGCCTCGTGGACGCGCCCCTCCACGAACTTCGCCCCGTCCGGCACCGCGTCGCGGAATCCGGTGGACAGGTCGTCCAGAACGGTCACGTCGTGGCCGGACTCCAGCAGGCGGGCGGTCACCACCGAGCCGATGAACCCGGCCCCACCCGTGACGAGGATTCTCCCCGCGGTGTCACTCATCCGTTCCGCCCGCCTTCCCGCCTCTCATCGCGCGCCCGTCACCGGCGCGGACGACGCTCATTCTGACCATGGCATCGGGGACACGTCGGAGAACCGGGTCGATGGACGAAACACCTCGCCGTTCGATGACGCGGTGATCGCCATCGTCAGCTCCAGCACGTGAAGTGAGTGGTCGATGGGCAGATGCCGGCTGCTGCCCCGGACGACCCCCGACGCCAGCTCCGCGACGCCGCGGCTGAAGTCCATCGTGTGCACCCCCTCGTAGCGGTGCGGGTAGTCGCAGGGGCGCACCAGCGGGATCGTCTTGACCTCGTCGCCTCCCTCGTCCGAGAGGGTGACCTCCGCTCCGTAGTCCCAGAGGTCCGACACCGACAGCACACCCTCGTCCCCGATGATGCGCAGCGACCGGTCGGTGGGGGCCACGATGCTCGCCGTGAAGCGCCCGACGACGCCGCTGGTGAAACGAAGCCCCGCCGACGCGTAGTTGGGGGCCGCCGTCTGCTCCACCCCGGTCAGGTGGGGGTTGTCGCCGATATGCGCCGCATGAGCCACGACCTCCTCGACCGGTCCGAGAACGGCCGTCAGCCAGCTCAGGGCATAGGCGGCGTGCTCGACCGTGCATCCGGTTCGGAACTCGTCCGCATAGGGCCACGGCGCTCCGCTCACGCTGATCCAGTCCCGGAAGGGCATCCTGAGTATCGGCCCGTCGTCGAGCTGGGCGTACACGAGCCTCGGAGTCCCCACGAGCCCGTCCCGCACGGCCCGCCACACGGTCTGGGCGCTCTCGCCGAGCAGGCTGCACGGGGCGCTGGCGACCATCAGGCCGCGGTCGTCGGCGAGGCCGACCAGTTCCTGTGCCTCGGCCAACGACGACGCGAAGGGCTTCTCGACGTAGACGTGTTTGCCGGCGAGCAGAGCCGCGCGGGTCACATCGGCGTGGCTCCGCGGATTCGTCAGGTTTACGACGATTCCCACTTCCGGGTCAGCCAGCAGTTCGGCCAGCGAGGAGTACGCCGGAACAGCGTAGTGATGCCGGAAGGCGGCACGACGTGCCTCACTCCGATCATAGACCCCGACGAGTCGAATGTTCGAATGGTTGGGAAGGGTCGCGGCATAGAGGTCCGCGACGTATCCGCATCCTACGAAGGCTATCCCGATCACGCTTCCTCCAAGATGTTCGCGCTGAAAGCCGCCGAGGGAAGACGGGAAAACTGAAGGGAAAGGTCCAGAAGCCAACGGCGGGGCCGAGGGACGTCCGCACGGGCGCGGAGCAGCGCCCGGACCGAGCAGACGAAGAAGAGAGACCGGCACGAACTCGACGGGTATCGGCGGCTGGTGGAACTGCGGTCCCGCGTATCGTGCAGCAGCGTAGTGGACCAGACAGGCACCGTCCATCATCACGTGCCCCGCGCGGTTCCGGCGACAGGCCGGAACGCCTCGTTCGCAGGGCTCAGACGTCCGGCCCACCATCGAGCTCGCCGCGATCAGTGGCCCGCGCCAGGCTCACGTCGCGCGCTTCACCCGCCCAGACGCGGGGCAGCGAACGAGCCCCGACCAGTTGTGACTCAGCCAGGATTGGCGTTGAATGCAGCAACAGGCCGGGCGCTTTCCAGCAACGGCGGCGATTCCGCTGCCGTGTCGATTCGTGCTGCCCAGCCGAGGAACGAGAGCAGAGCACGCGCTTGACTCGTCTGGAGTTGCCGCATGAACTTCGCAGCCTTACCGGAGATTCCCACCAGGACATTCCACTGGGCCGCCGTGACAGACGACGGCAGCCTTTCACGATCCCCAGGGGGCATCCCATGAGCACCCCGCGTGGGGTCGCCGTGATAGGCGCGGGCTGGGCCGGTTGCACCGCGGCACGGATGCTCCACGACCGGGGACGCACCGTGCATGTCTTCGAGCGTGGCGGGGAGGTCGGCGGCCACTCCCGTGCCGAGCGGCTGAACGGCGTCGTGTTCGAGCCCAACGGCCCACATATTTTTCACACATCGAACCAGAAGGTCGCCGAGTTCGTCCAGCTCCACGGAATGCGGCGAAATTTCGAACACAAGGTGATCACCGAGATATTCCTCGACGACGCCGACGAGGAAGGCCACTTCCTCTCCTGGCCGCCACAGGTCGAGGAGTTACGCGCGTTGCCGATCTGGCCGGCCATCGAGAAGGAGTTGGCCGTTCTGCCCGCCACCCCGTCGCGGGCGAACCTCGCCGAGTACTGCGAGTCCCTCATGGGTCCGACCCTGTACCGGCTGTTCGTGCGGGACTACTCCATCAAGCAGTGGGGCCAGCACCCGTCCACGCTGTCCAGCACCTTCGGGCCGAAGCGGCTCGACCTGCGCACCGACGGCAACCGACGCCTGTTCCGCGACACCTGGGAGTTCTTTCCGCCCGCCGGCGCCCAGGAGGTGATCGAGAACATCGCCCGGCCGATACCCATCACTGTCGGCGCCACCCTCACCCTCGCCGATCTCGAGGACCTGGCCCGGGAGTTCGCCGCCGTGGTGGTGACCGCCGCGCTGGACGACTTCGTGCGACGTCCCGGGGAACTGGAGTGGCGAGGCATCCGCACCGTCTCCCGCTACACCCCGCTCGACGACCCGGACAGCACCCTGACCCCGGGGTACCAGGTGAACCGGCCCTCGCTGCGCCGGCCTTACACCAGAACCGTGGAGACCAAGCACGCCACCGGTCAACGCGTGCCCGCCACGGTGGTGACCGAGGAATATCCCGGGGCGCCCGCACGCCACTATCCCGTGCCGGGTCTCGACGGCGGGAACGAACGGCGCAACGCGGAACTGCGCGACGAGATCCGGGCGACCAGCCCGATCCCGGTCTTCTTCTGTGGACGACTCGCCAACTACCAGTACATCGACCAGGAAGAGGCCATCGCGCAGGGCATGGCGACGGCGGCGGAGATCGACCTTCACCTGGGGTGACGGCCGTCGCGTTCCCGCGCTCCCCCACGCCGGAGCACCCCAGTGACCTCCTTCTCAGGACGAGCCTTCAGAAAGGAGCGGGACATGTCGCCTGCCGAGATCAGGCCACCCGTGGTTTCGGTCCTCATGCCCACGTACCGGCAGGGCGCCTTCATCGCCCGGGCGCTGGGCAGCCTGTTCGACCAGTCGTACCAGGACTTCGAGGTCGTGATCGTCAACGACGGGTCCGACGACGACACGGAGGACCAGGTTCTCGCCTACGACGACCCCCGGATCCGGTACATCGCGTGGGCGGAGAACCGCGGGCTCGGGGCCGCGCTCAACGCGGCCACCGCGGCCGCGGGGGGCGACCTCCTCTGCTACCTGCCCTCCGACGACCACTACGACCCCGACCATCTGGAAACCTGTGTGACGACGCTGCGCGACCGGCCCGACGCGGGACTGGTCTACTCCGGGGTTCGGTGGGTCCGACGGGACGAGGACGTGGCCTGGGGACCGGCCGAGGAGTCGGCGACGCTGCGCGAGGACGTCCCGGTCGGTGGGGAGGACCGCATCCACACCGCTATGGGACCCGAGGTCATCTCGCGACTGGACGTGCGGAGCGGCAACTTCCTCGCTCTCGTCCAGGTGATGCACAGGCGGAGCCTCACGGAGGGCGTCCGCTGGCGGGAGCGGACGGAGATCGTGTCCGACTCCCTGGAGGTCGACTTCTGGTCGGCGCTCCTCAAACGAGGCGTGACGTTCGCGTACACCGGCTCGGCGACTTGCGAGTGGGGGGACCACCCCGACCAACGCCACAAGATCATCTCCGGCCGGGGAACCGACACCAACCAGCTCAGCCACGGGTACGGCATCTCCCGGTACCGGCAGTTCTACCGCGTGCCGTCCGGCCAGCTGCTGAACTGGCAGCCGGTGCGAGAGGGCATTCCGATCGACGAGAGGACGAGGTACGGCGGAGTCGCGCCGGCGGCTCGGTCGACCGGGCGAACCGGCATGCGGATCCTCGTCACCGGGGCCATGGCCTACGGCCCGGAGCAGCTCGTCGCGCTGGAGGAGGCCGGCCACCGACTGGCCGGGCTGTGGTCGGAGAAGCCACACTTCTGGGAGACCGGCGGGCCGCTCCCGTTCGGGGACATCACCTGGATCCCCGATGACGCGCACTGGCAGGACCGCGTCCGTGAGTTCGCGCCGGACGTCGTCTACGGCCTGATGAACTGGCCCAACCTTCCGCTGCTGCACAGGGTCTGGCGGGCAGGACTCGCACCCTTCGTCGTTCACTTCAAGGAAAGCCCCATGGCCGCCATGCAGACCGGCATGTGGCCCATGCTGCGGGACCTGATGCTGCGCAGCGCGGGGCGCGTCTTCCACTCGGAGGACCTCCAGGAGTGGTTCAGGCGGACGATCGGCCCTTCGATGCCCGAGGGCCCGAGCATCGTCATGGACGGCGACCTCCCGAAGCGGGACCTCATGACCAACGAGTGGGCACCCGCCCTTTCGGATCTGTCCGAGGACCCGGAGGAGACGCACACCGTCTGCATCGGTCGGATCTTCCTGGAGCCCATGGCCGAGCTGGCGAAGCGGAAGATCCATGTCCACCACTACGGTGCGCTCTACCGCCGTTGGGCCTCCGGCTGGACGGCTGAGGCAGGGGACAACGCCTGTCTGCACCCGCACGCGCGGGTGGGGCCGCAGGACTGGGTGCGGGAGCTGTCGCGGTACGACGCGGCCTGGCTCTACGTCTTCTCCAGCTCGAACCGCGGCAACATCCGCAGCGCGTCCTGGGAGGACCTGAACTATCCCGCCCGGCTGCACACCTACGCGCTCGCGGGTCTGCCGTGGATCCAGCGCGACAACACCGGTCATGTCGTCAGCACGGAGAGGCTGGCCAGGGAGTTGGGGGTCGGGATCCTCTACCGGGACGTCGATCACCTCGCGGAACTCCTCCGGGAGGAGAAGAGGACCAGGAGGTCTCGAACCAGCATGAGGGCGGCGCGTGAGGCGTTCACCTTCGACTACCACGTACCTCGATTGACCGAGTTCTTCCGGTCGCTCACCGACTAACGCCACCGGGAAGGTAACGGCAGCCCAGATGTGTGCAGACACCGTGACAACCGCTCCCCGTCCCGCCCACGACGACGACCGCGACGCCCTCTGGCGGGACACCTCGTGCGAGCCGGCCGCACGGGTGGCCGATCTCATCGCCCGGATGACGTTGCACGAGAAGATCGCCCAACTCGGCGGGCTCTGGGTGAGCGCGTGCGTCGACGGCTCGGGCGTGACCCCGCACCAGCCCAACGACTTCGTCCCCGACGACCTCGTCTGGGTCACCGCCGAGTGGAGCGACGCCATCCGCCACGGCCTCGGCCAGCTCACCCGCGCCTTCGGCTCCAAGCCCGTGCACCCGGTCGCGGGGGTACGGGCCCTCGCCAACGCGCAGCGTGAGATCGTCGCCAGCAACCGGTTCGGCATCCCCGGCGTCGCCCACGAGGAGTGTCTCGCCGGGCTGCACACGTGGGGCGCCACGGTGTATCCGGTTCCGCTCGCCTGGGGCGCGTCGTTCGACCCGCAGCTGGTGCGCCGCATGGCGGAGGCGATCGGCACCGGAATGCGGACGATCGGCGTGCACCAGGGGCTCGCGCCGGTCGTCGACGTCGTGCGCGACCTGCGCTGGGGCAGGGTGGAGGAGACCATCGGCGAGGATCCCTATCTGGTGGGCCTGATCGGCTCCGCCTACGTCAGGGGCCTGGAGTCCGCTGGAATCGTCGCCACGCTCAAACACTTCGCCGCGCATTCGGCCTCCCGGGCCGGCCGCAACCTCGCGCCCGTTCCGATGGGCACCCGCGAGGTCGCCGACGTGATGCTGGTCCCGTTCGAGATGGCGCTGCGGCTCGGAGGCGCGCGATCCGTCATGGCCACCTACACGGAGATCGACGGGATACCCACGATCGCCGACGAAGAGTTGCTCACCGGGCTGCTGCGCGATGCCTGGGGATTCGACGGCACCGTGGTGGCCGACTACAACGCCATCTCCATCCTCGAACAGCTGCACCGGGTCGCCGACGGCCCCGGGGACGCGGGGGCGCAGGCGCTCACCGCCGGCGTGGACGTCGAACTGCCCAACGCCAACTGCTACGGGGAGCCGCTGGTCGAGCGGGTGCGTTCAGGCGACCTCGACGAGGCGCTCGTGAACCGCGCGCTGGAGCGGGTGCTCCGGCAGAAGTGCGAGCTCGGGCTCCTCGACCCGGGCTGGCAGCCGACGCCGGACATCCTCGCCGACGGTCGGATCGACACCCTCGACCTCGATCCGCCCGGCGACCGCGCGCTGGCGCGCACGCTGGCCGAGGAGTCGATCGTGCTCCTCGCCAACGACGCGGGTCTGCTTCCCCTCATGTCACCGGGGAAGGTCGCTGTCGTGGGCCCTCTGGCCGACGATCCACTGGCGCTCCACGGCTGCTATTCCTTCGAGTCCAACGTCGGCCAGGCGTATCCCGACTGGGAGATGGGCATCACCGTCCCGACCGTCCTGCAGGCGCTGGTCGACGAACTCGACGCGGAGTCGGTCGTGCACGCGGAGGGGTGCCCCGTGCAGGAGGAGGTCCGCTCCGGCATCGCCCCCGCCGCGGCCGTGGCCCGCGAGGCGGACGTGTGCGTCCTGGTGCTCGGAGACCGTTCCGGGCTCTTCGGCCGGGGCACCTCGGGAGAGGGCAGTGACGTCCAGGACCTGAGGTTTCCCGGCGTGCAACAGGAACTCCTGGACGCCGTGCTGGAGACCGGGGTGCCGGTGGTCCTCGTCATGCTGAGCGGCAGACCGTACGCGCTCGGCGGATCAGCCGAACGCGCGGCGGCGATCGTGCAGACCTTCTTCCCCGGGGAGGAGGGGGCCACCGCCCTCGCCCGCGTACTCAGCGGTCGGGTCAGCCCGTCCGGGCGGCTACCGGTGAGCGTGCCGCGAGACACAGGCGGCCAGCCGGGTACCTACCTGGGGCCTCCGCTGGTCCACGCCACCGTGGAGAGCTGCCTGGACCCGACCCCGCTCTATCCGTTCGGTCACGGTCTGTCATACACCACGTTCTCGTACTCGGATCTGTCCCTACCCGAGACCTGTCCCGTGGACGGCGCAATCGAGGTCTCCTGCACGGTGGCGAACACGGGCGGTCGGGACGGCGCGGAGGTCGTCCAGCTCTACCTGAGCGATCCGGTCGCCCAGGTGACCCGGCCGGTCAGGCAACTCGTCGGCTTCGCGCGGGTCGAGCTCGCGGCGGGGCACCGCGGCCGCGTCCGGTTCCAGCTCCACGCCGACCGCACCTCCTTCACCGGCCGCGCCGGCCGGCGCATCGTCGAACCGGGCCGGGTGGACGTCCACATCGGCGGGTCGAGCGCCGGCGCCCGTTTGGAGGGCAGCTACCTGCTCACCGGCCGGCTCCGCGAGACCGGTCGTGACCGCGTCCTCGACACACCGGTGACGGTCTCGGACCTGGCTCCCGACGTCCGGCGCGGTCGGCAGGAGGTCGGCCCGGCGAACAAAGGATGAAAGCCGGGTGAAAGCGCCCATCGGCACCATCGTCGAACGCGGGATCGGACCAACTCCCGCGTCGACACGATCGCCGTGAGAGCGCCGGAGGTGACCCGCGATGCCCGTGCCCGTCACCTCTGTCGCCGCCCAGGTCGACCGGTGCCGTCGGCGACGGACCCACGGCCCTGGCACAGGAGATCCGACGGACCGGTGGCCGGAGCGGCCTGCTGCGGCCACCGGGCCCCATGTGGTCGTCGGCGCCGTCTCCCCCCGGAACAGAGCGCGCTCTCCCTTTCAGGCAGGGCGGGCAGAGCGCGCTCGGCAGTTCCGTGTTGACGACGGACCGGCACCGCACCGCGTGCGCCGCAAGGCGACGCGCACCTTCACCCGCAGGTTGACGACATACGGATTCGCGTGCGACGCGACGCGTGGCCGCTGATTGAAACGAGCAGAACGCCATTCCGGATCTGTCGAGGGTTGTGTCAATCGCAGGGAGTCTGATGAAAATTCAGGAGAGCATAAAGAGTTCAGTCCACACCGGCCCGTCAGCGATCCGATCCCCCGAACGAGGTCTTCCCACAGCCCTCGTTCCGGTCGATCTCCTGACGCCCGGAGAATGCGTGCGGCTGACCGGGATAGACGAATCCCACGTCAACCTTCTCGTTGAGACACAGGCCCAGTTACCACCGATCCTTGTTCACCGCGAGACGATGCGTGTCATCGACGGAGCCCACCGCCTGGTCGCGGCGAAGAGGCTCGGACACGAGACGATAGCCGTGCGCTTCTTCGACGGCAGCGAGGACGACGCCTTCGTCACGGCGGTGCGACTCAACGTCGCACACGGCCTGCCCCTGACTCTGGCGGACCGACGGGCGGCCGCCGCCCGGGTCGTCGAGGTGCACGCCGAGTGGTCGGACCGCAAGATCGCCGGGGTCGTCGGCCTGTCGCCCAAGACCGTCGGTGTCGTCCGTAGATCGTCAACTGAGGAAATTCCTCAGTCGCGCGCACGAGTCGGCCGGGACGGGAGGCTGCGCCGCCTCCCGGAGCGAAGGCGAAGCGGCGCACCCCCGACGTTCGGAGCCTCCGACGATCCGGTCGACCGGCCGTCCGAGGAGGGACCAGCGCCGCGGGCCGCGACGGTGGACGCGACGGTGGAGGAGCCAGCGCCAGTCCGACCGGCCACCTCCCACAAGTCGTTGGCGGATCGCAGACCCGGTGAGGACGTCACCACGCTCCAGCGGCTGGCCCGGGACCCCGCACTGCGCATGTCCGATTCGGGCAGGTTTCTACTCCGGTTGCTGAGCATGCACTTCACGGGGATCAGCGCTCGGGAACAGCTGCTCACGGATGTTCCGCCACACTGCGCCGACCGTCTCGCCGACCTGGCCCGGCAGTGCGCCGAGGGGTGGCTGGAGTTCGCCGAGCGGATGGCGAGTCACGGCATCACGGGGACCATCGTCGCGTCCGGTGGCGTCGAGGCACCCGCCGGCACCGACGCGCGCGGTGGAGTCAGCCAAGCGCCGCGGGCCGCCTGGCCGGCGTGAACCGGCACCCCACGACCTCTCATCCCCCACGTCAGACCTCGTGTGAGAAGTGCCTCCGGCAACGGCCAAACCAGCCAGGGGCACTTCTCGCACGTCTACCCCCGGTTGGCCACCGCCCTTCGCGTGGCGGATCACCTCCCACGAATTATGATAGGCCCGCCCGCGGGGTTCCCGCAGCGCTTACCGACTTTCGAGAGCACATCGAGCCACTTCCGGCCGATTCCCAGGAAAGATGCGGCTGTTGACCGACCCGGTCCAGCATGTAAGGATGCGCCTCGGTGAGCGAATTCGGCGGGCGCCGTCCTGCTATTCGCGAGTTTTCTCCCACACTGCCAGAGGATGAATCCGGGCCGGCTCCGCCGTAGCGGGGACTGGTTGGATCGGGCGATTCCACGCCCCCCGACCTCGCCCATGAGCAATACGGTCGCGTGCGGAAACGGAGTGCGCCAGTGTTTCGTCAGGAGCGCGAGGATACTTCCTCCACGCCGAAGGCCACCCTTCACGCGCTGTTCGAGCACCACGCCGGACGAGCGCCCGAGGCGACGGCCTCCTCCTCGGGAGACCGCGTCCTGACCTACGGCGAGCTGAACGGTCGGGCGAACCAGATGGCATGGCGTCTTCGCGAACTGGGTGTCGGGCCCGACGTGCTGGTCGGGATCTGCGTCGAGCGGTCGGTGGACATGCTGGTAGGTCTGCTGGCCATCCTCAAGGCAGGTGGCGCCTATGTCCCCCTGGATCCCCATCTCCCGGCGAGACGGCTGGCGTTCATGTGCCGGGACAGCGCGGCCCACGTCATCGTCACCCAGAAGCGGCTGGCTCCGCTGCTGCCCGCGTCCGAAGCCGCGGTCCTCGTCCTGGACGATGACCGCGGTCGATACCCGTCCGAGAATCTCCCCGCCGTGTGCGGTCCCGAGAACGTCGCCTACGTGTGCTACACCTCCGGGTCCACCGGCACCCCGAAGGGCGTCCTGACCACCCACCGCAACGTGATCAACCTGGTGACGGACCAGAACTACGTCACCGTCACGCCGAACGACCGGGTGGCCGCGCTGGCCACGCTGTCGTTCGACGCCTCCACGTTCGAGATATGGGGGCCGCTGACCAACGGAGCCGAGTGCGTCGTCTACACGTTCGCCGGAGAGGACATCGCCAGCCTCTGCGAGAGGATCCGACGCGACGCGGTCTCGGTTCTCCACCTGACGAGCCCCGTGTTCCGGCTGCTGCGGCCCGAGCACTTCCGGGCACTCGCGGGAGTGCACACCCTGCTGTTCGGCGGCGACTCCGTCCGGTCCTCCCTCGGCCAAGCCGCGGGCGAGGCGTTCCCCGGAAACCTCGTGCACCTCTACGGGCCGACCGAGACGACGGGATTCGCGACGTTCCACGACCTCCGCTCGACGACCGAACCGGCCGCGTTGACGCCGATCGGGCGGCCGATCCGCGACGTCCACGCCTGCGTTCTCGGGCCCGACGGCCAGCCCGTCCCGGACGGCGAGGTCGGGGAACTGCACATCGGCGGGCACGGCGTGGCCCGCGGCTACCTGAACCGCCCGGGGCTCACGGCCGAACGTTTTCCGCCTGACGCCGGCGCCGCACCCTCCGGCCGCCGGTACCGGACCGGAGACCTGGTCCGACGGGACGGGGAGGGGGTGCTGCACTTCCTCGGCCGCCTTGACCGCCAGGTCAAGGTGCGGGGATATCGGGTCGAGCCGGGAGAGATCGAGCAGGCACTGACCCGGCACCCGCTGGTGGACGACGCCGTCGTCCTGGCGCGTGACGACGGCTCCGGGGACAGACGGCTCGACGCCTACGTGGTTCCTGCGCACCCGGGCACCGCGACGGAACCGAGGGACGTCGAGCACTCACACGTCGCCGACTGGCGCCATGTGTTCGATCTGGTCCAGGGGACCGGTCCCGCGTCCGACGAGCCACCGGAGGAGGACTTCACGGGGTGGAACAGCAGTTTCGACGGAACCCCGATACCGGCGGCACACATGCGGGAGTGGGTGAGGACCACCGTCTCCCGGATCGCGGAGACCAGCCCGCGGAGCGTGCTCGAGATCGGCTGTGGCGTCGGTCTGCTGCTGTTCCAGCTGGTCCCCAGGGTCGAGCGGTACGCGGGCACGGACTTCTCCGGTGAGACCCTGCGGCTGCTGAGGCAGCGGCTGGACTCGCGCGCTCCGGCTGGCGACGTCCAGCTCCTGCAGTGCGAGGCGACCGACCCTCGCGGCTTCGAACTCGTCGAACCCGACACCGTGGTCATCAACTCGGTCTCCCAGTACATGCCGAGCGCCGAGTATCTGGAACAGACGCTCGACCTGGCGGTGGCGTCCGTCCGTGAGGGCGGCACGGTGTTCGTGGGCGACGTCCGCAACCTACTGCTCGCCGAGCCCTTCCACGCGGCCGTCGCGGTCGCCGCCCGTCACCCGTTGACCATGGTCGAGGCCGTCCGCACCAAGCTGTCGAGGTCGCTCGCGGAGGACGACGAGATGCTGCTCGCGCCGCGGTTCTTCGTGGACTTCGCGCGCCGCCACGGGGACGTGAGCGGCGTGCGCGTCATGCCACGGCGCGGGCGCCACCTGAACGAGATGACGGCGTACCGCTACGACGTCGTCCTCGACGTCGGGCACCGGCACCGCGCCACGACGACGCCGGCGGGCGATCCGCCGGCGGAGCTGACGTCGATCGACTGGCGGTCGACGATCCTCGACCTGTCCCGGCTCCCCCGGGTGCTCGACGACTCCCAGGACGCGCAGCTCCTGCTGCGCGACGTCCCCAACGGTCGCCTCTCCGAGGCTCTCGCGGCGGCGCACACCATCAGGCACGCGGCACCGACCGCCCGCTGGACCGACGCGCACGAGGGCCCCGCGGACGGTCAGCACGGGATCTGCCCCGAAGAGCTGCACGCCGTGGCACACGACGCCGGATACGGCGCGGAGCTCAGCTGGGTCTCCTGCTCCGAGACCGGGGACTACGACGTGCTCCTGACCCGGAAGGGCGCCGACGTCGTCTGGACCCCGTGGGACCTCGCCGACCGGCTCGCGGCGGACGGTGCCGCGCGGACCGAGACGGCCAGCCACCCGGTGCGGAAGCGCACGCAGCGGCAGGACCAGCGGCGGCTCGCGGTCGAGCTCCGCGGGCACGTGGAGGAGACGCTGCCCAGGCACCTGCACCCTGCCTCCTTCACCGTGATTCCGAGCATCCCCCTCACTGCGAATCTCAAGGTCGACGACACCCGGTTGCCGCCGCCGGCGGAGGACGGGCGGGCACGGGCGCGGGAGACTCCGGCCGGGCCCCGCAGCACCGTGGAGTCCACGATGGTCACGCTGTGGAGCGAGGCGCTCGGCGTCGCCGAGGTGGGCATCGACGACAGTTTCTTCGATCTGGGTGGCGACTCGATCGCGGCGGTTCGGGTGGCGGCCGCGACCGCGCGGTGGACCGGCCGGAAGGTGGCCGTCAGCGACCTGTTCCGGCATCCGACGATCCGACAGCTGGCCGCGCTGGTGGCGAAGAACGAGCCGTAGGCCACCGAGCGTCGACGCGATCCCCGACGCGGGCCGGCGCACCGGATCGTCCTGACAGCACAGGATCCGTTTCAGACAAGGGAGAGACACTCATGACCACGGCCAGTCGCCCACCTGATCTGACGCTGAGTCACATTGAGTTCGCCGTCGAGGCGGAGTCGGGCGGCACCCGGCGGTTACTCGAGGACTTCGGCTTCACCGTTCTGGGCTCCCGCACCAGGGAGCAGGCGTCGCACGGAGCCTCGCGCGTCACCGTGCTGCAGTCGGGCTCGGGCACCCCCATGGTCCTCACCGAGGCCCTCTCCAACGAGCATCCGGGAGCCGGCTATCTGGCGGCGCACGGCGAGGGCGTGGCGGACATCGCCTTCAGCACCCCGGACGCGGTCGCCGCCTACCGTCACGCGACCGCGGCCGGCGGAACCGGCCTGACGGAGCCCCAGGAGATCGAGGGTGTCGTCCGCTGCCAGGTGCGGGCCTTCGGCGACGTGGTCCACACCATCTACCAGACCGACGGCGCCCATCCCCTCGAACTGACGGAGGGCGTCACCTTGACGGCGTCGGCGGACGAACCGCCCGGCGACCTCGGACGGGTGGACCACATCGCCGTGTGCCTCGCCTCCGGCGACCTGGCTCCCGTCGTCGAGCAGTACACCAACGCCCTCGGCTTCGCCGTCATCTTCGAGGAGCGGGTCCAGGTCGGCGACCAGGCGATGAACTCCAAGGTGGTGCAGGGCGGGAACGGTCGGCTGACCCTGACCCTCCTCGAGCCCGACGAGGACGCGCTCCCGGGACAGATCGACGACTTCCTCAAGGATCACGGGGACGCCGGCGTCCAACACGTGGCGCTGGAGTCGGCGGACATCGTCGCGGCGGTGCGGCGGCTGAAGGGTGTGGGCGTGCCGTTCCTGACGCCGGTGCCGGCGTACTACGAGATCGCCGGCGGGCGGATCAGGCCCTCCAGCCATGCCATCGCCGACCTGTCAGCGCAGGGCATCCTGTTCGACGAGGATCACGACGGCCAGCTCTACCAGATCTTCACCCGCTCCCTGCACCCTCGGGGGACCCTCTTCTTCGAGATCGTGGAGCGCGCCGGTGCCCGCACTTTCGGCTCGGGCAACATCCGGGCGCTGTACGAATCCGTCGAGATCAGCCGAACCGGCAGCGCGCCCGGCCCTCGCCAGGAGGAGACCTAGGTGGCCCCGGAGCCGACGTCGGCCGCCGGCCCTCGACGCGCCGAGCTGACCGGTGCCCGGGGCGACGAGAGCCGGCGGGGCGGGGATCATTCGACGGCCGTCCCGCTGACCCGGGCGCAGAGGTTCCAGTGGTTCGTCGAGAAGGGACTCGTCGAGGCCGTGCGCCCGTTGCCGGAACCACTGCGGGACTCGACCGCCGAGGGCTCGGTGCGTCGTGTGGTCCGCTCCCTGGTGGAACGCCATGAGATCCTGCGGACCTCCGTGGAGCAGGTCGACGGCGAACTGCGGCAACGGGTGCATGGTGCGGGCCCGGCGCTGGCCGTGGTCGACCTGGCCCCGGAGGAGGGCGCCGCACAGGCGCTGTCCAGGCTCGCGGGCGAGTACCGGAGGAAGCGGCAGGGCCTCGTCGGGGACTTCCTGGTTCGGTTCTACCTGCTCAGGTCCGGAGACCGAGGCTGGCTGGCGATGCTCGCCGACAACGTGGCCGTCGACGCGAACTACCACACCGTGATCGACGGCGAGCTGACGGAGCTGTTCGCCGCGCGGACCGGGCAGGTACCAGGTGCGACACGCCAACGGGGCACGGACATGCAGCCCGTGGAGCTCGCCCGGTGGGAGGCCGGCCGGAACGGCCAAGCCGAACGGACCGACGCCCTGCGCTACCTGCGGGGCCATTTCGCGACCGCGCCGGCACGTCTGCACGCCGCCCAACACGTCGGGGAGCGGCCCGCGGGCCGCTACTATCGGTGCACCCTCGGCCTGGACCACGCGGACGGCCTTCTGGCGCGCGTGATGTCGAGCACCGATCTGGTGCCCTCAGCCGTGATTCTGGCCGCCTTCGCACAGCTGTTGTGCTGGCGGAGCGAGAGCGACGCCTGTGTCGTCAACGTCTCGTTGGACAACCGCCACAGCCCCGAACTGCGCAGCGTCCTCGGCGCCACCGCACAGCGCACCCCCGTGACCTGTGTGCCGCGGGACGGGTCGCTGATCGCCACCGCCGCCGGGATCCAGGAAACGCTGTCCCAGGGGTATCCGGCGTACGGCAGGTACGAGCCGTTCGATCTCTTCCAGGAACGGGTCCGGGCCCAACACCGCAGAGGCGTCTGCCTGACCACGGACCTGGCGTTCAACTTCGTCCCGCCTCCCCAGGGGTGGGGCGCGCTGTTCTCCGCGGCCGGGGGTGGGCCCGGCCCCTCCCCGGATATGAGGACGGAGGTCAGGTGCGCCACGACGGACGAGACCTCCTATGTCTACGGTGCCAGCCTGACGGTGCGGTGGTCGGACTCCGGATCGGCGGAGCTTTCCGTGCACGGCGACACGGAGGTGCTGCCCCCGACCCAGTGCGCGGCCCTGCTGCGCGGCATCGAGGCCATGCTGCGAAGCACCGCGATGGGCCTGGATCCGGCCCCTGACGAGGTCGCGGGGGAGGTCGCCCTGGGTCGACGGGAACGGCTCCCGCACGAGACGCGCGCGGGCGGCCGATGGATCGATCTCGGAGCGATCAGGGACCGGCTGCTCGGCATGTCCGACGTGCGGGCGGTCGACGTCGAGACCGTCAGCCGCCCCGCCGAGACCGCGCGGCTCATGGCACGCGTCGTGGTCGCGGAGGGCTCGGAGCTCACCGAGTTCGACCTTCGGGAGGCGCTGTTGGAGGCGGTGGACGTCGGTGAGGTCCTGGTGACGCCGGACTGGTACGAGATCGTCGGCGAGGCCCGGACCGGCGCCGACCGTGTCGAGGACGCGACGCGACGGCGGGGCGGCGACGGGCACGCGACGGAGCGACGGCCCGTCAGGACCAGCGCGGAGGAGGCCGTCCGGCGTGCCCTGGAGAAGTCCCAGCAGGTGCGCGATCCCGATCTGGACCTCTGCTACGTCAGGGCGGGCGGCCGACTCGAACGGTATCCGGCGTTCGCGGACCGGCTGGTCGAGCGCGGCTATGTTCCTCCCGGTTTCGCGCTCCTGAGCGGCATGACCACACTCCGCTCCGTGGCTCGGAACCTGGTCGAAACCCCCTCCCCGGCCCGTAATAGCAGGGCTCTTCGTTGACACGACTTTACTGGCTCAATAGCATCACCAAGCAGAGTCGTTCCACCTTCCAGTCGCCTTCGCACGACGCGAAGAATTCAGTGGGGAGATATGCGCCCTAGGGAAGACGTGCTCACTCAGGAAGAAGTGAAGACCTTCTGGCAGGAAGGCTACCTCAGGGTTCGCGGGGTGTTGTCCACGGAAGAGGTCCAGCACTTCCGCCGGCTGATCCTGGATCTACTACCACGCGATTTGACCATCCCGGACCACTGGGAGTCCTTCGACGGCCGGATAAAGCCGTTCTATACTCCCGGGAACCAGACCTTCGATGGCCCGGACTTCATCCCGCTGCATCAGAACGAGAAGCTCTACAGGGTGATGGCCCAGCTGTTCGAGTACCCGAGGCTCCGAGTCGGGGACGGCTCGATCGGGATAACGATTCGGAATGACGCCGCGCACGGCGAACTGAGCCAGGATCTCCACCTCGATCCGGCGGTTCCCGAAGAGGCTGAGCAGTTCCTCTTCACTCCCGAGGAGATCGAGATAGGCGGCTGTTACTACCTGACCGACGTCGAGTCCGGGGGCGGTGGCATACACGTCGTCCCGCGCGGTCACTGCATCGTCGAGGAAGAAGCCGGGGCGGTCCCGGGTGGCCGGCAGCTGCATGACAAATGGCGAAGCATCAGCCATCTGGAGAGCGTCGAGGTGACCGGGCGGGCCGGCGACTTCATCCTCATGCATCATCTGATGCCGCACGGCGCGTCGCACAACCGTCGGCCGACGACCCGCCTCGCGCAGTTCTTCCGCTATGTGCGGGACGATCAGCCCCACGGCCTGGGCGCCCTACGGCCCGAGGGCTACTTCAGCAACCTGCAGGTCGAGGCCATGAGTCCGCTGGGCCGCAAACTACTCGGGGTCGACGCCTGGTAGACGTCCAGGCCGCCCGGCCCCCGCCACGCCGGCTCGGGAGCGGCACACGTAGCCGATCTCCGGCGTGCGTCGACGGCTGGGCCTCGCCCCTCGAAGGGATACGCCATGCACGGGTCTGCCGACATCCGGTTGAGCTCGGTGGTCATGACCCATCCGCGAAGAAGCGGCCTGGCGCAGAAACTGGTCGAGCGCCTCCACCCCGAAGCGGTCACGCTGGTCCTCGACCCGCGTCCTGACGGCCCGCCCACGGGGCTGCGCACCGCCATCCAGGCCTGGTCACGCGTGCCCGCCGACGCGACACATCACCTGGTACTCCAGGACGACGCGGTGCCGGTCGACGACTTCTTCACCCAGGTGCGGGCCGCCGCCCGGGCCGTCCCCGACGCCGCGCTGGCCTTCTACGCCCACTGGCAGTCGCGCAACGCCGGCGCGGTCCGGCTCGCCGCCCTCGCCGGCCGCCGCTGGGCGCCCGCCATGCCGGAGTACACCCCCACCATGGCACTCCTGCTTCCCGCGGAGATCGCCGCGGGATTCGCTCCCTTCGCCCGCGAACACGGCGCGACCTGGGCCGACGACGTGGTGATGAGCCGGTACCTGCGCCAGGCCGGGGTCAGCGTGTACGTGTCGGCACCGAACCTCGTCGACCATGCCGACGAGCCGAGCATCCACGCCAACGGGGGCAGCGGACCGCGGCGTTCGGCCTGCCTCGCCCCGACGCCCACGAAGAGTGGCGCGTGGACCCTGACGGCCGAGGACGCCGACCCCGACTCGATCCCGTTCTTCAAGCAGGGCCGCGCCCAGGTCGTCACGCGCGTGAGTCCCGACGAGTGGACGACCCTCAGCGCGTCGCGGTACCTGGCCCGCATCGGTCTCGCCCCGGACAGCGACACGGAGGCGCTGGCCGCGCTCATCGACGACCCGGCGCCCGGGACGACGCGACTGGCCGGGCTCAAACGACGCGTCGCACCCGCCCTCCTGGAAGCGCACTGGCGGACCGCCTACCTGATGGGCGTGGTCAACGCCCACGAGCGGCGACACGCCCCCGACGCGGAGGCGGAGTCCGTGATGACGGCCGCTCTCGCCACCCTCGGCCCCGGTGGGCTGTGCACGCGCCTCGACGATGCCTCGCTCTCCGAACTGGAGCCGGCGCTCCTCGAACTCAGCCGGGCCGGCTACCACCTGGGGCAGCGGGTCGGGCGACGACTCGACCACGGTCCGAGTGGCCCGCGTCGTGGAGTGGGCCGCGGACGTCTGCTCCTCAGGGACGCCGTGCGCCGCCTCGCGTCGCCCCTGGCGCGTGGTCTCGCGGACCAGGGATGGGAGGTGTGGGTCGACCTCGAGAGGCCAGGAGATGCCGGCCGGCCGGTGCCGGACGATGCCGTGGCGCCCTACCCCGGCGTGCACCCGTACGTGCCCGCCCGGAGTCCCGCGACCTTCACCTCGGTCGTCGAGATCGTGGACGGCGCGGGACCGCGGCCCCGGCCGACCGACGCCGCGGACGGCTCCCACCGCCTCGTTCTGCTGACCGCGCCCGAGGGCACCACCCCCGACCGGCCAGGCACGGTGCCGGCCGGCCACACCGTGCTGCTGCTGGGCGACGTGTACGGCCCTGGCGTGCGCTCCGACTCGGCCCTCGGACTGGCCGTGCGGGACGCGCTGTTGTGCCAACCCGTGCGGTGGCGTGGCCGCCACGACGCGCTGTGGCAGCCCGTCTACGTCGACGACGTGGCCCAGGCGGTGCATCACGCGGCCGGCGGCGCGGCGGCCGGCACGTCGATCAACCTGCGGGCCTCCCCACCGCTCTCCTCCCGCGCGCTCGCCGACGCCGTCGTGCGTTCCGTGCGCCGGGTGCCCTTGGCGCTCCCCCCGGCCGCGACGGCCGGCCCGCATCCACCCGACACCCCGTCCGTTCCGGAGAGAGCGCCGGAGCTGCCCGGCTGGCCGGCCCGCACCGGGTTGGAGGACGGGTTACACGCCTGGTCCCAGTGGATCGCGTACGAGGAACCGCCGTCGGCCGGCGTGGTCGTGCCCGCGCCCCACGGAGGGGTCGACGGCCCCGCGACCCGCAGGCCGGTGTCCCGGCCATGACCGTCTCGCCCGACATCGTGCTGCGCACCACCTCGGCCACCGTGCCGTCACCCGGCGGTGCCAACCAGGACCTCTTCCTGACCGGGCCCCGGTTCGCTCTCGTCCTCGACGGCGCGACCCCGGAACCCGGTGCGGCCACCGGCTGCCGTCACGACGTCCCCTGGCTGGTGGCCGAACTGGCTGGCCAACTCGGACAGCGGTGCCTGGCGGACGGTGACCGGCGGACCCCTGTCGCCGTGCTCCTCGGCGAGGCGCTGACCGCGGTGGCCACCTCGCACGGCCGCACCTGCGACCTGGACAACCCGTGCAGCCCCAGCGCCACCCTCGCCCTCCTGCTCCTGCGCGACGACACGGCGGAGTACGCGGTCCTGGGCGACAGCACGGTGGCCCTGGGACGGGCGGACGGCACCGTGCACGCCGTCACCGACGACCGTCTCGACCGGCTCATCCACCTGCCCTGGGCCGAACTGCGCGGGTATCGCAACCGGCCGGGAGGCTTCTGGGTCGCCGGTGCGCGGCCCGAGGCCGCCGACCACGCCGTCACCGGCAACGCGTACCTGCCCGGTCTGACCGAGGTGGCCCTGCTCACCGACGGCGCGACGCGAGTCGTCGAGCGCTACGGCCAAAGCTGGGGGGACCTGTTCGGCCTCCTTCGCACCGGCGGCCCCACCGCGCTGATCGCCCGAACCAGGGAGTACGAGCGGGACACCGAACCAGGCCGTTATCCCGGCAAGCACCACGACGACGCCACCGCCGTGTACTGCCGCATCGAGGACGCCGCGACGGGCCGACCACCGGGCGATGCGCCAACCGACTGACGAAGAACACGACAGGACAACGCGAAGGCACGGCAGGAGGAGGTCACCTGATGTCGGAAAAGCTCGTGCTGGTCACCGGGGGAGCGGGTTTCGTGGGGAGCAGCCTGATCCGCAGACTGCTCGCGAACGACGAGGACCTACAGGTCGTCTCGGTCGACAACTACTTCACGGGCAGCGCCGCGCGGCACGTGCGCGACCCGCGAGCGCGTTACGTGCACGGCAACACCATCGACGTCATGGCGCTGTGGGACGACCTGCGGTTGGACGCCCCGGCGACGGTCTACCACCTCGGCGAGTACTCCCGCATCCCACAGTCCTTCGAGGAACCGGACCGGGTGTGGGAGTACAACCTCCGCGGCACCAAGGAGGTCGTGCGCCTGTGCCGGCGGTTCGACGCCAAACTCGTCTACGCGGCCTCCAGCTCGAGATTCGGCAACGACGGGCGCGACGAGAACCTGACGCCGTACTCGTGGACCAAGGCCAAGAACGTCGAGTTCATCAGGAACACCCACACATGGTTCGGGCTCGACCACGCCATCGCCTACTGCTACAACGTGTACGGACCGGGCCAGATCTCCGTCGGCCCCTACGCCACCGTCATCGGCATCTTCGAGGAGCAGTACCGCGCCGGGGAGCCGCTGACCGTCGCGGAGCCCGGCACCCAGAGCCGGGACTTCACCCACGTCGACGACATCGTGGCGGGCCTCGTGCTGTGCGCCGAACGCGGCTTCGGGGACGGCTACCTGCTGGGCCGCGGCGAGGAACTGCAGATCATCGAGGTGGCCCGGATGTTCGGAGCCGACACGATCATGATTCCTCCGCGCCGTGGTGAGCGGTACCGAGGGCTGGCGGACACCTCCCTGGCCCGGTCCATCGGCTGGGAGCCGAAGATTTCGCTGGCCGACTACGTCGCCGAGGTCGTCAAGCACACGACCAGCGACGGTGCGGCCGCCCGCGCCGGGACCGACGCCCCGCAGGCCGTACGAAGCGCACGCTGATCCCTGCTTCGACAGTCCACCTTCGAATGACCGGAAGAAAGGCAGCAGGTTTCATGATCCTGACCGGTCCTGAAATTATCGCCGCCACGAGAGTCGGAAAGATATCAATATCCCCGTTCAGTCGGGATCAGGTGAATCCGAACAGCTACAACATATGCCTCGGAGAGACCTTGGTCACCTACGCGGACGGCGTTATCGACGCGTATCGACCCAACCCCACAGAGGTCACGAAGATAGACTCGGAAGGCTTCGTCCTGCGCCCGGAGCAGCTCTATCTGGGGCACACGGTCGAGGAGGTCGGGTCCGACGTCTTCGTCCCGCTCCTCTTTGGCCGCTCCTCGGTCGGACGGCTCGGACTCTTCGTGGAGATAACCGCCCCGATCGGCGATATCGGGTTCCACGGCCAGTGGACTCTGATGTTATCCGCCGTCAGGCCGCTGCGCGTCTATCCCGGCATGAAGATCGGCCAGATCATGTTCTTCGTCTCACACGGCGACATCGAGCTCTACTCCGGCAAGTACCAGAGGGCCGTGGGACCGCAGGAGTCACGCTACTGGCGAGACAAGATGGGAACGACGTGATTCTCACGAGCCGGAAGATAGCCAGGTCCGTCGAGACCGGCGACATCGTCATCAGCCCTTTCGATGCCCGACGTCTCTCGCCGAACGCTTACGACTGGCGGCTCGGCGACACCATCCGGGTGTGCGAGAACGACCTCGACGCGGCCCGCCCCTCGGAATTCACCGAACAGACGATCCCCGAGAGCGGCATGGTGCTGCTGCCGGGCAGGATCTACCTCGGCGTCACCTACGAGCGCACCTACTCCGAGCGGTACGCGCAGATGATCAACGGGGACCGCACCATCGGGGCGCTGGGCGTCTGGGTCCATGTCTCGGCGCCCCTGGGGCACGTTGGCCACGCCATCAGGTGGACCCTGGAAATCCGGGTCGTCCGGCCGGTGCGGATCTACCCACGGATGACCTTCGGGAAGATCATATTCCTCAGCACCAGTGGCCAGAACGCCAGTTACCAGCAGATGGGCCGCAAGTACACCAGGAGCGTCGGCATCGACACCTCACGCTTGTACGAGGAGTTCGGATGAGGGTTCTCACCGGAATCGACCTCCCCTACGGCAGCCCCGGCGGAAGCATGGAACTCGTGCGGGACATCTACCTGGGCCCTGATTCCCCACTCCCCGCCGACGTCTTCATGCTGCCCCCGGAGCACGACGGCGAGCCCGACGCCTCCGGTCTGCCGGCCCTGCTTCCGGTAACGGGAAAGAGTGTCTCCGGCGAGGAGTTCTGGTCCTACGTCGACCGGCTGACGACCCAGGTGCTGACAAGGTTCTCCGCCGTCGACTACGAGGTCATCCACTGCCAGCACCTGACGTTCGGAGCGACGCCCTCCCTCATGCGGGCGTTTCCGGCCCAGTCGAAGATCGCGCTCGTCCACGGCACCGACCTCCTGTACGCGGAGGAGAACCCGACCCAGGCCGAGGTGCTACGGCAGACGGTCGCGGCAGCCGCCGCGGTCGTCGTCCCCACGCGGGCGATGGAGAGCCGACTGCGGAGGATCTCCCCCGTTTCCCCTCGCCACGTCCGTCACATCCCCTGGGGGGTGCCCGACGAACTGCTGCGACGCCGGCCCTCGCCTCCCGAGCGGCGCCACGGGACGCTTCGGGTCCTCTACGCGGGCCGCCTGTCAGCGGAGAAGATCACGTCCGACGTCGTCGAGACGATCGCGGGACTCGCCGGAGTCACGTTGAGCGTGGCCGCACCCGTCGCCGAGTACGCCCGCCTCGCCGACCGGACCGACATGTCGCGCGTCCGCTACCTCGGGTGGCTGTCCCGGGAACAGCTCTGGCGCGAGTTCCGCCAGCACGACGCGCTCATCGTCCCGTCGCTCAAGCTGGAGGCGTTCGGGCTGGTGGTGATCGAGGCACAGGCCTGCGCGCTGCCCGTGCTCTACCAGCCGGTGCCCGGCCTCGCAGAGGTCATGGGCGACAGCGGGATCCCGGTCGACTTCGGGAAGCCACGGGAACTCGCCACGCTCCTCGCACGGGTGAGCAGATCTCGCACCGCCCTGGACGACATCCGCTCCGCGGGACTGACCAACTGCGCGCGCTTCCCGCTGTCGCGAACCGTCGCCGAACTCGCGGGCCTGTCAGCGACGGTGGCCCGATAGCGCGACGGCGCGCCCGACCCGACCCCCCGCGAGAGCGATGCGCCCAGGAGCCGATCGTGACGAAGAGTTCGCCTGAGACCGACTGCGTGTTCTGTGCCATCGTCGCCGGGCGGCAGGCCGCCGCCGTGGTCTTCGAGGACGACCTCACGATGGCGTTTCTCGACATCACGGCCGTCATGGAGGGACACACCCTGGTGATCCCCAAGTCGCACGCCACGGATCTCTGGGACATCTCGCAGCGGGATGCCGTCGCCGTGATGCGAACGGTCCATCTGATGGCCCGAAGAATCCGCGATGTCCTGGAGCCGGACGGGCTGACGCTGTTCCAGGCGAACCGCGAGGCGGGGTGGCAGGACGTTTTCCACCTCCACGTGCACCTCGTGCCCCGCATGGCGGCTGACACCCTGTCCCGCCCGTGGACGGCCGGACCGAAACCACTGAGCGCCCTGCGGACGACGCGTGACCGGCTCGCGACGCCGGCCGGCCGGGACCGACGACGCCGACTCGGCGACGAGGACAGGACAGCGACATGAGCGAGCGGATCCGGGCCCTGGTGTTCGACTTCGACGGGCTGATCGCCGACACCGAGGTGCTGTGGCTGGCGGTCCTCACCAGGCTCTACCGCTCGCAGCGCCAGGAACTACCCTATGACCGGTACCTGGCGGCCGTCGGCGGCACGGTGGAGGACTTCGACCCGTACGCGCTCCTGGCAGCCCGCGGCGTGGGGCCGAGCGCGGCCGAGTTGGAGGAGCAGGGACTTCGTCTTTTCCGGAGCTGGATGGCGCACGAGGAGCCCATGCCGGGAGTCCGGCGGCTGGTCGCCGAGGCCCGGAGGCGCGGCCTCGCCCTGGGCGTCGCCACCAGTTCCCGGGCGAGCCACGTCCTGCCGTACCTCCGCCAGTTCTCGCTGCACGACGCGTTCGCCACGGTCGTCACCGCGGATGACGTCACCAGGACCAAGCCGGCGCCCGACCTCTACCTGCGGGCGGCTCGGCGGCTCGGCGTGGCCCCCGCAAGCGTGGTGGCCTTCGAGGATTCGAGCCGCGGGGTGCGGGCCGCGAAGGCGGCGGGTACCTTCTGCGTGGCAGTGCCGCACGTGCTCTCGCGGTCGCACGATTTCGACGGGGCGGATCTTCGCCTCGACTCACTGTCCCTCTGCGACGTGGACGACCTGGTCGAGTTGGTGTCCGCGACACCGTAGAGGTCAACGAACGGGAGGGGCGTTGGCTGGTCGAGGGCGTTTCGCGGTGCTCGCCGAACGCGACTTCAGGCTCTTCTTCACGGGATACGCGGCCTCCGTACTGGGCATCTCGATGGTGCCGGTCGCCCTCACGTTCGCGGTGCTCCAGCAGGGTGGCAGCGTCAGCGACGTCGGTTACGTGTTGGCCGCCCAGACCATCCCGCTCGTCGCACTTCTCCTGTTCGGAGGCGTCCTGGCAGACCGGCTGCCGCGCAAGACCGTCATCATCACCGCCGACCTGGTTCGTTGCGTCAACGAGCTGCTCCTGGCCATCCTGTTGATCACCGGTCACGCGCCCCTGTGGATGCTCGTCATCTCGGCGGCGGTACTCGGTGCCGGACAGTCCGTGTCCCTTCCCGCGCTTTCCGGCATGGCACCCCAGGTGGTCAGTGCGGAACGGCTGCAGGACGCCAACGCCCTGCGAGGCGTGGCCGAATCCGGCAGCCGGATCCTCGGCCCGGCGATCGCCGGCGTCGTGGTGACCTCTGCCGGCGCCGGCTGGGCCATCGCGATCGACGCCGCCAGCCACGCGGTGGACGCCTTCTTCCTGAGCAGGCTGAGTCCGCCGGCTCCGCAGCCGGCGGACGACGGTCCCGTCTGGCGACAACTCCGGGTCGGGTGGCAGGAGTTCCGGTCCCGGACCTGGTTGTGGGTGATCACGCTGCACTTCGGCCTGTTCAACATGCTGGCCGTCGCACCGTTCGCCGTGCTGGGGGCGGTGCTCGCCAGCGAACACTTCGGTGGAGCGCAGGCGTGGGGGCTCCTGCTCGCCGCCCAGGGCATCGGGGCGATGGTCGGCGGGCTCGGCGCCCTCGGCGTCCGGTTCGCCCGCCCGCTCGTGGTTGCCGCGCTCTGCACGATGCTCTTCGCCCTTCCCATGATCATGCTGGCGGCCAGAGCGCCCTTCGCGGTCGTCGTGGCCGCGGCCTTCGTGACCGGGGCGGGCATCGCGATCTTCGACATGTCGTGGGAGACCACCCTGCAGCGAAACGTTCCACCCGAGGCGCTCTCGCGTGTGGCCGCGTACGACGGGCTGGGTTCCTTCGCCCTCCTGCCGGTGGGTTACGCCCTCGTCGGACCCCTCTCCGTCGCCCTGGGCGACGAGACCACCGTCTGGGGATCCGCGGCCTGGGTGGTGGCCACGGCCCTGGTCGTGCTGACGGTACCCAGCGTGCGCCGGTTGCGCCACGACGTCCCGCCCCGCCCCAACGCGGCCCCGTCCGGGCCCGCGGACCCGGCGCCTCGAACGACACGTCCGGGGTGATTCCATGGGGTCCGTGCACCGCGGATCCGACCGATGACGCCGGTGGGACGGACGGGCCACCGGCGCCTCGTGGTGGCCCGTCCGCCGGTTCACGCCGTGTGCAGGGTCAGCCCGTACGCGGCCAGGATCTCGTTGACCGGCTGGTACCAGGTCTCACCGCCGCCGGAGCAGTTGCCCCAGCCGCCCGAGGTGACGCCCTGGGCCTGGTCGCCGCTGATGTAGGAGCCCCCGGAATCGCCGGGCTCCGCGCAGACGCTCGTCTTGGTGAGTTGGTGGACGGTCTCGCCCGAGCTGTAGTTGACCGTCTCGTTCTTCGCGAGCACGGTGCCGCAGTGCCATCCGGTGGTGGACCCCGAGCGGCAGATCGAGGCGCCGACGGGCGCCTCCGCGGAGCCGCGCACCAGCGCGTCGGAGACCGTGCCCCAGCCGAGGACGACCGGCTCCGTCCACCAGCCGTTGCCCACGCTGACCCAGGCGTAGTCGTTGTCGGGGAAGGACGAGCCGCGGAACTCGCCGATGCGCGTGCCGTCCCAGCCGCTGACTGCGGTGCCGGGCGAGCCGCAGTGGCCCGCGGTGACGAATCCGCCGTGCACCGAGAAGCCGATGGAGCACCGGACCGAGCCCGTGTAGTACGGATCCCCGCCGACCGTGCCGGCGGCGAAGGTCTCCGGCGCCTGGCCGACGTCCGCCCGGACGGTCACCGGGCCCTCCCGCCGCGCGTCGGCGAGGAACGCGGCGACGTCGGCGTCGGACCCGGCTCCCTCGACGACCTCAACGACCACGCTGTTGGCGCGCGGGTCAACGCTCCAGCTGCTGACGCCCGCGGGCGCCCCGTCCGCCCCGGCCAACTCGTCGAGCGCGGCCAGGGTGGCGTCGAGGGTCCGCTCGGTGTGGCGGACCGACTCGACCTCGGCGCCGGTGGCCCGTACGGGCTCGGCGTACTCCCGGTCCGTCACGCCCACGACCAGGTCCCCGGTCTCGGGGTCGAACCAGCTCCCGCCGAACGCCTCGCCGGCCGCGCGGCGCGCCGCCGGCTCGATCGCGATGGCGTTCGCCTCCTGCTCCAGCCGCTCCGCGGCCTCGTCCTCGGTCAGTCCGAGATCGCGCTGCAGGGCGTTCACCAGCCCTGGTTCCGCCGCGGGTTCCTCCGCGGCGACCGCGTGCGTGCCACTCAGCGCGCCGACGATCAGCAGCGCGGACAGGGACAGGCGTATGCCTACGGTACGTCTCATGTGGGGGTTCTCCTTCTGCGTTCTACCGATGGGGCGGAACAGTGGAGACCGAGAGCGCTCTCATCCTCTCCGAGGGAGAGTAGAGCTGTGGCATGCACATGTCTAGACCAACGACGCCCCGGCGCCGCCGGACAGGGCCTGGGCGGGACGCACCTCCACGGGGGTGGTCATCACGCGGGCGCCCTCGATGGCGCGTGGGCCGGTGCCGGTGATCTCGAAACGGGTGGTGAGGGGGAGGTCCTCGGCGGAGTGGCCGACGGCGAGGGTGAAGGCGCCGGGTTCGACGATGCGGTGGTGGTCGAGGCCGGTGAACGAGGTGCGGTCGGCGTGCAGGCGGAAGCTGACCTGGCAGCTCTCGCCGGGGGCGAGGCGGACGCGGGCGTAGCCGACGAGTTCCCGGACGGGGCGGGTGACCTGGGCGACCTCGTCGGACAGGTAGAGCTGGACGACGTCCTCGCCCTCGCGCGCGCCGGTGTTGCGGACCAGGAGGGTGGCGGTGAGCGTGCCGTCGGCGGGGATGGAGGCTGCGGACAGGGCCAGGTCCTCGAAGGCGAAGGTGGTGTACGAGCCGCCGTGGCCGAGGGGGTAGAGGGGGGTGGGGTCGAGGTTGGAGATGCCCTCGCTGTAGCGGCCCAGGGGCGGGGCGAGGTAGGTGCCGGGCTGGCCGCCGGGGTCGCGGGGGATGCTGACCGGCAGGTGGCCGCTCGGGTTGACGCGGCCGGTGAGCACGCCGGCGATGGCCGGGCCGCCCTCCTCGCCGGGGAGGAACGCCTGGACGACGGCGGCGCAGCGGTCGGCGTACGGCCCGAGGGCGTAGGGGCGTCCGGACACGACGACGAGGACGGTCGGGGTGCCGGTCGCGAGGACGGCCTCGACGAGCCGCGGTTGGGCGCCGGGAAGGGAGAGATCTGGGGCGTCGCAGCCCTCGCCCGAGGTGCCGCGGCCGAAGAGGCTCGCCAGGTCGCCGACGCACAGGACGGCGAGGTCGGCGTCGCGGGCGGCCGCCACCGCGGCCGGGATGCCGGAGGTGTCGGGGTCGCGGACGGGGACGCCCTGGGCGTACTCGATCCGGGCGTCCGGGAGTTCGGCGTGGAGCGCCGCCCTGAGGGAGTCGACGCGGATGCCGGTGCCGTGCTCCTCGTAGCGGGACAGCACGTGGTTGGGGAAGGAGTAGCAGCCGAGGAAGGTGCGGGGGTCGTCGGCGCAGGGGCCGAGCAGGGCGATGCGGGAGGGCGGACTCGCGGAGGGAGCGGAGAGGGGCAGCGTGTCGTGGGGGTTGGCGAGGAGGATCACGGACTTCTCGGCGAGCTGGCGGGCCAGGGCGCGGTTGGCCGGGGAGTCGAGATCGAGGTCGTGGTCGGGGTCGCGATCGGTGCCGGGCCTGGTGTCGGTCTCGGGGGTGGGCTGCCAGTCGGGGTCGAGGAGGCCGAGTCGGATCTTCTGGGTGAGGACGCGGCGGGCGGCGCGGTCGATCAACGCGTCGGGGACGTCGGCCTCTCCCAGCCGGGCGTAGGCGTCGGTGGCGGGGAGTTCGACGTCGATGCCGGCCTGCAGGGCGAGGGCGCCCGAGCTCGCGCGGTCGGGGCTGACGCGGTGCATCAGGTCGAGGAAGGCGATGGCCCAGTAGTCCGAGACGACCGTGCCGGTGAAGCCCCACTGCTCGCGGAGGGTGGTGGTGAGGAGCTGGGCGTGGGCGGCGGCGGGGCGGCCGTCGATGTCGGAGTAGGAGTTCATCACGGAGCCCGCGCCGCCCTCGCGGACCGCCATCTCGAACGGCGGCAGGATGGTGTCGGCGAACTCCCGCGGCCCGATGGGCACGGGCGCGTGGTTGCGGCCGGCGCGGGCGGCGGAGTAGCCGGCGAAGTGCTTGAGGGTCGCGATGATCCCGCTGGACTGCAGCCCGCGCACGTAGGCGGTGCCGAGCGTGGCGACGAGGTACGGATCCTCGCCCATGGTCTCCTCGACCCGGCCCCAGCGGTAGTCCCGGACGACGTCGAGCACCGGCGAGAGGCCCTGGTGGACGCCGACGGCGCGCATGTCGCGGCCGATGGCCTCGGACATGGCCTGGACCAGGTCGGGCGCGAAGGTCGCGGCCCAGGCGAGGGGGGCGGGGTAGACCGTCGCGCCGAGGGTGGTGAAGCCGGTGAGGCACTCCTCGTGAACGATGGCGGGGATGCCGAGGCGGGTGGCGGTGGTGAGGTGCCGCTGCCGGCCGCGCAGCCGGGCGACGCCGGCGGCCGGCGTGACCGGCTCGCTGCCGAAGACGCGCGTGAGGTGGCCGAGGCCGTGGGCGGTCGCCTCCTCGAAGGCGCGACGGCCGGCGGCGAAGGCGTGCTCCAGCGGCGCGATCGCACCCCTCTCGGGTCCGGTGGGGGTGTCGGCCGAGGACCGCCAGTGGCTGCCGAGCTGGGCGAGCTTCTCCTCCCGGGTCATGGCGGCGAGGAGGGCCTCGACCCGCTCGTGGGTGGGGAGGTGGGGATCGCGCCACGGGGCGTGCTCGGACATGGGGGGGCGCTCCTTCGATGGTGCAGGTGGGGCGAGGGATCACTTGCTGAAGCCGGCGGTGAGGCCGGAGACGAGGTGGCGGCGCGCGAGGACGTACGCGGCGAGCATCGGCAGGACCGACAGCACGACCGAGGCCAGCAGGGCCGGTACGTCGGCGGAGAACTCCCCCTCGAAGGCCCACAGGGACAGCGGCAGGACGCGCTGGTCCTGGGACTGGGTGAGGACGAGGGGGAAGAGGAAGCCGTTCCACACCTGGAGCGCGTCGTACACGCCGACCGTCACCAGGGCGGGGCGGGTCAGCGGCAACGCCAGACTCCACAGCGTGCGCCACTCCCCCGCGCCGTCCATCCGCATCGACTCGAAGAGCTCGCGCGGCACGTCGCGGAGGAAGTTCACCAGGATGAGGACGGTGAGGGGGATGGCGAAGGCGATCGACGGCAGGGCGATCGCCAGGAGGGTGTCGTAGAGCTGGAGCTCGACGATGAGGTAGTAGACGGGGATGATCGCCGCCTGCAGGGGGATCGCGATGCCGAGCAGGATCGCGCGGAAGAGGTTGACGGCGAACCGGGTGCGGCTGCGGACGACGACGTACGCCGCCATCAGCGAGGCGGCGAGGGTGACCGCGACCGCGCCGACGGTGACGAGGACGCTGTTGAGGAAGTAGTGGGTGAAGTCGGCTTCCAGGACGCGCTGGTAGGCGTCGAGGGTGGGGTGGGAGGGGAAGGAGAACGGGTTCTCCCTGAAGTAGTCCTCGCGGGGGCGGAGACTGGTGACGACGATGTAGTAGATGGGGAGGATGATGACCGCCAGCCACAGCCAGCCGCCGAGCGCGCCCAGGACGTTGTAGCGCCCGTTCGGCCGGTTCGGCTTGCTGATCCGGCCAACCCCACCGGCGCGGCTGACCCGGTTCATACGCCCTCCCGTTGGCTGTCCATGCGGCTGGCGCCGGTGAAGCGGTTGAGGCCGAGCGCGACGGCGAGGCCGACGGCGGCCAGGACGAGGGCGATGACGCTGGCCCTGCCCATCTCGTACGAGCGGAAGCCCGTCAGGTACATGTCCAGCGGCAGCACGCGGGTGGCGTCGCCAGGACCGCCGCCCGTCAGCACGAAGATGAGGTCGAAGTAGGTCAGCGAGCCGACGATCATCAGCGTGGAGGAGGTCACCATCGTGTACTTCAGCTGCGGCAGGGTGATCCGCCAGAACTGCGTCCACGTGCCCGCGCCGTCGATCCGCGCCGCCTCGTACAGCTCGACGGGGATCTGGCGGACGCCCGCCTGGTAGATCAGCGCGTGGAACGGGATGAACGACCAGCCGATCACGAAGACCACGACGTAGAGGGCGAGGTCGGGATCGCCCAGCCAGTCCCGCGCCAGGGCGTCGATGCCGAGCCCCGTGCCGAGGCCGAAGTTCGGGTCCACCAGGGCCTGGAAGGCGATGGCGACGCCGGCGGAGCTGAAGAGGAGCGGCAGGAAGTACAGCACGGACAGCAGCGCCCGGTACCGCTGCCGGCCCGCCGTGAAGACGCCGAGCAGCAGGGAGATCGGCGCCTGGAAGACGAAGGAGAGGGCGGTGAGCTTCACGGTGAGCCAGACCGCCTCGCGGGTGACGGGGTCGTCGATCACCTCGCGCCAGTTGTCCAGGCCCGTCCAGAGGGGGTCGTTCAGGCCGTCCCAGGACATGAACGACAGCACCACGACGCCGAGCAGGGGCAGCACGGCGAAGAGGCCGAAGAGGAGCAGGGCGGGCGCCGCCATCCACGGCGTGGGGCCGGCGGCGGCGCCCGTCTCGCTCCTCGTACGCCGTCCCTTCACAGCGTCGCGTCCATGGCCGAGGAGAAGTCCTCGGGTGTGATCTCGCCGAGGAACAGCTTGCTGAGGTTGGTCAGCAGTTCCTGAGCCTGCGCGGGCGGCAGGGCCTGGTCCCAGGAGAGCTGGAAGTGGTCCGCGTCGCGCACCATGCCGTAGACGAACTCCAGGTAGTCGGCGTCGTCCTGCTCGGCGATGCGGTCCTCCAGGCCCGCGACGGGCGGCACGGTGCCGTTGTCGAGCAGCGCGTCGATGTGCTCGTCGTTGAAGAGCGCCTCGTTCAGGTACTCGGTGGCGGTCTCCTGGGACTGGGCGGGCGAGTCAGCGGAGATGGACCAGAAGTTGGACGGGTTGCCGACGATGTTCGACGGGTCGCCCGCGCCGCCCTCGATGGTCGGGAAGGTGGTGTAGCCGAGGTTCCCGTCGGCGACGAAGTCGGGCGCGTCCTGGACGAAGGTCGGGTAGACCCAGCTGCCCTGGAGAAGCATGGCCGCCGTTCCCGAGTGGACGAGGGCGACGTCGGCGCCGCCGTCGGCGGTCACGGAGGCGAAGCCGTCGCCGAACGCCCCGGCGTCGACCAGTTCCCTGATGCGGCTGGTGGCCTCGATGATCGCGGGGTCGGACCAGGCGCCGGGCTCGCCGTCCAGCACGCGCTGGAACACCTCGGGCCCGCCGATCCGGTCGGTCAGGTACTGGATGTACATCAGCTCGGGCCACACGCTCTGGCCGGCCAGCCCGAGGGGGGTGACGCCGGTGTCCTTGAGCGCCTCGACCGCGTCGAGCAACTCCTGCCACGTGGTGGGCGGCTCCACCCCGGCGTCGGCCAGCAGCTGCCGGTTGTAGTAGAGGACGACGGGCTGGCTCTGGTTGTTGGGCACGGCGTACGTCCGGCCGTCGATGACACCGCTCGCGGCGACGGACGGCAGCACGCGGTCCATGACGTCGCTGGTCTCGTCGGTGATGTCGGTGACCCGGCCGCCCTCGGCGTAGTCGGCGAGCGTGCCGCCGGCCCACGAGAAGATGAGCGTGGGCGCGTTGCCGGAGCCGACGGCCGTGCGGATCTTCTCCTTGTAGGCGTCGTTGGCGTACCACTCGGCGCTGATCTGCTGGTCTGGGTGGTCCTCGTTCCAGGCCTCGAACGAGGCGCGGAACGGCGCTTCCGAGCCTCCGGTCAACGCCCATGCGGTGGCGCCGCCATCGCGCTCGCCGCCGCCGGGCTCGGAGCCGCAGGCGCTCAGCGCGACCGCGGAGATGGCGGCGGCCACGGCCAGGAGCGTTCTTCCGGTCTTCCTCAGCTTCATCGCGTGAGTCCCTTCTCGACCGACAGGGAAGCCGACAGCGTCAACGAAAAAGTTTCTCGCTGTTTACTAAACAGGGTCGAAACGTAGGGGCGCCACATTCCGCTGTCAATAGAAAGTCGCAGCAAGACATCACGAAACTGTTTCGTTGAACGACGTGTACAGTGACGTCCCATGGCGGGAACGATCAGCGGACGCGCGACCCTGGAGGCGGTCGCGCGCGCGGCGGGGGTGTCCAAGGCCACCGTGTCCAAGGTCCTCAACGGCCGCCCCGGCGTCTCGGCCGAGACGCGCGCCCACGTGCGGCGAGTGCTGCGCGGGGTCGGCTACACCCCGACCACGGGACCGCGCGACTCCGCGCCGCCGGCGGGGGCGTTGCAGGCCGTCTTCAGCCAACTCTTCAGCCCGTACTCGATGCACATCCTGGACGGTGTGCTGGCGGGCGCCCGCGACCTGGGCGTCGAGGTGGTCACCAGCGTGTTGCAGCAGGGCGCCGGAGCGCGGGCGACCGCGACCCCGGCCTCGCCCGGCGTCGCGTGGATCGAGGAGCTCAGCGCCCGCGGGCGGGCCGGGTTGATCGTCGTGACCTCCGAACTCGCCCCGGAGGAGATCGCCGCCTGCGACCGCCTGGGACTCGGCCTGGTCGTGGTCGACCCGCGCAATCCACTCGACGAGAACGTCGTCAGTGTCGGGGCCACGAACTGGGCCGGCGGCGTGCGGGCGACCGAGCACCTGCTCTCGCTCGGCCACCGCCGCATCGCCTACGCGGGCGGGCCCGACCGCTCCGTCCCGGCCCGCGAGCGGCTGCACGGCTACCGCGAGGCGCTGGAGACCGCGGGCGTCGCGGTCGATCCGGCGCTGACGCTGCACGACGACTTCGCCGCCGACGCCGGGCGGCGCATGGCCGAGATCCTGCTGGACCGGGACGACCCACCGACCGCCGTCTTCGCGGGAAGCGACCTCATCGCCATGGGCGTCTTCCAGGCCGCCCGCGCCCGGGGCCTGACCGTGCCCACCGACCTCAGCGTCGTCGGCTTCGACGACACCTACGGGGCGCCGTGGACCGACCCGCCCCTGACCACCATCAACCAGCCGCTGCTGGACATGGGCCGGGTGGCCACCCGCACCGTCCTGCAGCTGGCGCGGGGCGAGACACCCGACTCCCACCACGTCCAGCTGGCGACCCGCCTGGTCGTCCGGGACTCGACCGCCCCTCCTCCATCCGCCGGTCCGGACCACGACTGACCATGTGATCGCACCGCGACGCGGCCCGGCCCGGCCCGGTGCGTCAGACTGGGCCCGGCGGGGTGGAGGAGTGCGAAAGAGACCATGGACTTCCTGATGTTGGGCCCTCTGGAGATCCTGCGGGACGCGCGGCGGGAGCCGGTGCCGGGGCGGTTGCGGAGGATCCTGCTGGGTGTGTTGCTGGCGCGGGCGAACCAGTCGGTGCCGGCGGACGTGCTGGTCGACGCGTTGTGGGGGGAGCGTCCCGAGGAGCGGGCCCGGCAGCGGCTGCACCTTCATGTGCACCGGTTGCGGACGGTGATCGGCGACGGGGATCGGCTGCGCTTCGACGAGAACGGCTACCGGCTGCGGGTGTTGCCCGGGGAGCTGGACGCGGAGCGTTTCGAGACGTTGGTGGCCGAGGGGTTGGAGGTCGCGGGTGGGGATCCGCGGCGGGCGGCCGGCGTGTTGCGGGAGGCGTTGGACCTGTGGCGGGATGTGCCGTTCGCGGATCTGGACATCCCGCTGCTGACGGACTGGGCTCACGAGTTGGCCGAGCGTCGGCTGGTCGCCTGTGAGGCGTTGTTCGGGGCGGAGGTGGCGTGCGGGCGGAGCGCCGCGGTGGCCGGGGAGTTGGCCACCCTGGTGCGGGAGCATCCGTTGCGGGAGCGGTTGCACGGGTTGCTGATGACCGCGTTGTACCGGTCGGGGCAGCCGGGCGCGGCGTTGGCGGCGTACCGGGCGGCACGGGAGACGCTGGTCGCGGAGCTGGGGTTGGAGCCGGGTCCGGAGCTACGTGACCTGGAGGCCCGGATGCTGGCGGGCGAGCCGGTGGAGGTCGGCGCCGAACAGCAGCGGGAGCAGGGGCGGGAGCAGTCGCCGCGGGCCACAGTGCCCGCTCAACTGCCGGGAAACGTCCGAGGCTTCGTGGGCCGGGAGGTCGAGCTGGCGGAGCTGGACGGGTTGCTGTCCCCCGACGCCGCGGGCGCGCGGGGTGTGGTGATCTCGGCGGTCGCCGGCACCGCCGGGGTGGGGAAGACCGCGCTGGCGTTGCGCTGGGCGCACCAAGTGCGCGAACGGTTCCCCGACGGGCAGTTGTACGTCGACCTGCGCGGCTACGGCCCCGACCAGCCCGTCACGCCGCAGGACGCGCTGGCCGGGTTCCTGCGGGCGTTGGGTCTGGAGGGCGCGGCGATCCCGCAGGACGAGGCGGAACGGGCCGCCCGGTTCCGCACCCTGCTGGACGGCCGACGCATGCTCGTCGTCCTGGACAACGCCCACAGCGTCACGCAGGTGCGGCCCCTGCTGCCGGGCAGCCCGACGTGTTTCGCGCTGGTCACCAGCCGCGACGCGCTGGCCGGGCTGGTCGCCCGCGACGGCGCCCACCGACTCAACCTCGACCGCCTGCCGTTGCCCGACGCCCGCGCCCTCCTCCACGAGGCGCTCGGGGAACGGGCGGAAGCCGACCCCGCCGCGACGGACGCGCTGATCGAACGCTGCGCCCGGCTGCCGCTGGCCCTGCGGATCACCGCCGAACTGGCCAGATCCCAACCGACCCGGCCGTTGGCCGACCTGGTCGAGGAACTCGCCGACCAACAGGGCGCGCTGGACCTGCTGGACATCGACGGCGACCCCCACACCGCCGTACGCGCGGTGTTCTCCTGGTCCTACCAACGCCTCGACCCGCCCGTGGCCCGAGCCTTCCGCCTCCTGGGCCTCCACCCCGGACACGACGTCGACGCCCACGCCATCGCCGCCATGGCCGGCGCCAGACCCCGCGAGACACGCCGCGCCCTGGACGCCCTCCTCCGCGCTCATCTCGTCGACCAGGTAGCCGGCAGCCGCTACCAACCCCACGACCTGCTCCGCGCCTACGCCGCCGAACTCGCCGCCGACACCGACGGACCCGCCGAACGCGAAACCACCCTGACCCGGCTGCTGGACTACTACCTCGCCACCACCTCCGCCGCGATGGACGCCTTCGCACCCTACGAGACCTACCGCCGGCCCAAGGTGCCCGCCTGGGACGGTGAGGCGCCGCCGCTCACCTCCCACGACCACGCCCGGCGCTGGCTGGACGCCGAACGGGCCAACCTGCTGGAGACCACCCGACACGGCGACCCCGGGTTCGTCGTCCTCATGTCGGAGACGCTGTGGCGTTACCTGGACGTCAGGGGGCACTCCGACGAGGCGATCACCCTGCACACCCGGGCTCTCCGGGCGGCGTTGGCCGACGGCGAGCCGCTGGCGGAGGCCAACGCGCGACGCCAACTCGCCGCCGCCATGGACCGCGTGGGCAAGAACCACGAGGAGGTGGTCGACCACCTGCGCCAGGCGCTGGCGGCGTACGAACGAGCGGGCGACCAGGCGTTGCAGGGCGCCGTGCTCATCAATCTCGGCAACGCGTACGCGTCCCGTGGCGACCAGTTCGAGGCCCTCCGCCACTACGAACTCACCCTGGAGCTCGACGCCGCCGACTGGGCGCTGCGCCGCGCGGCCCTGGTCAACTCAGGGTTGACGCTGCGACTGCTCGACCGGAACGCGGAGGCCGTGCGCCCCCTCGACGAGGCGCTGACGCTGTGCCGGGAGCACGGCGACCGGACCAACGAGGCCAACATCCTCTCCGGTCTGGCCGAGGCGTTCAGAAGCCTGGGACGGGACGAGCAGGCGTTCGACCATGCCCAGCGGGCCCTGGTCCTCGCCCGTGAGACGGGCTACCGCGTCATCGAGACGCACTGTCTGCGCACGCTCGGCCACCTGCACCGGAGTCGGGACGACCTGGTGCGGGCCCTGGACCTCCACGACGAGGCGCTGGCGCTCGCCCGTTCCGTGGGCGATTCGGAACTGGTCGTCACCGCGCTGACCACGCTGGCGGACACCCAGGCGTCCACCGGACGCACGGCCGAGGCGCTCCACTCGTACGAGGAGGCGTTGGCCGTGGCCACCGAGGGGGACCACCGGCAGGGGCAGGCGGACACCCACGCGGCCATCGCCGCCGTCCACACCGCCGCCGGCGACCACGCCTCGGCCCACGCCCACTGGCGCCAGGCGCTCGACGACTACGAGGCGCTGGGCCTCCCCCAGGCGGCCGAGATACGGCGACGGCTCACCGGCGACTGAGCCTCCCGCCGGCAACGCCCCTCCCGAACGGTCGTGCCGTCCCCACCGTTCACCGGAGGTTTCTTCGGGGACGCTTCCCCCCTGTTCCGGTCCATGGCAGATTTCCGTCGCGTCAGGCACACAGCGGCCGAACCGCCGTCGTACGGAGGGTGATCCATGTCCCTTGACTCTTCCATCCCGTCGCGCCGGCACGTGTTGCTCGGGGCCGCCGCGGCCGGCGCCGGGCTCGCCCTCGGGACGGCCGGGCAGGCCGTCGCCGGGCACCGGAGCGTCCCCCCGGTCGTGGTCACCGACCAGGCGAGCAAGCAGCTGCTGGTGCTCGACTCCCGCGCGGACGTCTGGGACCCGGCCATCGATCCGACCGTCGTGCGGTGGGCGTTCTCCCCGCTGGGCGACACCAGGTACCGCGATCTCGAACCCGAGACGAGCTGGATCTACCCCGACGAGGCCAAGGCGCGGCGGTACCGGGACCGGACCTTCGTGCTGACCACGGCGTCCTTCGGTTTCGCCGCCGTCGTCGAGTACCCCACGGGACGCCGGTACTGGGCCGGTGGCCTCGGCGCCGGTGACGACCTGCTCAACCCCCACTCCGCCGAGATCCTGCCGGACGGGAACGTCGCGGTCGCCTGCAGCACGGGCGCCCTGGTGCGGCTGTTCGCCGCGTCGCTCGGCCCGAACGCCACCCGGTACGTCGACGCCGAGCTGAAGGGCGCGCACGGGCTGCACTGGGACGAGGGTCACGACGTGCTGTGGGCCCTGGGCGACGACGAGTTGGTCGCCTACGAGGTGACGGGATCGCGGGTGCGACCGGGCCTCAGGCAGCACCTGGCGGTGTCGCTGCCCGTCGCCACCCCCGGGACGTCGGCCGGCGGGCACGACCTCTCCCCCGTGCTGGGCCGGCCGGACCGCCTGTGGGTGACGACCAACGCCTCGGTCTACCAGTACGACATCGCGAGCCGCACCTTCACGCAGGACTTCCCGGGCGCGAGCGAGATCTCCCGGAAGTCCGTGAAGGCCGTCGGGGACGATCCGCGTACGGGCCAGGTCCTGAGCAACACGCCCGAGTCCGGGCTGGAGCAGTCGTGGTGGACCACCACGGTCAGCCTGCACCAGCCCACCGACAGCCGGAAGCTTGTCAACGGCGGGATCTACAAGGCCCGTTGGTGGCTCCCGCGCTGAACATGACGTTCGGTCGAAGCACCGGCCGGGGCCCCGCCACACGCGGGGCCCCGCATCGGCGCGCGGCGCGGTCGGGTCCTCGGCGATTCGGAAGCCGCGGCGCGTCGATCCGGTTCATGCGTCGGTCTCGGTGGCGTCGAGTTCGGCCCACAGCTCGTCGGGAATCCGGGTCGCGGTGTGCTCGACGTTGCGTAGGACCTCGTCGGCGCTGCGTGCGCCGAGGACGACGCCGGTGACGGCCGGGTGGCGCAGCGGGAAGGCGATCGCCGCGGCGGGCAGGGCAACGCCGTGGGCCGCGCAGCGGTCCGCGAGCCGCCGGGCGCGCCGCAGGACGTCCTCCGACGCCGGGGCGTAGTCGAAGTGCGCGCCGGGCCGGGGGTCCGCGAGGACGCCGCTGTTGAAGACGCCGCAGGCCAACACGCTGACGCCCCGCTCCTGGCACCTCGGCAGCAGCGCCTCGGCCGCGGTCCGGTCCAGCAGGGTGTAGCGGCCGGAGAGCATGACGCAGTCGATGTCGGTTTCGGTCACGAAGCGGCCGAGCATGGCCGCCTGGTTCATGCCGACGCCGACGGCCTTGACCACGCCCTCGGCGCGGAGCCGTTCCAGCGCCGGGTACGCCTCGCGCACCGCGGGTTCCCAGTGGTCGTCCGGGTCGTGGATCAGCACCAGGTCGAAGGCGTCGAGGCCGCTGCGTTCCAGGCTCTCGGAGAGGGACCGCCGCACGCCGTCGGCACTGTAGTCCAGCACCCGGACCCGGTCCCGGCCGCCGTGGAAGCCGGCGTCCGGTTCGGGGGCTCCGGGCTGGAGCAGCCGGCCGACCTTGGTGGAGACGGTGAACTCGGCGCGCGGGCGGTCGGTGAGGAAGGCGCCGAGACGTTCCTCGGCCAGCCCGGCACCGTAGTGCGGCGCGGTGTCGAAGTACCGGATCCCGCTGTCCCAGGCCGCGGCCAGCGCGGCGTGGGCCTGCTCGTCGGACACCTTCGCGAACAGGCCGCCGAGCGGGCCGGTGCCGAGTCCGGTGCGCCCGACCGTCACCGACGAGCGGCCGAGACGGGCCTGCCCGGTGGCGGTCATGGCGCCTGCTCCAGGGTGTGTCGCTGCCGCCCGAGGCGGTCGATCTCGATCTCCACGACGTCCCCGGCGCGCAGGTAGGGGAAGGCGTTGGCGCCGAAGGCCACCCCCGCCGGAGTCCCGGTGTTGATGACGTCGCCGGGGTCGAGAACCATGAACTGGCTCAGGTACCAGATCACGTGGTGCACGCCGAAGATCATGTCGCCGGTGCTGCCGTTCTGGCGCGGCTCGCCGTTGACCGACAGCCGCATGCCCAGGGCCTGCGGGTCGCCCGCCTCGTCAGGGGTGACGAGCCAGGGTCCCAACGGGTTGAAGGTCTCGCAGGACTTGCCCTTGTCCCACTGCCCGCCGCGTTCGTGCTGGAAGACCCGCTCGGACACGTCGTCGGATATCGCGTATCCGGCCACGCAGGCGGCCGCGGCGTCGGGAGAGTCGAGATAGCGGGCGGTGGCGCCGATGACGACGGCGAGCTCGACCTCGTAGTCGGTGGCGGTGCTGCCCCGGGGCACGAGGACGGTGTCGTCGGGGCCGACGACGGTGTTGGACGCCTTCATGAAGATCACGGGCTCGGCGGGCGGTGGGGTGTTCGTCTCGGCCGCGTGGTCGCGGTAGTTCAGGCCCACGCACACCACCTTGCCCGGCCGGGCGACCGGCGGACCGGTCCGGAGGCCGGTGAGGTCGACGCCTGGCAGCCGTCCGGCGGCGGCCGCCGCCCGTGCCTGCCGAGGGCCGTCGCCGGCGAGGAAGGGACCGTCGATGTCGTGGGTGAGCGGCGACAGGTCGTGGGCGGTGCCGTCCTCGGACAGCAGGCAGGGTCGTTCGGCGCCGGGCGGGCCGACTCTCAGGAAGCGCATGATTCTCCGGATCGTGCGAAAACGGTCAACCGAGTTGGGCAGCCGACGGGTCGTCAGGTCGCAGGTGGGCGCGGAGCCAGTCCTCGGTGGTGCTGACGTGCACCAGCGCCGTGGCCTGGGCGAGCGGCGAGTTCCGGTCGGCCAGCGCGGCGTAGATGGCCTCGTGTTCGGCGATGGTGCGGTCCGCCGTGTGCTCGTCGACCAGGCCGCGCCATACCCGGCCGCGCAGCGTGCGGCTGGAGATGCCCTCGAGCACGGACACCAGCGTCGCGTTGCCGGTCGCGAGGGTGACCGTGCGGTGGAACGCGGCGTCGTGCTCGGTCAGCAGCTGGGGGTCGTCCCGGCAGTCGCGCATGGCCTTCAGGTGCTGGCGCAGCTCGTGCAGGTCGGCGTCGGTGATCCTGGTCGCGGCGAGCGCGGTGGCGACGGGTTCGAGCAGGCGCCGCACCTCGCTGACCTCCAGCAGGGTCTCGCCGCGGAGCATCTCCACCGCCGCGCTGAGCCCTTCGAGCAGCAGGCCGGGCTCCAGGCTCGTGACGTAGGTGCCGTCCCCGCGTCGGATGTCCAGGACCCGGGCGACGACCAGCGCCTTCACGGCCTCGCGCATCAGGTTCCGCGACAGGCCCAGCTCGGCGGCCAGCTGCGGTTCCGGGGGAAGCTTGGAACCAGGCGGCAGGGCACCGGACCTGATCAGCTCCCGGATACGGGCGATCGCCCCGTCGGTCAGTGACATGGGGCGCAGCGTAGAGCAGAGATCCCATGTCTGGATAGGCCCTGAGCCTAGATCGGGTCGATTTCCTCGGAATGCTGGACTATTCCGTAGTGGCGTTCTATAAATCGATCCCATGTCTGCTCGAACGATGCTCTGATCAGGAGCGCCACCGCCACCCCGACGGATCCGTCTGGAGCCCTCAGCCATGACCGACCACGAGTTCTCCGGCCTCAAGGCCCTCGTCACCGGCGGCGCGTCCGGCATCGGCCTGGCCACCGCCACCCTGCTCGCCCACCGCGGCGCCCACGTCGCCTGCCTCGACCTGGCGCCGGCCCAGCTGCCCGAACCGCTGATCGGCGTGCAGGCCGACGTCACCGATGACGCGGCCGTCCGCACCGCCGTGGCCGCGGCCGTCGAGGCGCTGGGCGGCGGCCTGGACATCCTCGTCAACAACGCCGGCATCGGCGCCCAGGGCAGCATCGAGGACAACCCCGACGACGAATGGCACCGGGTCTTCGACGTCAACGTCCTCGGCATCGTCCGCACCACCCGGGCCGCCCTCCCCCACCTCCGCCGCTCCGCGGCGCCGGCCATCGTCAACACGTGCTCCGTCGCCGCCACCGCCGGGCTGCCGCAGCGCGCCCTGTACTCCGCGACCAAGGGCGCGGTCCTCGCGCTCACCCGGGCCACCGCCGCCGACGTGATCGGCGACGGCATCCGCGTCACCTGCGTCAACCCCGGCACCGCCGACACCCCGTGGGTGGCCCGTCTGCTGGCGGCGGCCGACGACCCGGCCGCCGAACGCGCCGCCCTGGAAGCCCGCCAACCCACCGGCCGCCTGGTCACCGCCGAGGAGGTCGCCACCGCGATCGCCTACCTCGCCAGCCCGCACTCCGGCGCCACCACGGGCACGGATCTCGCCGTCGACGGTGGCATGCACGGCCTTCGTCTCCGCCCCCGGACCCCGTGAACGCGGTGGCGGCGAACCACCGATCGCCATCGACGCCGACCGGCTGACCCCGGCGGCCACCCCCTGCCCGTCTCGGGCAGGGAAGCACCGAGCAACAGGAGCCGTACCGCCATGCCCGACAAACAGGTTCCCACGCCCTTCCTGCCGACCCTGGAATCGTTGAGCGAGTTCGCGTGCCCGGAGTGGTTCCGGGATGCCAAGTTCGGCATCTGGTCTCACTGGGGCCCGCAATCGGTGGCCCGGCAGGGTGACTGGTACGCGCGGAACATCTATGTGGAGGGGTCGGAGCACTACCGGCATCACGTCCGCACCTACGGCCATCCCTCCGAATTCGGCTACAAGGACGTCGCCAGGCTCTGGAAGGCCGAGGCGTTCGACCCGGACGCCCTGATGGACCTCTACGTCCGGGCCGGGGCCAGGTACTTCGTGGCGCAGGCCGCGCATCACGACTACTTCCTGAACTACGCCTCCCGGCTGCACCGGTGGAACGCGGCCGAGGTCGGTCCCGGCAAGGACATCGTCGGGCTGTGGCGGTCCGCCGCGCGTCGGCACGACCTTCCCTTCGGCCTCAGCGAGCACCTCGCCGCCACCTTCAGCTGGTGGTCGGTCAACAAGGGGGCCGACACAACCGGGCCTCGGGCCGGCGTCCCCTACGACGGCGCAGACCCGGCCCACGAGGACCTCTACCTGCCCAATCACGAGCATTTCGTGCCCGGTTGCGAGGAGCTGCCGGTCACCCCCTGGTACACCGACAACGCCTGGTGGCACCAGCGCTGGCTCGACCTCGTCACCGAGATGGTCGACCTGTACCAGCCCGACCTCCTGTACACCGACGGCCCGCCGCCGTTCGCCCCGAACGACGCCCAGCCCGCCCTGACGGCGGCCGCCCATCTCTACAACACCAGCTCGGCCACGCACGGCGGCCGGAACCAGGCGATCTTCGCGCACAAGGAGCGTCAGGAGCGGCTGCGCCGGATCGGCATCCTCGATGTCGAACGCACCCAGGAGCCGCGGGTGTCGCCGGTGCCGTGGCAGACCGACACCTGCCTGGGCAGCTGGTTCTACAACGACCGCGCCGTCTACAAGACGCCGGCCCACGTGATCGAGCTGCTGGTCGACATCGTGGCCAAGAACGGCAACCTGCTGCTCAACGTCCCGCAGCTGCCCGACGGCAGTCTGGACGAGGAATGTCGGTACCTGCTGGCCGAGTTGGCCGACTGGATGGAGATCCACGGCGAGGGCGTCCACGGCACCCGCCCGTTCCGGGAGGGCATGGAGGGGCCCAGCGGCGTGACGATCGACGGCTTCCGCGAGGACCGCGTGTCCTGGACCAGTGCCGACTACCGGCTGACCCGGCGCGGCGACACCGTCTACGTCTTCCTGATGCGCTGGCCCACCGACCGCAGGGCCGTCATCCGCAGCATCGACGCCCGCGACCGGGTCGCCCGGGTCCGCCTCCTCGGCGCCGACAGCGTCCAGCCGCGTTTCACCCAGACCGGCCCCGCCGGTGAACTCGTCGTGGATCTGCCCGAACAGGCGCCCTCCCGCTACCTCTCCTGCCTGGCCGTCGAACTCGGCTGAACGCCGTCGCCGGGTCGGCTCGCGCCTCCCGCTCCGCCCGGAGACATCCCATGTAGCCCACGCGATCGCGCTCAGACACATCACGCTCCGCAATCGCAGAGCCGAAGAACTTCCAGTTCAGATCGATTTGCCAGTAAACCTCTGGACATTCGCGTGATGACCAGGCTATACATTCATCCCATGTAACAGACAGGCTCGGCCACCCGCGGCGGGGCTCGGTGGGGCGCGCGCGTCCCGGTAGGGAGCCAACACATGACGAGTGCCGATCCACGCCACGAGGTCGAGAGCGACCTGGCGTGGGAGAGCCACGACGGCGGCGTGCTGATCCATCGCGGCGCGACCGTGGTCCGGGTGTCGTGGGAGGCGAAGGGGGTCGTGCGGGTCGGCACACGGAGGAACGGCGACGGTGTCCCGTCGTTTCACGAGGGGCCCATGCTCGATCCGGCACGTCCTCGGCGCCCCGCGCGCTTCGACGTACACGAGTCGGAGCAGGAGCTCGTCCTGTCCGACGGAACGCTGGCCCTGCACCTCGACCGCTCGACCGGCGGTCTCTCCTATCGCGACGGCCGCGGTGACCTGCTGTTCGCCGAACAGGGCGCGGCCGGAGGCGCCATGGAGCCGAGGGCGGACGTGCCCGGATTCAGGGCCCGCCTCTCGCTCGCCGTCTCCGACGATCAGGCCCTGTACGGACTCGGCCAACACGAGGACGGCATCCTCGATCGGCGGGGCCACCACCTCGACCTCTACCAGCACAACCTCAAGATCCCGGTTCCCTTCCTCCTCTCGTCGCGCGGCTGGGGGCTGCTGTGGCACTGCTACTCGGCGATGAGCTTCGACGACGACGCCTCGGGCACCACCCTGCGGGCTGACTGCGTCGACGAGATCGACTACTTCGTCATCGCCGGTGACACCATGGACCGTGTCATCGCCGGCTACCGCCACCTCACCGGCGCGGCGACCATCCCGCCTCGCTGGGCGTTCGGCTTCGTCCAGTCCAGAGAGCGCTACGAGACGCAGGAGCAGGTGCTGTCGGTCGCGCGACGCTACGCGGAGCTCGGGCTTCCGGCGGAGTGCATCGTCGTGGACTGGCAGTACTGGCCGGAAGGGCACTGGGGGCAGAAGTCCTTCGACCCGCGGCGCTTCCCCGATCCGCAGGGCATGTGCCGCGAGCTGCACGAGCTCGGGACCAGGGTCATGGTCTCGGTCTGGCCCCACGTGGACGCCGGTGGTGCCGACCACGCGGAGCTGCGGGCGGCGGGCAGGCTGCTCGCCAACGGTCGCACCTACGACGCGTTCGACCCCGAGGCCCGCGCCCTCTTCTGGGAGCAGACACGCAGGGGCCTGCTCGCGCACGGAATCGATGCCGTGTGGTGCGACTGCTCCGAGCCGTTCGAGGCCGACTGGCACGGTGCCGTCAGGCCCGGTCCCGAGGAGCAGCGGTCGATCAACGTCGGGGCGGCCGAACGGTACCTCGGCCCCGCCAGGGCGAACTCCTACGCCCTGGCCCACGCTCGTGGCATCTGGGACGGCCACCGCGCCTCAGGCTCCGCCAGCCGGATGCTGAACCTCACGCGTGCGGCCCATCCGGGGCAGCAGCGCTACGGCACGTTCACCTGGTCCGGCGACATATCGGCCTCGTGGGACACGCTCGCCCGGCAGGTCCCTGAGGGGCTCAACTTCGCCGCCTCCGGGATGCCCTACTGGACCTGCGATGTCGGCGGCTTCTTCGTCAGGCCCGGAGAGGCATGGTTCGCCCGCGGCGAGTTCCCGGACGGTGTGGACGATCCCGCCTACCGAGAGCTCTTTCTTCGATGGTTCCAGTACGGCTGCTTCCTCCCGATGTTCCGGGTCCACGGCAGCGACACTCCTCGCGAGATCTGGCACTTCGGCGAACCGGGCGAGGTGGTCTACGACACGCTCAGGCGCTTCATCGAGTTGCGTAAGGCGCTGGTCCCGTATCTGTACGCGGTCGCTGGCGCCGTGTACCTCGAGTCGTCGACGATGATGCGACCGCTCGCCTTCGACTTCGCGCACGATCCCGGCGCTCTGCGCGTCGACGACCAGTTCCTGCTGGGACCGTCCCTGATGGTCTGTCCGGTCACCCGCCCCCGGCGAGTCGACTCCGACCCTCCGCCCGGCACCGAGACGACCCGGTCGGTGTACCTGCCCGGGGGCACGGCCTGGATCGACGCGTGGACGGGTAACACCCAGGAGGGCGGCACACGGGTCGAGGCTCCGGCCCCGCTCGAGAGGATCCCCGTGTACGCGAGGACGGGAACGATCCTGCCCCTCGCTCGTCCGGACGGCGATCTCGATGTCCTGGTGTTCCCCGGAGCCGACGGCGGGTTCGGTCTCTACGAGGACGACGGCGACGGCTGGGGCTTCGAGGTCGGCGAGCACAGCCGCACCACGCTGCGCTGGATCGATGCCCAGCGCACGCTGGTGATCGGCCCGGCGCCGGGATCCCGCCCCGACGGCCCGGCCACCCGGACGTTCCACGCGCGGCTCGTCCGCCCCGGGCACGGGTGGCGCGACGACTCCGGGAGGTCCGTCCGGATCGAGTACCACGGCGAGGAGGTTCGGGTGCGGGTCGCGTGACGACCCGCGACCATCCGGCGACCCCCACCTGCACACACGCCCGACGCGAAACAGAACACACCGAGGGAAGTACCTCTACATGAGCAAACAGGCCATCATCGTTCGCGGCGGCTGGGACGGGCACCAACCCGAGGCGGCCACCGAGTTCTTCCTCCCCCACCTCGCTCGCAACGACTTCGCATGGGAGATATTCGACTCACCGGCCGTCTACGCGGACCCGGACCGTATGGCAGAGGTCGACCTGATCGTGCAGTGCATGACGATGTCGACGATCGAGCGCGAGCAGGCCCGTGGGTTGAGCGCGGCCATCGCGGCCGGCACCGGCTTCGCCGGCTGGCACGGCGGCATCGCCGACTCGTACCGGGCCAGCGACGACTACCTGCACCTGATGGGCGCGCAGTTCGCTCACCATCCCGGCAAGCACCCGGACGAACGAACGGGCGAGCAGTCCGACAACTACATACCCCATCGGATCGAGATGCTGCCCGCGGCGGCCGATCATCCCATCACCGCCGGAATCGGCAGTTTCGACCTCGTCACCGAGCAGTACTGGGTTCTGACGGACGGGCTGCTCGACGTCCTGGCCACCACCACGCTGCCCGCGCGCCCGTGGGACCCGTGGCACCAACCGCACACCTGTCCGGCCGTGTGGACCCGGAACTGGGGCGCGGGACGCATCTTCGCGTGCACGCCGGGCCACCGGGTCGAGGTCCTCGAGGACCAGAACGTCAGGACGATCATCGAACGGGGGATGCTGTGGGCCAGCCGCTGAGGATCGGGCTCGTCGGCGCCGGCGTCATCAGCCGGCAGTATCTGGAGACGATCGCCCGGCTCGACGATCTCGAACTCGTCGCCGTCGCCGATCTGGATGCCAGCCGCGCCGCCGCGGCGGCGGACGAGTACGGCGCGAGGGCGACGACCGTCGCGGAGCTGCTGCGCCGCGACGACGTCGACGCCGTGCTGAACCTCACCATCCCCGCGGCCCACGCCGAGACGTCACTGGCGGCGATGGAGGCGGGCAAGGCCGTCTACGTCGAGAAACCGCTGGCCGCCACGACGGAGCAGGGCCGCACGATGCTGGATGCCGCGTCCGCCGCCGGTGTCGTCCTCGGCAGCGCGCCCGACACCGTCCTCGGCACCGGCGTTCAGACCGCCCGCGCGGCCATCGACGAGGGCGTGATCGGGACACCGCTCAGCGCCACCGCCACGATGGTGACACCGGGTCACGAGCGCTGGCACCCGCAGCCGGACTTCTACTACCAGCCAGGCGGCGGCCCGCTCCTGGACATGGGCCCCTACTACCTGACGTCGCTGGTGACGCTGCTCGGGCCGGTCGTGAGCGTCGTCGGCGCCGCCAGCGCCATCCGGAGCGAACGCGTCATCGGGTCGGGACCGCGGGCGGGCGAGCGGATCCCCGTGACAACGCCCACCCATGTGACCGGAGCGCTGACGCACGCCTCAGGCGCCATCTCGACGCTGCTGGTGAGCTTCGACGCGCTGTCCACCCATGCCGCCAACATCGAGGTGCACGGGACGGACGGGTCCCTGGCCGTGCCGGACCCGAACATGTTCGTCGGCGACGTGGAACTCAACACGGGTTCGGGCTGGAAGGTGCTGCCCGTCTCCGCGGGATACCGGCAGGCCGCCCGCGGTTACGGGCTGGCCGACCTCCTGTGGTCGGGTGCGTTCGCTGGTGAACCGTCGGCGGGCCGGTCCCGGGGGGTGCTCGGATTCCACGTCCTGGAGGTGATGGAGGCGGTGCTGACCGCCGCGGCCGAGGGCCGATCGGTCCCGATCACCAGCACCGTCGAACGCCCCGCGGCCGTTCTCCTCGACGATCGGTGAGGTCCCGGGCATCGCGTACCGCATGAGCCGGGGGCTGGTCCGTGTTCCGGATCAGCCCCCGGCCGGCGGCGGCTCGGCCGGGGCATCACCGTCGTCGGGCAGATCGCGCAGGGACTGCTCGACGCCGACCAGGTGGTTGGCCATCCGGATGCGCACCGTTTCGGAGTCGCGGGTTCGGAGGCCCTCGAGGATCGCCACGTGCTCCTCGTGGGTGCGCAGGTCGGCGCCCTCTTCGTGCAGGCTGCGCCAGAGCCGGCCCCGCACCGTGCGGCCGGCGAACGCCTCGATCAACCCGGCGAGGACCGGATTGTCGCTGTGCGAGGCGATGATGCGATGGAAGGCGATGTCGATCTCGATGAGCCGCTCGTGGTCCTGCGGCATCCGGCCGACGACCAGGGCGGCTTCGTCGAGCAGTTCTCCCGCCTCGTCGAGCGCCTCGTCGGTGATCCTGGTGGCGGCCAGCCGAGCCGCCTCGCATTCGAGGACCCGGCGCACGGCGTGGGTGTTCACGGCGGTGCCGTCGCCCTGGATGTCGACGACGAATCCCATCGGCGCCAACAACCGCGTCACGTCGAGGTTGGTGACGTATGTCCCGTCGCCTCGCCGGGTGTTGAGAATGCCCAGGATGGACAGCGCGGAGACGCCCTCGCGTAGTGGGCCGCGTGAGACGCCCAGGGCTTCGGCGAGATCCTTCTCGATCGGCAGGCGGTCTCCGGGGCGGAGCCGGCCTTCGCGGATCATCCGCTTGATGCCGTCGACGACTTCTTCGGTGCGAGACATGACTGGAGTATGTTCCTAGGTTCTGGCGGCGGCCGCGGCCGCTCGTCCCGCGGACTGCGTCGGTGTCGCCGCGGTCGCCCAGTAGCGACCGTCAGGGAAACGATAGTCCTCGATCGACTCCGGATACATCTGCGTGGAGTAGCCAGGCCTGGTCGGCAGCACGTAGCCCGTGCCCGCACCGGCGTCGCGTACCACGCAGGGGTCGGTGAAGTGCTCGTGCAGGTGGTCGACGAACTCGGTCACCCGGTCGGTCAGATCGCCGGAGACGGCGACGTAGTCGAGCACCGCGACGTGCTGGACCATCTCGCACAACCCGACGCCGCCGGCGTGCGGGCAGACGGGGACACCGAACTTGGCGGCGAGGAGCAGCACCGCGACGATCTCGTTGATGCTCGCCAGCCGGCCGGTGTCGAGTTGGCAGTAGTCGATGGCGTCGGCCTGGAACAGCTGCTTGAACATCACCCGGTTGTGGCAGTGTTCGCCCGTCGCGACGCCGATGGGTGCGACGGCACGCCGGACGGCCGCGTGACCCAGGATGTCGTCGGGACTGGTCGGCTCCTCGATCCACACGGGCTCGAACCGCGCCAGCGCGCGCACCCAGTCGATCGCCTCCCCGACGTCCCACATCTGGTTCGCGTCGATCATGAGCCTGCGCTCGGGCCCGATGATCTCGCGGGCGATGGCACAGCGACGCACGTCGTCGTCCAGGTCGGCGCCCACCTTGAGCTTGAGGTGGCCGTACCCGGCGTCGACCGCCTCCTGGCAGAGCCGACGCAGTTTCTCGTCGTCGTAGCCGAGCCAGCCCGCCGAGGTCGTGTAGACCGGGTATCCGGTGCGCTCGAGTTCGGCCACCCGGTCGGCCTTCGTGCTCTCCCGGGCGCGAAGGATCTCCAGCGCCTCGTCGCGCGTCAGCGCGTCGGAGATATAGCGGAGGTCCGCGATGTCGACCAGTTGCTCCGGCGTCAGGTCGGCGAGCAGCCGCCACAGCGGCCGGTCCGCGCGGCGGGCCACGAGGTCCCACGACGCGTTCAGTACGGCGGCGAGCGAGAGGTGGACGACGCCCTTCTCCGGGCCCAGCCAACGCAACTGCGAGTCCGCGGTGAGAGAGCGGTAGACCGCGCCCATGTCCGCCGCCATCGCGTCGACGTCCCGACCGATGAGCTGCTGGGCCTGCTGGTGGGCCGCGGCGGCCACGATGTCGTTGCCCCTGCCGATGGTGAAGGTCAGACCGTGGCCCGCGAGTGGCGCGCCCGTGCTGTCGGAACCGTCGGTGTGCAGGACGACGTACGCCGCCGAGTAGTCCCCGTCCTTGTTCATGGCGTCCGATCCGTCGCCGGTGAGCGACGTCGGGAAACGAACGTCCTCAACGGTCACGGCGGTGATCTGCGGCATGGACCGGCCCTTCGCCTGTTTCCTCAAAGATCAGATGACTACCGCAGTGTAGGGAGGCGTTTCTCCATGCGTCAACAGCCCGTAGACGCCTCCAGGGTGCCGGCTCTGGCTGTCTGACCTGGACAGTATGGGTTCGACGGGTTCGCGGGAACGCGTTTCGACAACCCCCCACAGCATGCGTCTCCCTCAAGAAGATTAGATGTTTGTGCTGCGGTGGCCGGCCCAGGTGCCTCCCCCGGGAAGACGTGCTGGTCACTGGTGGCCACCAGCGACCTGGTGGCTCGATCTGGCCAGGAGGGTGGCGGCGACTCGCGGTGCGGGCCGCCTGGCGCCCCCCGCAGGCCGGACCCAAAGATCTGATCTGCGAACCCGGGATCGGACTCCGGTCCGAGGACCCTCACCGTCGACCGGAGTCCGACCGCACTGCCGCGCCCCGGGGCCGGGGCGCGGAGCCGACCGCCGGACGGACGCGTCCGTGGCCGGCAACCGGCGGTCGCTCCGCCGCCTCACCGCGGCTGGCGTGTCGTCGTCCGTCCGGGCGGCACGCGCGTTCCCCGCGAAGGGCCGTAAGGCGGCCCGGCGTTGGGCAGATGACCTGCCTCGATGCGGAGTCTCGGGCTCCCGAGCGCGCCCGTCGGAGCGCTGGCCGCCCACTCCATCCGGCTCGTTCCGCCCGCCCCGCCGCGGCGCCCTCGTCGCCTCGGACCGCACGCGCCGAGGAGGCTCCGACACCACGAAGTGGCACCGGCAACTCGCCGCTGGCCGCGCGGTCCGCCCCGCCGGTCCGTGCCCGCGACGAAGGGAGGTGGACACAGAGTGTTGACAGTGATTGATATGACTTTTATGGTGACGGCGTCAGTGAACGGCGGAGATTGGCTGGTACCCGACGGTGAAGTCGAGTAGTTGGGAATGCGCCACGCACCGCGCCGGTCCGTGGCGGGCCGGTCTGTTGTCACGCGAGTCGGGGTCACGATGGTGACGCCGGTCGCGGCGGGGCCGACGCGGGAGAAGGTCAGGTCACGCAGCACGACACGCGGCTGGGCGGGTGCGAAGAAGAGCTTCCGCCGGCATTGGCAGCTGTACCTTCTCATGGTTCCGCCGCTGGTGTACTTCGGCGTCTTCAAGTACATCCCGATGGTCAACTCGGTCATCGCGTTCAAGAACTACAACGTCGTGGACGGCGTGTGGGGAAGCGAATGGGTGGGGTTCGACCAGTTCGACCGCCTCTTCGCGAACCCGCAGTTCTGGACCCTGGTGCAGAACACGTTCCTGCTCTCGGGATACGTGGTGCTGGCGAGCTTTCCGTTTCCCATCATCCTGGCCCTCGCACTCAACGAGGTCCGCAACCGCTTCTTCAAACGCACGGTGCAGATGGTCACCTACGCGCCGTACTTCATCTCGACCGTCGTCGTGATCTCCATGACGCTCCTCTTCCTGTCACCGCGGCTCGGCCTGATGAGCGACATGACCTCGTTCTTCGGTATGGGCACGGTCGACTATCTGAGCGATCCGGACTACTTCCGGCACATCTACGTCGCGACTGACGTCTGGCAGACGGTCGGCTATTCGGCCGTGATCTACATGGCGGCCCTGTCCGCCATCGATCCGGCACTGTACGAGGCGGCGCGCGTCGACGGCGCGAACCGTATGCAGAAGATCATCCACGTGGACATCCCCGGCATCATGCCCACCGCTGTCATCATTCTCGTGCTCGGCGTGGGGAACGTCATGGCCATCGGGTTCGAGAAGGCGTTCCTGCTGCAGAACTCGTTGAACCTGTCGACGTCGGAGATCATTCCAACCTACACCTACAAGGTCGGACTGTTGAACGCCGACTTCAGCCAGGCCGCCGCTATCGGCCTGCTCAACTCGGCGGTCAACCTCGTCCTGCTGCTGGCCGTGAACTTCGGAGCCAAGAGGATCACGGGGAACGGACTATGGTGACCGAGCCGAGGACCATCGCCAGACGCACCACCAGGAAGGTGTTCCGGACGCGATCGACTCATATCCGGGATCCGCTGGTGGACCGGGTGTTCATGATCGGCGTGTACGTTCTGCTCACGACGTTCCTGCTGGTGGTTCTGCTGCCGCTGATCTACATCGTGGCCAGTTCGTTCAGCGACCCGCTGGCGGTCTCGTCCGGCCGCGTGACGCTCTGGCCGATCGACTTCACGTTCGAGGGTTACGAGCGGGTTCTCAGCGACGACCAGATCGTGACCGGGTTCATGAACTCCCTGTTCTACACCGGGGTCGGGACCCTGCTGAGCGTGACCCTGACGGTCGCCATCGCCTATCCGCTGTCCCGGAAGGATCTCTGGGGCGGTGGCGTGATCACCATGGCCGTCGTGTTCACGATGCTGTTCGCGGGTGGGCTGATCCCCACCTATCTGGTGGTGCAGAATCTCGGTCTGCTCGACACCCGAATGGCCCTCATCCTGCCGCAGGCGATCGGGGTGTGGCAGGTGATCATCGCCATGGTGTTCTTCCGCTCGACGATCCCGGACGAACTCTACGAGGCGGCTCAACTCGACGGTTCCAGCGATCTGCGCTTCCTGTGGTCCGTAGTGCTACCCCTGTCGAAACCGCTGATCGCGGTCATCGCCCTGATGTATGCGATCTACCAGTGGAACTCCTATTTCGACGCCCTCCTGTATATACGCGATCCCGACCTCTACCCCCTTCAGCTGGTACTTCGCAACGTACTGATATTGAACGAGTCATCCGTGGGAACGGACGCCACCGCTGCGATGGAAAGGCAGCAGCTCGCCGACCTGATGAAGTACTCGCTGATCGTGATATCCACCGTACCCGTCATGTTGATCTATCCCTTCGTTGCCCGGTACTTCACCAAGGGCGTCATGGTCGGCGCCGTCAAGGGTTGACCGGACGAGCCGTGGTGTCTGCGGCTCCGTCGACTTCGCCTCAGAGACCATGAGGCCACCCGAACACATGACGTCGGCTGGCTTCGGTCTCCCCCGACCGCCCCGCCCACAGAAAAGGGAAGAGCAGTGCTATTCGCATCGTCAACCAGATCGAGGTCGCGCCGCGTCAGAACGGTCGCGGCCACCTTTGCCGCTTTCGCCACCGCACTGGGGCTGACCACCGCCTGCGGGAGCTCGGACGAAGCGGGCGATGACAACGTCATCAAGATCTTTGCCTCGCAGTCGGCGCAGATGGACCTCAATTCTAACTCATTCACACGTCATCTCGAGAAGAAGTTCAACGTCGACCTGCGATTCGAGACAACCTCCTACGAGGCCTCGTCGGCCACGGAGGCGCGTCAGATCTCCCTCGCCGGCGGCGACCTCCCCGATGCCTACATGCTCGTGGCGTGGGCGACCCAGTTCAACCAGTCCGAACTCCTCCGCTACGGCCAGCAGGGGCTCCTCGTACCGCTCAACGACCTCATCGAGCAGCACGCCCCAGACATCCAGGCCGCGTTCGAAGAGGAGCCCGACTTCGAGAAGTTCTCGACGGCCCCAGACGGGACGATATGGGGCCTGCCGCAATGGAACGACTGTTATCACTGCTCCTATCCCTATAAGTTCTGGATTAACACCGAATGGCTCGACAACCTGGGCCTGGAGATGCCGACCACGCCGGAGGAGTTCTTCGACGTGATGGTCGCCTTCAAGGAGGACGACCCCAACGGCAACGGCAAGGCCGACGAGATCCCGCTGACCGGCAACACCCAGAACTCCCTGGTGCCGTTCATCATGAACGCGTTCATCTACAACGCGTTCAACACCGGCGTGGTCGGGCAGCCGGTGTCGCTCGGCCTGAACGGTGACACCGTGCAGGTTCAGGCGGCGCAGGACGGCTGGCGCGAAGGGCTCCAGTTCCTGAACCGCATGTGGGAGGCGGACCTGATCGATCCCGCCGCCTTCTCGCAGGGCCCCGACACCATGCAGGCGACCGGGAACTCGGCGGAAGGTGTCATGGTCGGCGGCGCGACGGTCATGCATCCGGGACTACTGGTCACGATGGGCCAGGAGGACGGCCGCGACAATCAGTACGACCCGCTGCCGCCCCTGAACGGGCCGACCGGTGACGCGGCGACCTACGTGCTGCCGAGCACGCCGGGGGCGACCTTCGTGGTCACGAGCGCTGCCAGCGAGGCGAAGCAGCAGACGATTGTGGAGATCATGAACTACATCTTCTCGCCGGAGGGTCACCGTCGCGCCCAGTTCGGTGAGGAGGGCATCGGCTGGCGGGAGCCGAAGCCGGACGAGATCGCGCTCGATGAGAGCCTGGAGCCCGTCATCGTCGACATTCCCACCGACGAGGACAACCCCGCCGACTACAACGGGAACTGGGGCCCGATGTCGCAGGTGTTCGACACCGAGGAGTGGCGAAACACGCAGGTTCAGCCGATGGACATCTACACGCTGGAGGGCGCCGAACGGCGGTTCTTCGAAGCCACCGGGCTCTACGAGGGCAAGGAAACCGACGCGATGTTCCCGTACTGGAACGTCTGGATACCCCTCGAGGACGGCAGTGAGCTCTCCACGCTGCTCACCAACGTGGAGACCTACATCGCGACGTCCACCGCGGAGTTCGTCACCGGCGTACGTGACCCGAACAGCGACGGGGACTGGCAGTCCTACCTCGACGGCATGGACGGACTCGGCGTGGACCGTTACCTCGAGATCTGGCAGAACGCGTACGACGCCAGCTGAACCGGGCGTCGACACCGACCCCCTCCCGCGGCGCGAGGTCGCGCCGCGGGAGGGGGTTCGTTCGTCAGCGCACGACGATCGTGGCGCTGGAGGGGCCGACGCCGCTCCCGCGCACGGTCACCGTGATGGTCCCGGGCGCGGTCGGCCGGATCACGGCGAGGGCGTGGCCCTGGAAGGAGCGGTGACGGGGGTCGAGGTACGACTCCTCCGTGCGTGGCGCGGCGCTTCCGAATCCCTGGAGGTGGCCGGGCCCGTCGATCCGGAGCTCCAGTTCGGTCTCGCCGTCGGTGGCGCGGGTGCCGTGCGCGTCGACGATGTCGATGTCGACGAACGACAGGTCGGTGTCGCCGACCGCGATGTCGGCGCGGTCCGGCGCGACCACGAGCCGGCGGTCGCAGTTCGCCGACCGGAGCGAGACCCGTTCGGCGGCTCGGCCGGAGCGCACGGCGACCGCTTCGAGGTGTCCGGGCTCGTACCGGACGTCGAAGACGGCGCGGTACCGACGCGCCGGTCCGGCCGGCAGGCGACCCGCCGAGGTCCCGTCGACGAACAGTTCGACCTCGGGGGCGTCGCTGTACACCTCGACCTCGACCGCGGTGCCCTCGGCGCCTGGCCACGTCCACGACGACACGCTGTCGGACCACGCCCACGGGCTCGACTTCGGGGTGAGCCCCCTGGTGCCCGGGCGGCGCACGGCGATGTACGGTTCGGCCCGCCGCCCGAACACGATCTCCCGGTAGAACGACGGCGGGCGACGGCGCCCGGTGATGTCGATGTCGCCGACCCACGCCGTGATCCAGGGGTATTCCGCCAGCGGGCCACCGCCGGGGGGATCCTCCGCGTACCGCGGGCGGCCGATGCCGACCTCGCCGAGGTAGTCCCAGCCGGTCCAGGTGAAGTCGCCGATGACGTGCGGATGCGCGAGCACGAGCGACCAGAGCTCGTCGATCCGCGTCGGGAACGTCTCGGAGCCGACGATGACGCGGTTCGGGAACAGACTCCGGTCGTGCTCGTACCGTGCGTCGAGGTAGTTCATCCCGGCGATGTCGAGCGCGGCGTACGGTTCGGCGGTCAGTTCGCTGACCGCCTCCGAGGTGCCGAGCGTGTTCAGCTTCTCGGCGAGCCCCATCATGAACCCGTTGATCTCCTTGACCTCGGCCCGTGCCGCCTCCCCGAGCAGGTCGGGATCGTGTTCGAGCACGTCGGACATCACGAGCAGGGCGCCGTTGACGCCGCTCGTCACGAACCGGGTCGGATCGAGACGACGCGCCTCGGTGGCGATGCGTCGCGCCCACGCCGCGCCGTGTCCCGTCCCGATGTCCGGAATCTCGTTGCCGATCGAGTACGCGAACACGCTCGGCCGGTTCCTGGCCTTGCGGATCATCGACTCCAGGTCGCGCCGCCAGGAGTCGGGGAACGTCGTGGCAGCGTCGTGGTCGCTCTTGGTCTGCGTCCACATGTCGGAGAGCTCGTCCATGACGAGCACTCCGTGGCGATCGCAGGCGTCGAGCATGGCCCGGCTCATCGGCTGGTGGGAACTGCGAATCGCGTTGAAGCCGGCCGCCTTCAGACGCTCGACGCGACGCTCCTCGGCACGTGCGATCGCGGCCGCGCCGATGACGCCGTTGTCGTGGTGCACGCACGCACCGCGGAGCTTGACCGGTTCGCCGTTGATCCGCAGACCACGCGCGGCGTCCACCCGCATGACGCGGATCCCGAAGGTCGTCTCCGCCTCGTCGGTCACCGTGCCGTCAGCGGTGACCGTCACGACGGCTCGGTAGAGCGACGGTGTGTCCGTACTCCAGAGCCGCGGCTCCGGGACCAGCATCCGCTGGTGCACGACCGCGGGTTCGCCGGGAAGTACGGTGACCCGGGCCGTGTCGGCGGCGCGTTCGGTGCCGTCCGGCGCGATGATCCGCGTCGTCACGGCACGCGTCGCCGTGTGCCGGCCGACGTTGTCGACCGTCGTGTCGACCTGCACCAGGGCGAAGTCCGCATCGACGTCCGGGGTGGTCACGACGATCCCGTCGAGCGCCACGTGCACGGGGTCGGCGACCACCAGGTGGACGGGTCTGATGATTCCGCCGCCGGAGTACCACCGCGAGTCCCGGTGGGCGCGCGCCTGGACCCGCACCTCGTTCTCGGTGCCGAACCGGAGGAACGGGTCGAGGCACACGCCGAACTCCGAGTACCCGAAGGCGGTGTGTGCGGCCAGGCTGCCGTTGACGAAGACGGAGGCGGAACGGTACACGGCCTCGAACTCCAGCAGGACATGGCGGTTCCGCCACTCCTCCGGCACCAGGAATCGCTTCGAGTACTCCCAGGCACCTCCCGGGAAGTAGGCCGTGCCCGTCAGCGCCGGGTCCGGGCGTCGCGGGGAGGCCAGGACGGCGTCGTGCGGCAGCGTCACCCGCACGGCCGGCGCATCCGCCGCGGCCGGCGCTCCCTCGGTGTGCGTGGTGCGGAACCACCAGTCGTCGGAGAAGGATCGGCGGATCATCGGAGTCCTCTCATGTGTCAGACACTCGCCCGGTCGGCCTCGTCCCGGTGCCCTTCGACGTCGGCCGGGCGGCCGTCCGCGGTGGGTGAACATCCGTGGGTCCGAGGCTGCTTGGCGATCCCGATCGGAGCCGGACGACCCCGAGTCATATGATGAATGCCGGCGAGAACCCTAAGCCATGGGGATCCGCGCGGCCAGCCCCGCGACGCGGGACCGATCGGCCCGGCGGCGCCGGGCGGACCGGCTGCCGGCGGCGGAACGGCCCGCGAGGCAGGCCGAATTCCGAGGTAAACGACGTCTTCCGCGGTCCCCCCGCCACCACTCGCCGCGATCGCGTGTGCGGCGGGACGGTGGCCGCTGTCCCCCGGACCGCTCGCCGGGACCGCGGCCGGGCAGGCGATTGCGGAGGCAGCATCAGCATGAGAACATCATATGAATCGGTCGTTGTCTCCAGCCTTGCGCACGCGATCGAGTCGCGCCCGGCGACCAGAACGACGCCGGCGTTCGGTAGCAGCGAATCCGAAAGGCCTCCCCATGGTGACCCGACCTCCGATCCGTCTCCTGTGGGGCCACGCCGCCCTGACCCTGGAGTTGACCGCCGACGCCGACGCGCCGGTGTGTCTGACCCGGCTCGAGGCGATGGACGTACGCCGGGCCGACGCCGGCGGTGGGGCGGGCACCCGCCGATCCGGTCAGCCACTGGTCGAGGTGCAGATCGCGGGCGAGGGGCAGCCCTGGTCCGGGCCTCGGCAGGTGGGGACCACGGTCGGGCTCCGGCTCCGCTACGCCGCCCATCGGGTCGAGGAGGCGGACGGCTGGACGGAGTTCGAGCTCGAGCAGGTGGACGAGGGGGCCGGGCTCCAGGTCCGGACGCTGATCCGCTCGCCGCAGGGCGTCCCGGCGATCCAGGTGTACACCAGCGTTCGGGCGGTCGGCGCGGAGCCCGTGACGCTGCACGCGGTCGGCTCGCTCGCGACCGGTGCGTTCCGACCCGACTCCGGTGCGGACGGCATCGACGTGTACTGGGCGGAGAACGACTGGATGGCCGAGAACCGGTGGCAGCGGCAGCCGCTGCGCGAGGGCCGGCTGCCGGATATCAACCCCACCACCCACCGGCACCTACCGCGCGGCGCGCTGGTGGTGGCCAGCCACGGTTCCTGGTCGTCAGGTGAGTACCTGCCCATGGGCGCGCTGGTCGACACGGACACCGGGCGGGCGTGGGCGTTCCAGGTGGAGCACAACGGGGCGTGGCGGTGGGAGGTGGGCGAGCGTCGGGACGGTGTGTACCTGGCCGTGCACGGACCTGGTGACCGCGACCATCAGTGGCGCCAGACACTGGATCCGGGCCAGCAGTTCGTCAGCGTGCCGGTCGGTCTCGCGATCGGCGACGAGGGCATGGAGTCGGCGATCGCGTCGCTCACGGCGTACCGGCGGGCGATCGTCCGGCCGCATCCCGACCGGACCGGGCTGCCCGTGGTGTTCAACGACTTCATGAACACCCTGGGCGGCGACCCCACCACCGAGCGACTGCTCCCACTGATCGGTGCCGCCGCGACGGCCGGTGCCGAGTACTTCTGTATCGACGCCGGCTGGTACGCCGAGGACGGCGCGTGGTGGGACAGCGTGGGCACCTGGACGCCGTCCAGTACGCGGTTCCCGGACGGTCTGGGCGAGGTGATCGACCGGATCCGGGCCGCGGGGATGCGGCCGGGACTGTGGCTGGAGCCGGAGGTCGTCGGCGTGCGCAGCCCGCTGGCGGACAGCCTCCCGCCCGACGCGTTCTTCCAACGGGAAGGCCGGCGGCAGGTCGAGAACGGCCGATACCACCTGGACCTGCGCCACCCCGCGGCGGTCGCGCACCTGGACG
>NZ_JBDPLU010000026.1:0-108387 GCF_039871525.1 Streptomyces sp. B6B3 | reverse complement strand
CGGCCGGGGGGGGGGGGGGGCGGGGCGGGGGGGGCGGGCGCGGCCGGGGCGGGGGCGGGGGTGTGGGGAGTCATCCGCGGCTGCCTTCGGCGGGGGTGGTGGGGCGGAGCACGGGTCGGGGGGTGAGCGGCGGGGCCTGGAGGGCGGCGAGGAACGCGTCGACGGCGGCGCTCCAGGGAAAGCGTTCGGCGCGCGCCCGGGCCGTCGCGCGGCGCTGCCCCGCGGGGCGGACCAGCAGGCGTTGGACGCCGTCGGCGAAGGAGTCGCCGTCGCCGTGCGCCACCGCTCCGGCCGGGCCGAGCAGGGCGGGCACCGCCGAGCGGCCGTTCGCCACCACGGGTGTGCCGCAGGCCAGCGCCTCCATGGCGGCCAGCCCGAAGGTCTCCGCCGGGCCTGGCGCCAGCACCACGTCGGCCGTGGCCTGGAGCACGGCGAGGTCGGCGGGGTCCCCGACGTGGCCGAGGAAGGTCACCGGGAGGCGCCGGGACAGCGCCCGTTCGCGCAGCCGGGCGGCGAGCGGTCCGTCCCCGGCGACCACCAGCCTGGCGTCGACGCCGCGGTCCCGCAGCGCGGCGAGCGCGTCCAGGGCCAGTCCCGGGCGCTTCTCGGGGGAGAGCCGGGAGCACAGGGCCAGCAGCACCGGGACGCCGCCGGTCAGTTCGTGGTGCAGCGCCGGGTCCCGCAGGTCAGGTCGGCAGCGGCGCAGGTCGACGCCGAGCGGGGCGCGCAGGATGTTGCGGGCGCCGACGCGGTGGAACTCCCTGGCAGCCCACTCGGTGGTGCACACCACGGAGGTGTAGGCGTGCGCGGTGCGGCGGTTGAGCCAGTCGGCGCTTCGCCGGCAGACGGCCGGCGGCAGGCCCCAGGTGCCGAGCACGCCGTCGACGCTCTCGTGCGAGACCATCACGGCGGGCACCCGGTGGCGTCTGGCCCACTCCCCCGTCCAGCGCAACGTGGTGCGGTCGGACACCTCGAGCCGGTCCGGGGCCAGCGTGGCGAGGAGCCGCTGCAGGCGCCGCCGGTCGGTCAGCATCCGATAGCCGCCGGTGCCGGGGACGAGGCGGCCGGGCAGGGTGATGACCCGGCCCTGCCGGGTCCACGCGTCGTTCTCGGCGGGTCCCGGGATGATCAGCACCGACTCGTGGCCCGCGGCCAGGTAGCCCGCGCCGAGCTCGCGCAGCGCGGTGCGCAGGCCGCCGGAGGCGGGGGCGACGAAGTTGGCCAACCGCACGATGCGGAGCGGCTTGCCGCCGCCCTGGAGGGTCGGCGTGGGGAGGGCGGGCGTGGTGCGGGCGGCGGGCCGCGCCGCGCCGCCGGCGGCCACCCCGCCCGGGGCGGTCGGCGGGCCGGCGGTGGGAGTAGTCGTCGTGAGGACCGGGGCGCCGTTCGTGGGCGGGGCGGCGGAGCCGCGACCCGCCGTGGGGTTCGCTGGCGCCTCGTCCCGGGTCGGCGGGGGCCCGGGGGTGGAGTGGGCGGGTACGCGGCCGTCGGAGGTGGTCACGCGACCGCCACCGATCGGGCGCCGAGCACCTCGGCGTAGTGGTCCAGGAGCTGGTCACCCACCGCCTCCCAGGTGCGGGTGGCCACGGCGGCCCGGCCCGCGGCGCCGAGGCGGACGCGCCGCTCGGGGTCGTCCCGGAGGGCGCGCACGGTCTCGGCGATCGCGCCGGGGTCGCGCGGCGGCACGAGGAGTCCGGTGCGGTCGTGCGCGACCAGGTCGAGCGGCCCGCCGACCGCGGGCGCGACCACCGCGACACCGCTGGCCTGCGCCTCCTGGACCGTCTGGCAGAAGGTCTCGAAGGGCCCGGTGTGCGCGAAGACGTCGAGCGAGGCGTAGACGCGGGCCAGGTCGGCGCCGGTGCGCCGGCCCAGGAAACGGGCGCGGGGCAGCGCCTCGGACAGCCGCGGCCGGCTCGGCCCGTCGCCGACGACCACCAGTCGGACCCCGGGCAGGGCGTCGGCCTCGGCGAGCAGTTCCACGTGCTTCTCCGGGGCGAGCCGGCCGACGTAGCCGACCAGCAGTTCACCGTCGGGGGCGAGCTCGCGGCGCAGGTCCGCGTCCCGCAGCTGGGGGCGGAAGCGTTCGGTGTCGACCCCGCGGGGCCAGAGCCGGACCCGGGGGACGCCCCGGGACTCGAGTTCGTCGGCGGAGGCGGTGGAGGGGGCGAGGGTGAGGTCGGCGGCGCCGTGGATGGCGCGGATCCGGCGCCAGGCGGCGACCTCGCCGGCGCCGAGGTAGGTGCGGGCGTATCCGGCGAGGTCGGTCTGGTAGACGGCGACGGCGGGCACGCCGGCCCGCACGGCGAGCGCGACGCCGCGGGCGCCGAGCACGAACGGGCTGGCCAGGTGGATCAGGTCGGGTCGGTGTCCGGTGAGCGCGGTGGCCAGCCGGCGGCTGGGCAGCGCGACGCGCACCTGCGGGTAGCCGGGGAGCGGGAGGGAGGGGACGTGCACGACGGGGGCGGGGCCGTCGTGCGGGGCGCGGACGCCCGGTGGGGGCGCCGGGGCGATCACCAGGGGGTGGTGGCCGCGCCGCGCCAGGTGCTGAGCGGTCTGCACGGCGCAGTGCGCCACCCCGTTGATGTCGGGGGGGTACGACTCGGTGACGATGACAACGCGCATACGGACGTTGTCGCCCGCCCCGGCGTGCCCCCGTCCACATCCGCATGTCCGTTCGGAAAACGTCCCATGAGCGGTGGGCGCGAACGGGGCACGCGCCGGGGTGCGCCGGTTTTCAGCCGATGGTGCGGGCGGCCAGCCGCCCCCGTACCGCCGTCTGCACACCGGCGCGCTCGGCGGGGTCGGTGGCCAGCCGGCGGAGCCGCTCGACCACCCGGACGTCCGCGGTGGCGGCGGAACGGGCGGCGAGCTCGCGGGTGTCCTCCTCGCAGTCCCAGAGGCATTCGACGGCGAAGCCGGTCGGGAAGGACGTGTCGGTGGCCGCGAGCGCGCGGACGGTGTGGCCGCGCAGCTGCGAGGAGGACGTCTCCCGGTAGATGTGGCGCAGCACCGGCACCGCGGCGGTCACGCCGAGCCGCCCGGCGCCCTCCACCAGGGGTCGCAGCTCCCGGGCGTCGGTGCCGTGGCCGCGCACCGCGCGGCGGAGCGCGGCGAGCACCCGGGGGGCGTCGCCGGCCTCGCCGCGCCGGGCGAGCATGGCGGCGGCGCAGGAGCCGAGGTCGTCGGGGCGGGCGGCCCAGCGCCTGGCCCAGGCCAGGGCGCCGCGGTCGCTCATCCGGGAGAACGCCGTCACCGCGGCGCGGGAGACGTCCTCGTCGACGGAGGCTGCGGCCGCCTCTACGAGTGCGAAGACCCGGGAGTCGCCGCGTTCGGCGAGGTGCCGCAGCGCGGCGGCGCGGGCCGCGGGCGGGCCCCCGGCGGCGGCCGCGAGCAGCGTGGGCCGGTCGGCGGGCCCGGCGACGGCCCCCAGGCAGCGCGCGGCGGACGCCTCGCGCCACTGCCGCGGGGTCTGCTCGTAGCCTTCCTGGGCCCAGGCCAGCACGGCGGCCACGCTCCAGCCGGGCTGCGGGCCCGGGGGGCGCATCTGGCGCTGCCAGCGGTCGAAGTCGCCGTCGGTCAGCGCCCGGCTCAGCCGGTCGCGCTGGTTCGGGCGGCCCGGATCCTCGGCCCACACCCGCCACGGGCGGGGCTCGAAGGAGTCGCGCACGGCGGCGGTCAGCGCCCGCTCGCCCGCCTCGGTCCGCGGGAAGCGGTCCAGGATGCTCGGGCCGAGGGCGCGCAGTCCCGCGTCGTCGTCGCGCACCGCCAGCTCGTCGAGCGCCCACCGCCAGTTCGCGCCGCTGACCGCGTACCGGCGCAGGAGGTCGAGTGCCCGCTCGTCGCCGTAGGAGGTGAGGTGGCCGAGGACCGACAGGGCGAGGCCGGTGCGCTCCTCGGGATGGTTGTCGGGGTGGTCGGCGGGATGGAACAGGTGCGCCGCGACGGCGTCGAGCCCGGCGTCGAGCTCGCGGTACAGGCGGGCGTAGTAGAGCGAGCGATGTTCCAGTCGCCAGTCCCTGCGGGGATCGTGCAGGACGCAGTGTTCCAGCGCGGCGACGGCCGTCGCCCGCGGGGCGGCCAGCGCGTGCAGCCAGCCGTCGCCGCGGCCCCGCTGGAGCAGCCCGAGGAGGGTGCCGCTGGGCGCTATGCCTGTTTCGAGAGGACTGGCGAACATATGAGTCAGCATCCGTTGGTGGGGACCCGCTGGCAACGGGATTTCCTTGCGCCGCTCCTTGCCGGTGCGAGTCGTTTCTACACCTCCACGGCACCCGCGTGTGGCGCGAAGGGGGTGCCGGGCACCGGACGGAGGGGCCCGGAGCGGCCGAAACTCTTACGGAGCGGCGTGGGCTGTGCGACAGTCTGAAGTCAACCGCCGCCAGCCCTCGCGGCGGACAGCAACGCCAGCGGGTCGCGGCCCGACCTCGCCATTCCGGGGACCAGTCATGCTCTCCTCCCAGCACCCTGACCACCCTGTCCCTCACCCGGCGGACCCATCGACCGGCGCCGAGAGCGCCGACGACGCGTTGGCCGAGCTCGTCGCGCAGACCCGCCGCCTGCGGGACGGCGTGGAGGCGGCGCGCCGGGCCGAGCCCGTCCACGGGCCGCGGCAGCGGGTGCGGCGTGCGGTGTGGGATCTCGCGACGCACCAGCTCGACGACTTCCGGGACCGGCTCGACCAGCTCCGGCTGGCGGCGGCGCCGGACGGCCGGGCCCGGCTCGGCGCGCATATCGGCAGCGCCGAGTGGAACCTGCTGACCGACGGGGTGGTCTGGTCGGACGAGGTGTACGCGATCTTCGGCCGTCCGGTCGAGGACGGCCCGCTCACCCTGGACCAGCTGCCCTCCTGCCTGCCGCCACAGGACCAGCCGGCGTTGACCGCGGCCGTGACCGGCTGCCTCGTGGACGGGCGCGGCATGGACTGCGAGTTCCGGGTGCTGCGGCCCGACGGCGGGACGCGCACCGTGCAGTTGTCCGGCGAACCGGTGCTGGACGAGCAGGGCGGCACGGTCGCGATGTGGGCCATGATCCGGGACGTCAGCGAGCTCCGCCGGAGCCAGGTGCGGGCGCTGGCGGCGGTCCCCGAGGAGAACGAGGAGCTGCGGCGGCAGCACCGCATCGCGCGGGCGGAGCGGGGGCTGGCCATCGAGCTCGCGGACACCGCGCTCGCGCCGTGGCTCCGCGCCCCGGAGCCGCGGGACGCCAGCGGGCCGCCCGGCTCGCTGGAGCTGGCCGCCCGGTATCTGCCGGCGCGCGCCGGGACGCCGATGAGCGGTAAGTGGTACGACGCGCTGCGGCTGCCGGACGGGGCCCGGTTGCTGAGCGTGGGCGACCTGTCCGGGCAGGGGTCGAGCGCGGCGGCGAGCACGGCGACGGCGCTGGGCGCGATCCGGGGGATGGCGCTGACCGGCACCCAGCCGGGGCCGCTGCTCGGGCATCTGAACCAGTTGCTGGACCGTGGGGTGCATCCGGTGCTGGCCAGCACCGTCTGCTGTCGGTACCAGCCGGCGGGCGGCTCCGGGGCCGGCGCCTCGGGCGGCGTGCTGACGTGGGCCCAGGCCGGGCATCCGGCGCCGGTGCTGTGCCGCGCGGGCACCGGCCGATCGCTGCCCCGGCCCGTCGGGCCGCTGCTGGGCGCGGTCACGGACGCCCGGTACCCGCAGCGCGCCGACCGGTTGGAGCCGGGCGACGTGCTGGTGTTGACGACGGACGGTCTGTTTTCGGACATCCCCCCGGACCGCCCGGCCGACCGCTCGGGAGACCCGCGGCTGCTCGCCCTGGGGCCCCGACTGGCGGCCGCGGGCAGCGCGGAGGAGTGCCTCGCGCTGATCGTGGAGGCGTGCGGCGAGACGGGCCGAGACGACGACGCCTGCGTGCTGGTGGCGCGGGTCAGACCCTGACGCCACCGGACGCGGGCGCGCCGTCCGCGGACCCGTCCGTTCTCAGACCAGCTGGCCGCCGCTCCGCACGCCGCGCGGCGGTCGGGGCGCCCGTGGCAGTGCCTGTTCGATCTCCTCACGCAGCCCCGCGGTGTCCTGATGGTCCGCGTACCGGTCGGTCAGCCGGTACATGCCGCGCAGCCGGTCCCACGTCCGGTGCGAGGAGTTGGTGCCGATGCTGCCCAGCACCCTCCTGGCGTGCACGCCCGCCTGCTCCGGATCGTCCGCGAGCAGGCAGGACGAGGCGAACGTGAGGTGGTCGAAGATCTGCGACCGGTCCCGGCCCTGCTGGCGCAGCGCCAGGGCCTGTCCGGCGTGCTGCTCGGCCGGCCGCGCCGCCGACGGGTCGTGCTCCGCCAGCGTCCGGTAGGCGAGCGCCTCCATGCCGTGCAGGTCCGCCTCGTCGAACATCTGCATCCAGCTGGGCTGGGGCTCGTCGTTCCGGTCGGACACGAACAGGTCCTCGGCCTCGCCCAGGGCCCGCCGCATGGCCTGGCCGCTGCCGGCGGTGGCGTGCGCCCAGGCCTCGATGGTGCAGAGCATGGCCCGGGTGCGGGGCAGCGCCTCGGGCCCGGCGCCGGACCGGGCCAGGCGCATGAGGTCGAGCGCGTCGGCCGGGCGGCCGAGGTGCACCATCTGGCGCGCCGCCCGGGACAGTGCCTCGGCCGCCCTCGGCCGGTCGCCGCCCTCCCTGGCCGCGTGCGCCGCGATCAGGAAGTACTGCTGGGCGGTGGGCTCCATGCCCACGTCGTGGGACATCCAGCCGGCCAGCGCGGCGAGGTTGGCCGCCACGCCCCACAGGCGTCGTTGCAGGTGGGCGACGTGCTGGTAGGCGAGCATGCCGCCCACCTCGTTCAACTGGCCCACCACGGCCTTGCGTTGTAGACCGCCACCGCGGGTGGCGTCCCAGGCGCGGAAGATCTCCACGGAGTGCTCCAGCGCCTCGATCTCCTCGGCCCCGACCGGGGCCGCCTCGTAACGGTCCGCTCCCGCGGCGTCCTGGGTGAGCGATGGGTCGTCGGGGGTCACGGCGTCCGATGCCGGGGTGGCACGGAGCCAGTCATGCATGGCGTCGCTGAGCGCGGAACCCGCCGCAAGAGCAGCTCCCGCACCCACCATGCCGCGTCGGTTGAGCATGAGATCCATTCCCGTGAATTCGGTGAGGACCTCGGCCGTCCGGTGGGGAGCCCACGGCAGCCCGTGCAGGGACCGCCGTGTCCCCGCTTCCCCTGGCCGGCGCAACCCCAGGTCCTCGGTGGTCACGACACGGCCGAGCCGCTCGGTGAACAGCGACACCAGCACCTCGGGAACGGGATCGCGCGGCGTCTCTCCGCCGTCGATCCAGCGCCGCACCCGCGAGGTGTCCGTGGCCAGCTGGGAATGGCCCAGGGCCGCCGCCTGGCGGTTCACCAGCCTGGCGAGTTCGCCCTTGGACCACCCGGCGAGCCGGAACATGTCCGCGAGACGGGTGTTGGGTCGTCCGGTCACGTCAAGCCCCCAGGATCTCGGCTGAGTTGACAGTAGCCGCCGCGCAACGGCGTCACGCCCATTCGCCACGGTTCGCCAGGGCACGCCAGATGGTGTGCCACCCGCGCGAGGGAGTGATGTAGACCCGCGCCACCCCGGTCCGGGATGGGCCCGAGGACATTTCCCCAGGGTGTCCGAGCGGTCCACTCCGGCCTGGGGGCGCCTCGATCCTTCCGGCACACGAAGGGACCAAGCCCGCTTATGTACCCAGCACCCACCCCCGTGGCCACCCGGGCGCGTCCGCGGCTGGGCGGCCAGCTCGGCGGCGCGGCCGGCACCGTCGCGGACCAGTTCCCGGCCCGGGCGCGCCGCCCGGGGCCGTTGCCGCCCGCCGGCGGGCGGCTGGACTTCTCCGGAGCGCGGGGGGCCAGGCTGCGCACGGCGCTGGCCGCGGTCCACGAGATCTGCCCGGAGTTCAGCCCGGTGCAGGTGCTGCGGGAGACCCGGGACTCGCTGTCGTTGGTCGGCATGACCGGGCGGCGGGTGGCCGTCGCCAAGTGTCTGCTCGAACCCGAGGGTCCCGGCGCGGACCGGCTGCGCCAGGAGATAGCCGCCTACCGGAGCTTCGTCCGCCACCGCCCCGGCGTGCGGGTGCCCGGGCTGATCGCCGCGGACACCCACAGCTGCACCCTCGTCGTCGACTTCGTGCCGGGCCGGACCGCCGCCGCCCGCCGGCATCCGGCCGCCCCGCCGTCCGCCGGCGACCTGCGGGCCACGCTGGGCGCGCTGCGGCGGCTCAACGCCTGGCGGCCGCCGCCCGGGATGTTTCCCGAGGCCGTCAACTATCCGGCGCAGCTGTCGCGATACCACGCGCGAGGGCTGCTGACCGACCGGGACGTGCACGACCTGCGGACGCTGCTGCGCGGGCTGCGCGCGCCCGGCCGGCAGGGCCCGCCCCGCCAGTTCTGCCACGGCGGCTCGCCGCTCACCAGCGTGGTGCTCTCCCCCGCCGGTCCGGTGCTGGTGGGCTGGGGCGCGGCCGGCTGGTACCTGCCGGGCCACGACCTCGCCACGCTGTGGGCGGTGGTGGGCGACGCGCCGCTGAGCCGGCGGCAGATCAGCCAGCTCGCGCAGGCCGAGGGGCCACAGGGGCGGGACGCGTTCCTGGTGAACCTGATGCTCGTGCTGACGCGGGAGATCCGGGTCTGCGAGGCGGCGGTGCAACGCGCCATGCAGTCCCCCGCGGCGCTGCCGCCGAGCACCGACGCGCCGAGCGGGGCGTTGGCCTTCGGCGAGGAGCAACGGCTGCTGCTGCGCCGGCTGCACGACGACTGCGGGCTGGCCAGGCGGGCGGTGCGGGCGGCCGTGGGCACCCGGTGAGGGCACGGGTGCCGGGGGCGCGGATCAGCGCTGGAACATCTCCGCCGGCAGCGGCTTCAGCAGCTGGTACAGCTCCTCGCTGATCGGGCGGTCCCAGCTGGCGATGGTGACCAGCACGCCGTCGCTGCGGTCGAACTGGACGCAGGAGATCCGGCCCTCGGTACACGAGATCCGGCGCACGATCAGCAGGTTGCCGTCGTGCATCACCGGGATTTCCTCGGTGCCGGTGGCCCGGATCTCCTCGTCGTTGCCCAGCGCGGCGAGCAGCTGGTGCACCTCGAAGGGCACCTCGCCCTCGGCGACGTCGCGGGCCGGCGAGCCCTCCGGCAGGTTCCCGATCACCATCGCCGGGCCGCGCCCGCCGAACAGGTCGTAGCGCAGCACGACGCCCTGGCAGCTGCCGTCGGCGGCGGGCAGCAGCCCGGCGCCGAGCACGCCGGGCCAGTCACCGGGGTCCATGGCGAGGACGTCGAAGTCCGGACCGGCGGGCGAGGCGGCGCTGCGGCGGCGGAGAAAGGACATGCCGCCATGGTACGTGGGGTGTCGGGGCCGCACCCGCCGGTTCCGCGCCCCCGACGGCCGTCCCCGCGGGCGGCCCCGGGGCGGCTCAACCGGCCCCGTCGCCGCCCGGCGGGGTGGCCACCTGCCGGTAGAGGGCCACGGCCTCGCCGGCCCGGCCGAGCCGCTCCAGGCAGTGCGCCTCGTCGTTGCGACTGGCCAGCGATTCGGGGTGGCTGGCGCCCAGCACCCGCTCCCGCGCCTGGCGCACCTGCCGGTACTCGGCGAGCGCCTCGTCCCAGCGACCGAGCCAGCCGAGCGCGACGGCGATCTCGCGGCGGCTGACCAGCGTGTCCTGGTGGTCCGGGCCGAGTATCCGGGCCCGGGTGGCCCACACCTGGCGGGCCTCGCCCAGCGCCTCGTCCCAGCGGCCCAGGCGCCCCAGGCTGATGCCGAAACCGTGCCGCGCGCGCAGCGTCTCGGGGTGGGTGCGGCCCTGGCTGCGGATCCGCGCGGCCACCAGCTCCTGGTACAGCTCCAGCGCCTCGGCCCGGCGGCCGAGGCGGCTGAGGCTGATGCCGATCTCGTACCGGGCGTCGAGGGTTCCCGCGTGCTCGGGGCCGAACACCGCGGCCCGCGCCTCGGCCACCCGCTGGTACGCCGCGAGGGCCTGGTCCCAGCGACCGAGGCGACCCAGCGCATAGCCGGTCTCGTAGTGACTGTCCAGGGTGTCTGGGTGGTTCGCGCCGAGCGCGCGCTCCCGCTCCGCGGCGACCGCCCGGTGCACCTCGTGCGCCTCGGCCCAGCGGCCCAGACGCCCCAGGCTGAGCCCGGCGCTGTGCCGGCTGGACAGCACCGCCAGGTACTCGGGCGACGGCCCGTGCGGGCGCTCCGCCGGGCGTTGGGCGACGGCGGTGGCGACCAGCCCGGTCCACTGACCGGTCAGGCCGGCCGAGCGGTCGGGCGGCGGCAGCCGCAGCGACCAGGAGCCGCTGGCCCGGGATCCGGCGCGCATGCCCTGGGTCCATTCGGGGAGCCGCTCCGACGGACGCGCGGGCCCGATCCCCCAGCCCCCGGCCGGGTCTGCCCCCGTCCCGCCTCGCTCGCCGGCCCGCCGGCCGGGCCCCGGACCGGTGACCAGCCGCCGGGCGAGCGCCGCGGCGTCCTCCGGCCGGTCGTCCGGGTCCTTGGCCAGCAGCGCGAGGATGAAGCCCTCCAGGTCCTCGGGCAGTTCCGGGCGGCGGAGCCGGGGCGGCTCGGGCGGCGTGTCCCGGTGGCCGACCAGGATGGCGTACGGGTCGCCGAGGTCGAACGGCGGGGCGCCGGTGGCGATCTCGTAGAGCACGCAGCCGAACGAGTACAGGTCGCTGCGGTGGTCGACGGAGGTGCCGGCGATCTGCTCGGGCGACATGTAGTGCGGTGTGCCCATCGCCATCCCGACGCTCGTCAGCTTCGCCGTCAGCCCGATGTCGTGGGCCAGCCGGGCGATGCCGAAGTCGCAGATCTTGACGGTCCCGTCGGTGAGCCGCATGACGTTCGCCGGCTTCAGGTCCCGGTGCACGATGCCGCGCTCGTGGGTGTAGGCGAGGGCGCTGGCGACCTGGTCGGCGATGTCGGCGACCTCGTCCGCCGGCAGCGGGGCGGACCGCCGGTCACTGAGCAGTTCGCTGAGGTTACGGCCCTCCAGCAGCTCCATCACCAGATACAGCACGCCCTCGAACTCGCCGAAGTCGTGCACCACCGTGACGCCGCGGTGCTGCAGCCCGGCGGCCACCCGCGCCTCGCGGCGGAACCGCTCGCGCAGCACCTTCAGGAACGCCTCCTCGTGCCGGGAGCCCAGCGGCTTCAGACACTTGACGGCCACCCACCGGTCGAGCGCCTCGTCCCTGGCACGCCAGACCTCGCCCATGCCCCCGCGCCCGATCGGCTCGAGCAACTGGTAGCGGTCGTGAATCAGCGTGCCCTGCGCCATCGCCGTCTCTCGCCCCCCGTCATCGGCCCGGTACCTGCACCACGCCTACCCAGTATGGCTTCCAGGTGGGGAGGTACTTATGCCCGTGACCGGATTCCGTCCGCGTCCGCCACGCTTCGCCAGCCCCGGGATCGCCCGAACGGGGGCACCGGGGAGCGGTCCTCACCAGCCGTCGACGCCCGCCCCGTGCACCACTCTTGACGCTCGTCGCGCCCGGCGAGTAACGTCGGGTGACATCAACTAATACGTATTAGAAGGGTGTTGAGCGATGGCTCCCAGCGGGGTTCCCGGGCAGCTCAGCCGTCGCGGTCTGGTGCTCGGCGCCGCCGGCGCGGCGGGGGTCACCGCCCTCGCGGCGACGGCCGCGCCGGCCGCCGCCGCGGGGCTCACCCGCCCCGGGCGGTACACCGAGTCGACGGTCTTCACCGCGGGCGACGAGGGCCTGGAGGTGTTCCACGTCTTCGGACTGGCCGTGACCACCCGCGGCACCGTCCTGGCCTTCGCCGAGGGACGCATCACCCAGCACGACGCGGACCCGCACCACCTCGTGCTGCGCCGCAGCCGCGACGGCGGTCGCACCTGGGAGGCGCTGCGGTACGTCCGGCGGTCGGACGGCGTGACGTCGCTGATCAACCCCACCCCCCTGGTCGACCGCGACACCGGCCGGGTGCTGCTGTTCTACGCCGAGTGCTTCAGGGACCCGGGGAACACCGGCGGTTCGCCCGACCGTTCCCGGGTCTACGTCGTCGGCAGCGACGACGACGGGCTCAGCTGGTCGGAGCCGACGGAGCTGACGTCCCTGTTCGACGCCAACCCGCACGCCTGGACCCTGCACATGCCGGGCCCCGGGCACGGCCTGCAGCGCGCCGACGGGCGGCTGATGCTGCAGGTCTGGCACCGCCGGGCGATAGCGTTCCCGGTGGCCGAGCGCCGGTACGGCGTGTCGGTGATCCACAGCGACGACCACGGCGCGAGCTGGTGGCACGGCGCCGCGGTCCCGCTGGACGGCGCCTACCCGGTCAACGAGTCCCGGCTGCTGGAGCGTTCCGACGGCTCGCTGGCGCTGCTCGGCCGGTACGCCTCGGGCGGCACCCACCCGCGGATCGTCTCGGTCAGCGTGGACGGTGGCGACAGCTGGTCGGAGCCGGTGCTGGACGCGGCGGTCCGTCCGGTCAACGCGGTGGACACCGGCGTCGCCCGGATCACCGGCGGGCCGGGCGGCGGGCCCAGCCGCGTGGTCTTCAGCCGCCCCGACTCGCCGTCCCGGCGGAACCTCACCGTCTCGCTCTCCTACGACGACGGCCGCACCTTCCCCTTCGGCCGGGTGCTCACGGACGGCCCCGCGTCGTACTCGGACGCGGTGGCGCTGCCGGACGGCCGGGTCGGCGTGCTCTACGGGCGGGACCACGCGGACGGGGTGACGACGAGCTTCTCCGAGCGGGTGGTGTTCGCGGCGTTCGACCTGGCGTGGTTGACGGACGGGGCGGACGACGGGTGGGACGTACCGGAGCAGTCGGGACACGCCCTCGCGGCACTGGCCTTGGTGACCGGCGGCGACGAGCTGCTGGTGGTGGACGACGCCCACGCCAGCGGCGGCCAGCGGGCGGAGCTGGTCGGCTCCGACTACGGCTCCTTCGTGGAGGCCCGGGTCGAGGTGCGGCGGACGGCCGACTACGAGCTGTACGCGCGGTTCCGGCAGCTGCCCAACGGCGGCACGGTGACGGTCAGCGTGGACGGTGACCCGGTCGGGGGTCCGGTGGACACCTCGACGCTGAGCGTCAGGTCGTTCCGGACGGCCCTGCTGGGCCGCCGCCGGCTGAGCCGCGGCTGGCACACGGTGCGGTTCACCGTCGTGGACAAGCACGTGGACGCCACCGGGCTGCGGATCAGCCCCGACCTGCTCAGCCTGGTCCGGGTGTGACCGCCCGCCCCGGCGTGTGGGGACGCCGGGGCGGGTGGCGGCCCGGAGCCGCGTCGACGGGCGACGGCCCGCCGCCCCGGTCGCGGGGGGACACAGGGACCGCATCTCATTGACATGCACGCGGCCGTACGGTCGAATGAGGCGCATGCTTGGGAGCGCTCCCACACGCTTCCCTCGTCCCGGCCCCGGCCAGTGAGGAGCACCTCCCGTGACCCTGCGACGAGCGGCCAGGGCCGCACTGGCGGCGGCCGTGGTCGGCGTGCTGGCCGCGACCGCGGCGCCCTCGACGGCGGCGCGGCCGCACGACGCCGGAACCGCCCCGGCGCCCGGGGCCGAGGTGTACGAGGCCGAGGACGGTGAGCTGGTCGGCGTGACCGTCGACGCCACCGCGCCCGGCTATTCGGGAACCGGCTACGTGTCGGGCTTCGACGCCGCCGAGGACCAGGTCACCGTCACCGTCCCGGACAGCCCCGGCGGCCTGTACGAGCTGTCGGTCGGCTACCGCGCGCCCTACGGGCAGAAGAACGCCCAACTGGAGCTCAACGGGGAGGGCATGGGCGAGATCACGCTGCCGGAGAGCACCGAGTTCGGCACCGTACCGGCCGGCAGGGTGCTGCTGGAGCCCGGCGCCAACACCGTGACCGTGCGCAGCGGATGGGGCTGGTACGAGATCGACTCGGTCACCCTGGCCCCGGCCCCCGAGCGCCCACCGCACCAGGTGACCGGCGAGCCGGTGGACCCGCTGGCCACCCCCGAGGCCCGGTCGTTGCTGCGCTATCTCACCGACAACTACGGCGAGACGATCCTCAGCGGTCAGCAGGACATGGCCGGCATCCAGTGGCTGGAGGACAACCTCGGGGTGACGCCGGCCGTCGCGGGCCTCGACATGATGGACTACTCCCCCAGCCGGGTCGAACGCGGCACCGTGGGCGTGGACGTGGACCACGCGCTGGACTGGGACGCGCGCGGCGGCATCACGACCTTCGCCTGGCACTGGAACGCGCCCAGCGGCCTGATCGACGAACCGGGCCGGGAGTGGTGGCGCGGCTTCTACACCGACGCCACGACGTTCGACGTGGCCGCGGCGCTGGCCGATCCCGCCTCGGCGGACTACCGCCTGCTGCTCCGGGACATCGACGCCATCGCGGAGCAGCTGCTGCGCCTGCAGGACGCTGGCGTCCCGGTGCTGTGGCGCCCGCTGCACGAGGCCGAGGGCGGCTGGTTCTGGTGGGGCGCGAAGGGCCCGGGCCCGGCCATCGAGCTGTACCGGCTCATGTACGACCGGATGACGCGCCATCACGGCCTGCACAACCTGATCTGGGTCTGGAACTCCGTCAGCCCCGAGTGGTATCCGGGCGACGACGTGGTCGACGTGGTCAGCGCCGACTCGTACCCGTCGGCGGGCGACCACGGCCCGGTCAGCGCCACCTACGACAAGCTGGTGTCGCTCTGCCAGGACACCAGGGTGGTGGCGCTGACCGAGGTGGGTCCGATCCCCGACCCGGACCTGCTGGAGGCGTACCAGGCCGACTGGAGCTGGTTCGTCACCTGGAGCGGGGAGTTCCTCACCGACGGGGTGTGGAACTCCCGGGAACATCTGGAACACGTCTACGGGCATCCGCGAGTGACCACGCTCGACGAGCTCGAAGACGTCAAGCACTACGGCACCTGACGCCGTCCGCCCCTCGGCCGGGCCCGTCGTCCCGGGCGTCGCTCGGGCACCGGTGCGCGCAACTGCCTCTGGCGCACCGGCGCGAGGCCGGGTAGCGTCCCGGACGCCCCCGGCGCTCGGCCGTCCGTGGGCCACGCCGGACGGGCCCTAGGAGAGATCCCCCACGTTTCTCTGGAGTCGCCATGTCACCACGTCGCTGGACCGGCCGGCTGCTGCTCGTCGCCGCCCTGACCCTCGGCCCGCTCGCCGCCTACGGCTGGGCCGCCGAGGACCCCCAGGTCGCCGACGAGCCCCCGGCCACCACCGCGGTCCCACTCGAACAACTGTCCGCCACCTCCACCCAGGTCGCCTCGGGCCTCACCCGTCCGACCGCGATCGCGGCGCCGGACGACGGCACGGGACGGCTCTTCATCACCGAGAAGGCCGGCACCGTCGCCGTCTACCACCCCGACACCGGGCTGGCCGAGGAGCCGCTGCTGGACGTCACGGACGTCGTCGACGAGTCGGGCAACGAGCGCGGGCTGCTCGGCATGGCCCTCGCGCCCGACTTCAACGACAGCCAGGAGCTCTACCTGGCGTACACGGCGCTGCCCGACGGCGCCGTCACGCTGGGCCGTTACTCGCTGGCCGACGGATCCCTGGAGGTGCTGCTGAGCCAGGAGCACGCCCAGTACAGCAACCACAACGGCGGCCAGCTCGCCTTCGACGCCGACGGCCTGCTCTACTGGGGCATCGGTGACGGTGGCGGCTCCGGCGACCCGTTCGACAGCGGCCAGCGGCTCGACACGCTGCTCGGCAAGATCCTGCGGATCGACGTCAGCGCCGCCTGCGGTGACCTCGCCTACTGCGTCCCGGAGGACAACCCCTTCGTCGGGGTGGCGGGGGCGCGCGAGGAGATCTGGGCCTACGGGCTGCGCAACCCCTGGCGCTTCTCCTTCGACCCCGCCGACAACTCGCTGTGGATCGGCGACGTCGGCCAGGGGCAGGAGGAGGAGATCGACCACCTGGCCCCGGGCCAGGGAGGCGCGAACCTCGGCTGGTCCTGCCGTGAGGGGACGGTGGAGTACGACGCGGCGCAGTGCCCGGAGAACCCGGACTTCGTCGAGCCCGTCCACAGCTACCCCCTCACGGGCGGCAACTGCGCGGTCATAGGCGGCCTCGTGTACCACGGCCAGGAGTACGCGGACCTGGCCGAGGGCACCTACCTCGCCTCCGACTACTGCGGGGCCACCGCGATCGCCATGCGCCCGACCGCGGACGGCGGTTACGAGCAGGCGAACATCGGCACCTTCCAGACGCAGCCCACCGCGATCGGCCAGGACGCGAACGGCGAGCTGTACTACGTCAACGACCTGCCGGGCGGACTGCACAAGATCGAGTTCGCGCAGACCGGTCAGACGCGGACCCCGTAGCGCTCCCCGGCGCCGGATGCCCGGTGCCCGCCGTGCCCCCGGACGCCGTCGGTGTCCGGGGGCACCGGCACGCCGGGGCGCGTCCGGACGGGCGGGCCACGACGCGTACGGGGGGCCGATCGGGCCGGAGGTCCGTAGGCTGGCCAACGGCGTCACCGACGTCACTCCGCGAGGTCGCCGAGGTCAGGAGGACAGCTCCGTGAAGATTCTGATGAACGTGCCCGAGCGGGTGGTCGCCGACGGGTTGCGCGGCATGGCGCTGGCCCATCCGGAGCTGGTGGTCGACGTCGAGAACCGGGTGATCGTGCGCCGGGACGCGCCGGTGGCCGACAAGGTCGGGCTGGTCTCCGGCGGCGGCTCCGGACACGAACCGCTGCACGGCGGCTTCGTCGGCCCCGGCATGCTCGACGCCGCCTGCCCCGGGGAGGTCTTCACCTCGCCGGTCCCCGACCAGATGGTGCGGGCCGCGGCGGCGGTGGACAGCGGGCAGGGCGTGCTGTTCGTGGTCAAGAACTACACCGGGGACGTGCTGAACTTCGACATGGCCGCGGAGCTCGCCGAGGACGAGGGCGTGCGGGTCGCCAAGGTGCTGGTCCAGGACGACGTCGCCGTCACCGACAGCCTCTACACGGCGGGCCGGCGCGGCACCGGCGGCACGCTGTTCGTGGAGAAGCTGGCGGGCGCGGCGGCCGAGGAGGGGGCGCCGCTGGAGCGGGTGACCGCCGTCGCCCAGCAGGTGGCCGACGCCTCGCGGAGCTTCGGCGTGGCGCTCGGCGCGGTCACCACGCCGGCCAAGGGCGGCCCGACGTTCGACCTGCCGGCGGGCGAGCTGGAGCTGGGCATCGGCATCCACGGCGAGCCGGGTCGGGAGCGGCGCGGCATGATGACCTCGGGCGAGATCGCCGACGTCGCGGTGGACGCGCTGGTCTCCGACCTCGCGCCGGAGGGGCCGGTGCTGGTGCTGGTCAACGGCATGGGCGGGACTCCGCTGCTGGAGCTGTACGGGTTCAACGCCGAGGTACAGCGGGTGCTGGGGGAGCGTGGCGTCGCGGTGGCCCGTACCCTCGTCGGCAACTACGTGACCTCGCTGGACATGGCGGGCTGCTCCGTGACGCTGTGCCAGGTGGACGAGGAGCTCCTGCGGCTGTGGGACGCGCCGGTGCGGACGCCGGGGCTGCGCTGGGGCCGGTGAGGCGGACGCGGGAAGGGATACGAGGTGGCTGACGTGGCTGAGGAGGCGGCTCGGCTGGACGCGGGGTTCGTCCGGCGCTGGCTCAGCATCACGGCGACGGACATCGATCAGGAGGCGGACCGGCTGACCCAGCTGGACTCGGCCATCGGCGACGCCGACCACGGCGCCAACCTGCGGCGAGGGTTCACCGCGGTGCGGGCCGCCCTGGCGGACGGTGCCGCGTCGACCCCCGGCGGGGTGCTGATACTCGCCGGGCGGACGCTGGTCTCGACGGTGGGCGGGGCCTCGGGGCCGCTGTACGGCACGCTGCTGCGGAGCACCGGCAAGGCGCTGGGCGACGCGGAGCGGATCACCGACGAGCAGCTCGCGGAGGCGCTGCGCGCCGGTGTGGAGGCGGTGGCGCGGCTCGGCGGGGCGGCGGCGGGCGACAAGACGATGCTCGACACGCTGCTGCCCGCGGTGGCGGCGCTGCCCGGCTACGAGGCGGCGCGGCAGGCCGCGGTGGACGGCGCGGAGTCGACCGTGCCGCTGCGCGCCCGCAAGGGCCGGGCCAGCTATCTCGGCGACCGCAGCATCGGGCATCTGGACCCGGGCGCGGCCTCGTCGGTGCTGCTGCTCGCGGCGCTGGCCGAGGCGGCCGGGGAGGCCGCGCGGGAGGCGGGCCAGCATGGCTGAGGGCGGTTCGGGACCGGTCGGGATCGTGCTGGTCTCGCACAGCGCGGAGGTCGCGGAGTCGGTGGCCCGGCTGGCCGAGGCGCTGGCCGGCGCCGGCGACCTGGCCCCGGTGGCGGCCGCGGGCGGCACTCCCGACGGCGGCTTCGGCACCAGCTCCGAGCTGGTCGTGGCGGCCGCGCGGCGGGTGGACCGGGGCGCCGGGGTCGCGGTGCTGGCCGATCTCGGCAGCGCGGTCCTGACGGTCCGGGCGCTGCTGGCCGAGGACGACGAGCTGCCGCCGGACACCCTGCTGGTGGACGCGCCGTTCGTGGAGGGCGCGGTGGCCGCTCTGGTCACCGCCTCGGCCGGGGCCGACCTGTCGGCGGTGGCCGCGGCGGCGGGCGAGGCGTACACCTACCGCAAGTCCTGAGGCCGGCGGCCCCGCGGCTACGTCCTGTCCGGTGGTTCGGGGATGCCGGGCAGGGTGTCCGGTGCCGGTTCGAACCACGTCGGGCCGTCCGTGGTGGCGAGCTTGATCCGGGTGAGCGCGAACTCCCCCAGCGGCGGCAGGGCGTCCTGCGAGAACCAGGCGACCTCGAGGGACTCGTCGTCGTTGACCCGGGGTTCGCCGCCGACGGCGCGGCAGCGCAGGCTGATGTCCAGGTACTGGCAGTTGTCGCCGTTGGGGTAGCGCATCGGCGCCTGGGTCTCCACCAGCAGCACCCGCTCCGGGACGCAGTGCACCGCGGTCTCCTCGTAGACCTCGCGCACCGCGGTCTCGGCGGGCTGCTCGCCCGGTTCCGGGATGCCGCCGATGATCGCCCAGCGGCCGTCGTCGGCGCGGCGGCCGAGCAGCACGCGGCCGTCGTCGTCCAGGACGACGGCGCTGACGCCGGGCAGGAAGAGCAGCCGGTTGCCGATGCTGGCCCGCAGCTCGCGGATGAAGCCGGGTGTCGTCATGCCCCGAGCCTACGAGGCGCCGGGCGCCGCCGGGGCGGCGGCCGACCGGGCGAGGGCGGGCAGCAGCGCGGCCTCCGGGTAGGCGCGGGCGGCGGACGGCAGCCCGGCCGGCCGGCCGCTGGCGAACACCCGCAGCTCGCCGCCGGGCGGCGCGCCCGGGTCGGCCGCCGCGCCGACGCGGCGCAGCGCCTGGGCGGCCACGGCGGCGGCCGAGCCGTGCAGGGTGACCGGCCCCGACAGGGTGCCCGCCAGCTCCTCCCGGATCCGGTCGGCCACGAGCTCGTAGTGGGTGCAGCCGAGGACCACGGCCCGGGTGTCGGCCGGGGTGAGCGCGGCCGCGGCGCGGCAGGCGGCGCGGACGGCCACCGCGTCGGCGCGCTCGACCGCCTCGGCCAGCCCGTGGCAGGGCACCTCCGTGGTGGCGACGCCGCCGCCGAACTCGCGGATCAGGCGCCGCTGGTAGGGGCTGCCGGTGGTGGCCGGGGTGGCCCACACCGCCACGGGGCCCGCCGCGGCGGCGGGCTTGACGGCCGGCACCGTGCCGATCACCGGAAGCGCGGGCTCCAGCGCGGCGCGCAGCGCCGGCAGACCGTGCACGGACGCGGTGTTGCAGGCGACGATCAGGGTGTCGGGCTCCTCGGCGGCCGCGGCCCGGGCGCAGGCCAGCGCCCGGGCGGCGATGTCGTCGGGACGCCGCGGGCCCCACGGCATGCCGTCGGGGTCGCAGGACAGGACGAGCGAGGCGTCGGGGCGCAGCCGGCGCACAGCCGCGGCGGCGGCCAGCAGTCCGAGGCCCGAGTCGATGAGCGCGATCTTCACGACGATCGAGGGTACCGGCCGGTCCGGCGGGTCACGCGGCGCGGCGCGGGGCGCTCATTTGCGGCCCGGGGTCCACTGCATGCCCCAGCCGTAGGCGTGGTCCACGGTGCGCTGCGGGCTGACGCCGCGGTCCGGGATCAGGTACCGGGCCTCCCGGTTGACGATCAGCTCGCCGCCCTCGTTGGTCAGCAGCGCCAGCACGCACACCGGGGAGTCGACGGTGCACTCGTCGAGGTGGAACTCCACGGGCGCGCCGCGCTCGGGGGTGAGGGTGACGGTGGCGTTGGCGATCCCCTTGAAGCTCGTGGCGCCCGCGTAGACGGTCACGAAGATCACCATGCGACGCATCTCGCGCACGTGGTCGAGATTGATCGTGAGGTTCTCGCCGGTGGCCACGGCGCCGGTCCGGTCGTCGCCGTCCAGGTGCATGTACGGCGGCTGGTGCAGCGACCCGAAGGCGTTGCCCAGGGCCTGGACGACGCCCTTGCGGCCGTCGGCCAGCTCGAACAGCGCGCACAGGTCCAGGTCGAGGCCACCGGACATGGCCTTGGTCAGCCGCTCCTTCCAGCCGAGGCTCTGCCGCTGCCCGGTCCGCTCCTGCCAGTTCAGGTTCACCCGGAGCCGGCCCGAGGTGCCGCCCTGCTTGGCCAGGGAGATGGCCGGGGACTCCTTGGTGAGCGTGACCTTGCTCAGCCGCACCGGCCCGCCGGAGAGCGCGGGCGCCGGAGCCGCGGGGGGCGGCGGCGCCGCGGCGGGGGCGGGTGCCGGGGGCGGCGGGGCGGCGGGCGCGGGGGTGGCGGCCGGGCGCGGCGCCGGGGCGGGGGCGGGCTCGTCGTCGACGCTGATCCCGAAGTCGGTGGCCAGCCCGGCCAGCCCGGTGTCGTAGCCCTGGCCGACCGCCCGGAACTTCCAGCCGCCCTGCCTGCGGTAGAGCTCGCCGAGCACGAAGGCGGTCTCGGTGCTCGCGTCCTGGCTGTCGAAGCGGGCCACCTCGGCGCCGGAATCGGCGTCCACCAAGCGCACGTGCAGCCCGGGCACCTGTCCGAAGGTGCCGCCGTCCGCGGAGGCGGCGAGCGTCACGGTCTCGATGGCCGGCTCCACGCCGGTCAGATCGATGACCAGGCGGTCGGTGACGGCCGCGCCCTGGGGCTGCTTGCCCTCGTACCGCACCGCGCCCGAGGCGTGCCGGGGCTGGTTGTAGAACACGAAGTCGTCGTCCGAGCGAACCCGGCCGCCGGCGAGGAGCAGCGCGGAGGCGTCCACGTCCGGCACACCAGCGGCGGTCTGCCAGCCGATCTCGACACGGACCGACCGTGCCGGCACGGGGACGTTCGAGCCTTTGAGCATCCTGGGTTCCTCCCCGTCGTTGGCCGTCGTCTCCCGGCCTGTGCAGTGGCGGCATCCCAACTATGCCACCTCGGTCACGGCCCTCCGAAACGGCCCCGGACACAGCACGATGGGGCATACCATGACCTTATTTTCCGGAATTCTCCTCTTGGGACCCTCGTCTTCCGCTCAACCACGCGAAATGACCTGCTAATCGGTCTCCCCAATGACCGCATGGTGGGCTTAACTTATGGGGCATGACCTCCCCGCGCCCCTACGGTGGTGGCTACTACTCCTCACCGTCCTTCCCCGACACCCCCATCTACGACAGCTTGGTGGCCGAGCGGGGAACCCCGCAGATCGCGCCGATCAGGGTGCCCTCCGCCTACGACTCGCTCGGCGGGTACCCGCATCCGGGCACCCAGCCGGCCCTGCCCGCGCTGCCGGCCGCTCCCTCCCCCGCGCAGCCCGCCCCTCCCACCGGGTACTCGGGCTACCAGACCGCTCCCGCGCGTCAGCCCCGGCCCGCGCCGGCCCCGGCGCCCACGCCGCAGCCCGCGCACTACCTCCCGCAGCAGGCCGCGGCCGCCCGGCCGTATCCCGCGCCGCAGGCCCCGCAGGCGCCGGCGCCGCAGCAGATGCGACCGGCCGCACCGCGCCCCGCGGCTCCCCGGCCCGCGGCGCCGCGTCCGGCAGCGCCCCAGCAGATGCCGGGCGGCTACCAGAACCCGTACCCGGCCCCCGCGCAGCAGCACCCCTACCCGGGGCAGGGCTACTGGGCGGAGCAGGGGCCGGGCCACTGACGGAGCCGACGACGGGGCGGAGCGCAGCCGCCGGCGGACACGGGGGTCTCGGGCGAGGACCCCGTGTCAGATTTCCACGTCCTCCAGGACGCCCAACGCGTCGGGCACCAGGACGGCCGCGGAGAAGTAGACGCTGACCAGGTAGGAGATCACCGCCTGCTCGCTGATGCCCATGAAGCGGACGTTCAGGCTGGGCTCGTGCTCGTCGGGGATGCCGGGCTGGTGCAGGCCGATCACGCCCTGGTCCTCCTGACCGGTGCGCAGGGCGAGGATCGAACTGGTGTGGGCGGAGGTCACGGGGATCTTGTCGCACGGCAGCAGCGGGATGCCGCGCCACGCCCGGGTCCGGGTGCCGTCGACCTCGATCTCCTGCGGGTAGACGCCGCGGCTGCTGCACTCCCTGCCGAACGCGGCGATGGTGCGGGGATGGGCCAGCAGCACCCGGGTCCTGCGGCGCCGGGTGATGAGCGCGTCGAGGTCGTCGGGGGTGGGCGGGCCGCCCCGGGAGCGCACCCGCTGCCGCGGATCGACGTTGTGCAGCAGCCCGAACTCCGGGTTGTTGACCAGCTCGTCCTCCTGCCGCTCGCGCAGCGCCTCGACGGTCAGCCGCAGTTGCTCGGCCGTCTGGTCCATCGGCTGGCTGTAGAGGTCGGCGATCCGGGTGTGCACCCGCAGCACGGTCTGCGCGACGCTCAGCTCGTACTCCCGGGGACCCGGGTCGTAGTCCACGAAGGTGCCGGGCAGCACCGGCTCGCCCTGATGGCCCGAGGCGAGCACGATCTCGGCCTCGCCGCGCCGGTTCTGCGGGGGTGACGAGCGGGTGGCCGCCTCGTCGAGGTACGCCCGCAGTCCGGGGGTCCGCTCGGCCACGGCCGCCACGTCGCGCAGCGGCAGCGCCAGGACCGTGCATCGGGTGAGGGCGCGTAACGTGTACGGCCAGTCGCCGGGCGGGCCGGTCAGCGCCTGGTCGCCGGCGTGGTCGCCGTCCGCCAGCACGCCGAGCCGGGCCTCCTCGTCATAGCGCCCCGGGCCGAGCCGCTCGACCTTGCCGTGGGCGATCAGCAGCACCTCCTCGACCGGGGTGCCGGCCTCCACCAGCGGCTGGCCCGCCTGGTACTCCCGCTGCGCACAGTGGTCGGCGAGCGCCGCGAGCGCGGCCTCGTCGGCGTACCCGCGCAGCGCCGGAAGCTCGGTCAGCTCGGCGGGGATGACCCGGAAGTTCGGCCCGGAGGCGACGAACTCGACGCGACCGTCGCCGAGCGTGTAGGTGAGCCGGCGGTTCACCCGGAAGGTGCCGGCCGTCACCGGCACCCAGGGCAGCGACCTGAGCAGCCACCGCGAGGAGATGGCCTGCATCTGGGGCGGCGTCTTGACGGTTCCCGCGAGCTTCCGTGCGGCGGTGGTGCCGAGCGCGAGCTGCTCGGGGGCCTCCGGTGGCTCCGGTGGAGATGTCATGGGCGAATATGCCTTTCCTTCGGGTTGTCAACTCGGCGTACCGTTCATCGACAGGAGGGCGTGCCGAATTCTCGTGACGAACGACGGGAATCCAGCACGCCCGCGGCGGGGTGAGACCGGCGCCGCGTCAGAACCCGACTTCCACGTCCTCCAGAATTCCCAGGGCGTCAGGGACGAGGACCGCCACGGAATAGTAGGCGCTCACCAGATACGAGATGATGGCCTGCTCGCTGATGCCCATGAAGCGCACGGAGAGGCTGGGCTGGAACTCGTCGGGGATCCCGGTGCGGTGCAGGCCGACCACGCCCTGCGCCTTCTCCCCGGTGCGCATGACCAGGATCCTGCTGGTGCCGCTCTCGCTCACCGGGATCTTGTTGCACGGCAGCACGGGGATGCCGCGCCAGGACGGGATCGCGTGGCCGCCGATGTCCACGCTGGTGGGGTACAGCCCGCGCTTGCTGCACTCCCGGCCGAAGGCGGCGATCGCCCGGGGATGGGCGAGGATGACGCTGGGCTCCTTCCACACGGTGGCGAGCAGTTCGTCCATGTCGTCGGGGGTGGGCGGGCCGCTGCGGGTGTGGATCCGCTGGCGCAGGTCGGCGTTGTGCAGCAGGCCGAACTCCGGGTTGTTGACCATCTCGTTCTCCTGGCGCTCGCGCAGCGCCTCGACGGTCAGCCGAAGTTGCTCCTCGACCTGGTTCATCGGCTCGTTGTACAGGTCGGCGACGCGCGTGTGCACCCGCAGCACGGTCTGCGCGACGCTGAGCTCGTACTCCCGGGGGGCGACCTCGTAGTCCACGAAGGTGCCGGGCAGCACCGGCTCGCCGCTGTGGCCGGCGGCCAGGGCGATGGCGGCCTCGCCCGCCGCGTTCTGCTCGGCGTGGGTGGCGGCCCGGGTCGCCTCCAGGTGGGCGCGGAGGCTGTCCGCCCGGGCCACGATGTCCTGGAAGGTCTGCCGGGCGAGGGTCAGCACGGTGCCGCTGGTCAGGGCCGTGATGGTGTATTCCCAGACGCCGGGCTCGTCGTCCGTGAGCGTTCGGTCGCCGTGGATGTCGCCGCCGGCCAGCACGCCGTGCTCGGTCTCCGTGTCGTACAGGCCCGGGCTGCGCCGGCTCAGCTTGCCGTGCGCCACGAGGATCACCTGGTCGGCCGGGGCGCCGGCCTCCGCCAGCACCTCACCGGGGGCGACGTCGCGTTGCACGCAGGCGGCGGCGATCTGGGCCAGCACCTCCTCGTCCTCGTACCCGGCCAGCGCGGGCAGTTCGGTCAGCTCGGCCGGGATGACGCGGACCTCGGACCCGGTGGAGACGAATTCGACGCGCCCGTTCCCCACCGTGTAGGTCAGCCTTCGGTTGACCCGGAAGGTGCCGCCGGAAACCTGCACCCAGGGGAGCACCTTGAGCAGCCACCGCGAGGAGATCTCCTGCATCTGCGGAGGAGTTTTGGTGGTTGTCGCCAGATTCCGCGCGGCCGTCGTGGCCAGGCTCAACTGCTGCTGCTCCGCACCATTCTGAGGGGTCGGCTCGGAGGAAGTCGTCATGCGGGGGACACCGCCAATCCAGGGGCTCTTGTAGGCCGTTCGGGCGTTTCTGCCAATCGAAGCTAACGGCCCCACGCGGGGCGAGCAATCACTCGAAAGAGGGGCTATTTCCGGGATTCCCCGGCGCATTGCTGGGTATCACGGGAGCTCATTCCCGAAGGCACGGCCACCATGGGTACGCGGCGCGGCACAGTGCGTGACCGGACTGCGCCGGTGGCGTGCGGTAGCACCCCGGGAGCGTGCGGCGCGTGCGCACGGCGCGTCCGGCGCGAAACCCGTCAAGTCCGTGCGTGCGCCGACGGCGCGCTACGGTGGAGCCGCCACGAAACGCGAGTTCGGCAGGGTTGGCGCTCGGTTATCGCACGAGGTTGGGGCACATCAGTCCATGGCTACGGGCTCGGTCCAGGTGACGCACACCGGAACTTCACGCTGGCGGCGCCGGACCGCCGTCTACGGCACGGTGGCCGAGGCGCTGGCCGCCGCGGCCGACGGCGACGTGCTGGTGCTCGGGCCGGGGGTGTACCGGGAGAACCTGGTGATCGAGCACTCGGTGACCGTACGCGGCCCGGAGGAGGCCAAGGAGGGTCCGGCCCGGATCGCTCCGCCCGAGGGGGTGCCGCTGACCGTGCGCGGCTCCGCGACGGTGCAACAGCTGCGCATCGAGGGCCAGGACACCTCGGTCCCGGCTGTGCTCATCGAGAGCAGCACCCCGGAGCTCGTCGCGCTGCACGTCCACACCACCTCGGCCGCGGGCATCGCGGTGCGCGGCGGCGCCCGGCCGACCGTGCGCCGGAGCCTCGTCAGCAACACGGCGGGCAGCGGCATCACGGTGACCGACGGGGGCGGCGGCCTGTTCGAGGAGTGCGAGGTCGCCGAGACCACCGAGTCGGGCGTGGTGGTGCGGGGACCGGCGCACCTGCGGCTCGAGCGCTGCCGGATCCGGCAGACCGGTGGCGCCGGGCTCTCGGTCAGCGGCGAAGGCAGCGCCGTGGACGCCGTGGACTGCGGCGTGCACGGCACCCGGGGCACCGGCGTGCGGCTGGCCGAGCGCGCCACCGCCCACCTGACCGACTGCCGGGTCAGCGAGACCACCGGCGACGGGGTGTCCCTGGAGTCGGACGCGGTGCTGACCCTGACCGACAGCACCCTGCACGACATTCCGGAGAACGCGCTGGACCTGCGGTCCCGTTCGGTGCTGACGCTGGTGCGGACGACGGTCAGCCGCTTCGGGCGCAACGGCATGTCGGTGTGGGACCCGGGCACCCACGCCGACGCACACCACTGCGAGATCGGCGAGAGCACCGGGGAGTACCCGGCGGTGTGGGTGAGCGACGGCGCCACCGCCGTGCTGGAGTCCTGCCGGATGCGCCGGGTGCCCGACGCGGTGTTCGTGCTGGACGCGGGCTCCCGCGCCGACGTGGTGGACAGCGAGATCGAGGACGTGCGCGGCTCCGCGGTCTCGGTCAGCGACGGCGCCACGGCCCGCCTGGACGCCTGCCGCATCCGCCGGGTGGGCACCGGGGCGTGGTTCCGGGACCCGGGCAGCGGCGGCACGGTCACCGGCTGCACCATCACCGGGGCGCGTACCGGCGTCCTCGTCACGAAGGGCGCGGACCCGGAGGTGACGGAGTGCACGGTGACGGAGCCGGCCGAGTCGGGGGTCTACGTCTCCGCCGGCGGCCTGGGCCGGTTCGGCCGTTGCCGGGTGTCCGACTCGGGCGGCTACGGCTTCCACATCATCGACGGCTGCCGGAGCGAGCTGACGGGCTGCCGCACCGAGCGGTGTGCCCGCGGCGGCTACGTCTTCGCCGAGGAGGGCCCGGTGTTGAAGGAGTGCCGGAGCGACGAGACCACCGCCCCCGGCGCGGACGTCCGGCTGACCGCCGTGGACGCCCCGACGGCGGGCGCGGTCGCCACCGAGACCGCCGTTCCCGCGCCCCGGGGCGCGGGCGACGCGGCCCCGCCCGCGGGCGGTGAGCTCGACGGCCCGGCGTCCCGACCGTCCGACGAGGTGCTGGCCGAACTGGAGTCCCTCGTCGGGCTGCGGACGGTGAAGCGGGAGGTGCGGGCCCTCATCGACATGATCGAGGTGGGCCGCCGGCGGCAGCTGGCCGGGTTGAAGGCCGCCTCGGTCCGCCGCCACCTGGTGTTCACCGGCTCCCCCGGGACCGGGAAGACGACGGTGGCGCGGCTGTACGGCGAGATCCTGGCGTCCCTCGCGGTGTTGGAGCGCGGGCACCTCGTGGAGGTGTCCCGGGTGGACCTGGTCGGCGAGCACATCGGCTCCACGGCGATCCGCACCCAGGAGGCGTTCGACCGGGCGCGCGGCGGGGTGCTGTTCATCGACGAGGCGTACGCGCTGTCCCCCGAGGACGCCGGGCGGGACTTCGGCCGGGAGGCGATCGACACCCTGGTGAAGCTCATGGAGGACCACCGGGAGGCGGTGGTGGTGATCGTGGCCGGGTACACCACCGAGATGGAGCGCTTCCTCGCCACCAACCCCGGCGTGGCGTCCCGCTTCTCGCGCACCATCACCTTCGGCGACTACGCCCCCGAGGAACTGCTGAGCATCGTCGAACAGCAGGCGCGGGAGCAGGAGTACGCGCTGGCCGAGGGCACCGGCCAGGCGCTGCTCCGCTATTTCACGGGGCTGGAGCGGGGCCCGTCGTTCGGCAACGGGCGGACCGCCCGGCAGACCTTCGAGTCGATGGTGGAGCGGCACGCCGGGCGGGTGGCGCGGCTGGCGGACCCCAGCACCGAGGAGCTGACCCTGCTGTACCCGGAGGACCTGCCGGGCGAGCGCGCGGAGACTATCTGAGCTCCTCCCGCTCGGCGGGCGGCCCGGACCGCGGCCCCGGCGGCGGGGACACCGGCGGCGGCTGCCCCGTGCCGGCGCCGGGGCGGGCCTCCAACGCGGGACCGGGCACCGCGTCGGGCGGCGCGGCCACCTCGTGGTGGTCGTCGAGCAGCCGCCGGTACAGCGCGGCGCGTTCCTCGGCGAACGCCGGGTCGGCGGCGTACTCCCCGTGGCCCAGCACCGGTTCGGGCAGCGGCCAGCTGGAGGTGCGGCCGTAGTGCATCGGGTCGGCCAGCGGTCCCTCGTCCACCGGCGCGCCGTCCACGCCGGTCACACCCACCGGGCCCCCTATCGGGTCGGTGGCCCGCCACAGGTTGCGCCAGCACACCATGTCCCGGTGCAGGGCGCGCAGCGCCGCCGGGCCGAAGTAGGCGGGGAACCATCGGCCGTAGAGCCGTTCCAGCGGCGAACCGTGTGTGAGCAGCGCGATCCGCGCCCGGGTGGCCGCGTCGAGCTGCCACACGGCGGCCGCGGCCAGCACGCTGCCCTGGGAGTGGCCCGAGATGACCACCCGCCCGCCGGTGGCGTCCACCCACGTGGCCATGCGCCAGGTGAGGTCGGGCACCGCGCGCTCGGCGTAGCAGGGCGGGGCGAAGGGGTGGGCGGCGCGCGGCCAGAAGGTGCCGACGTCCCACAGGATGCCGACGGTGCGGCGGGCCCCGGGGTCGCGGTAGGCGCGGCGGCCCATGGTGAGCAGCAGCACCACGCCCACGCCCATCAGCCAGGAGCCCAACTGCTGGGCCAGGTCGGTGATCACGGACACCCCGTCGGAGACGTCCGCGGCAAGCGCCGAGGGCGACTCCCCGGTCAACGCGCCGGCCACCGCGGCCACGCCGAGCAGCAGGCTGGCTCCGGTGATCCAGCCGACGGCCAGCGGCGCCGAGTCGGTCAGCTGGGCCCGGGCGACGGCGGCGGCGATGGCGTCGCTGCGCTCCTCGAGCGGCTCGCCCGGCTCGTCCGGATACCAGGCGCGGACGCCGGGGCTCAGCTCGTTCCGGCGCCGGCGCACGGAGCGCACGGCGACCAGGGCCAGGACGAGCACGACGGCCAGCAGGATCGGGATGCTGGCCGCCTGCCAGCTGAGCAGCACGGGCGGCCCGACGATCGTGGCGCCCGGCTCGCCGGGGGCGGCGGTGGGGTCGAGCCAGTCCGCGACGCGCTGGGCCACTCCCCCGGTCAGCACCCCGGCGGTCGCGCAGGCCAACAGCGCGACCGCGGCGCCGCCGAGCCCGGCGAGCGCGCCGCGGTCGCCGTCCCGGGCGTTCCGGTGCAGCCGGTACGCGGCCAGCGCCATGCCGACCACCAGCACGCCCTGCGCCACGGTCAGCACCACGAAGACCCCGCCGCCGGCCGGATGCCGGCCGGCGGTCTGCCAGTCCGGACGGCTCCACGCGGTGTGCACGGCGGCGAGTAACACCACGCCCAGGGCCGCCCAGGGCATCCGGGCGACCAGCCGGGGCACGGGCTGCTCGTCGATCTCCTCCTCGGTGCGGCCGTGCCCGAGCAGCTGACCGGCGACGGCCAGCCAGCCGCACAGCAGCAGGCCGGTGAGCAGCCAGCCGGTGGCGGCGAGGCCCTCGGTCCCGCGCGGGCCCCGGTCGTAGGGGCCGGTGGAGGTCAGCAGCGAGGCGGAGACGGTGAGCAGGGCGGCCGTGGTGTGCGCCGCGCGCAGCCGGGACACGATGCCCTGTCCGTACCAGAAGCCGGGCAGGCCGAGCAGCGCCCCGTCGCGCCGGCCGTCGCGCGGACGCGGCGGCGGCGAGGCGGACTCGTACGCGCTCCAGGTGCGGTGCGAGAGCCACCACAGGAGGCCGACGAGGCCGAGGGGCAGCACCGCGGCGAGCACCAGGCGGCGTCCGGGCTGGTTCCACCAGCCCTCGCCGGTGGCCACCGGGCCGAGCCAGGAGGCGTTCTCGGCGCAGGTCTCGGAGCCGGCGCACTGCCAGGCGACGAGGTCGACGCAGACGGCGCAGGCGCCGGAGGCGAACAGCGCGGTGAGGGAGAGGGCGACCAGCCGCACCAGCACGTCGTAGGCGTGCTGGGTGCGGTGACAGCCACGGCAGGCGGGACGCATCCAGTGCGCCAGGTTGACCACCATGAACGGCAGCAGCAGGAGCCACAGCGCGCGGGCCCCGTTGCCCGAGGTGAGGCCGCACCAGGTGTACGCCTCGCGGCACGGCGCTTCCTCGTCCCAGGGGCGGTCGTCGAGGTCCTCGGTGCGGCGGTGTATGCAGGCGGTGGTGTCGCCCGTGATCCGGGTGGTCCTGGGGTCCTCCAGCATCTCCTGCGGGGTGGCCCCGCCCACCCCGTGCACCAGTAGCTCCATCGCCGGCGGCGCGTTCTCGCTCGTCATGGCTCCTCCGCTCCACCCCTGCGGCCCTGCCCGTCGTGGACTCCTGTCCCGCGGTGGACTCCTGCCCGCTGGGGCGTCCTGTTCAGCTTCTGCCCGCGGAACGCGACGGAATCGTCACCCGGTTAGCGGGACGTGCGAGGATGACTCCGGTTCGAGCGAACGAAGGAGGGCCGTGAGCGACAACCAGAACCTGCTGGCGGGACAGCGCAGAGCGCTCATTCTGGACGAGGTCCGCCGCAGGGGCGGCATCCGGGTCAGCGAGCTGACGCGCATGCTCCAGGTCTCCGACATGACGGTGCGCCGGGATCTCGACGTGCTGGCGCGTCAGGGAGCGCTGGAGAAGGTGCACGGCGGCGCGGTGCCGGTGACCGAGGCACGCACTCACGAGCCGGGGTTCGAGGCCAAGTCCTCGCTGGAGCTGTCCGCCAAGAGCGAGATCGCGCGGTCCGCCGCCGGTCTGGTGACGCCGGGGAGCGCGGTGGCGCTGTCCGGCGGGACCACGACCTTCGCCGTGGCGCACGAGCTGTTGGAGGTCCCCGACCTTACCGTGGTCACCAACTCCGTGCGGGTCGCCGACGTGTTCCACAACGCCCAGCATCTGGGCGAGGGCGGTCGGGGCGCGGGAGGGGCGCCGGCGGCGACGGTGGTGCTCACCGGCGGCGTGCGCACGCCCTCGGACGCGCTGGTCGGTCCGGTCGCGGACGCGGCGATCAGCTCGCTCCACTTCGACGTGCTGTTCCTCGGGGTGCACGGCATCTCGGTGGAGGCGGGGCTGTCGACGCCGAACCTGGCGGAGGCCGAGACCAACCGGCACTTCGTCCGCTCGGCGCGGCGCGTGGTGGTCGTCGCGGACCACACCAAATGGGGGACGACGGGGCTGAGTTCGTTCGCCTCGCTGGACGAGGTGGACACGCTGGTGACGGACGCCGGGCTGCCGCCCGCCGATCGGCGGGAGATCGCCGAGCATCTGGCCGAGCTGGTGATCGCCGGCGGCGTCGACGCCGAGGACTGACGCCGGAGGCCCGGCGGGCGTTCCGCCGGGCCTCACGGTGCCGCGGGGAGGCGGCGGGGCTCATCTGTCCGCGCCGCCCTTGCCGGCCCGGGTGTCGGCGGTCAACACGGCCAGCCGCCGCCGGTACTCCTCCTCCTCGATCTCGCCGGCGGCGTAGCGCCGGCCGAGCAGGGTGACGGGCGCGTGTTCGCCGGGGCCGCGTCGCCCGCCGCGCCACACGGTGCGGCGCAGCAGCCAGAAGGCGCCGAACAGGATCGCCGCCCAGACCAGCGGGAAGAGCAGGATCCACGGTCCCGGCCCGTCGTCCGCCCAGTGGTTCGCCAGGGTGTTCACGGTGTCTCACGCTCCTCGCGCGGCGCCCCGTCGCCCGGGATGCCGCCTCGTGTGCTCTCGTCGTTCGGAACACCTCCAGCCTCGTCGCCGGGGCGGCCCGCGTCGTCGTACGGCCAGCGGCTTGTGGCCTGCTGCCCCGGGAGTAGCGGGCCGGATCCGGGCTGCTCCGGGGGACTGTCAGTGCCGGCTGCCAGACTCCGCCCATGGGCGAGGAGCGGGCGGACCCCGGCAGATGCGTCGTGGCGGAGTACGCCGACGGCTCGGTCCGGCTGTGCCCGGTGGACGAGCGGGGCCGACCGGCCGGCCCGGTGCTGACCGAGCCGTCGCTCGCCGCGGCACTGCGCGCCCGTCCCGGGGTGGGTCGCTGGGTGTGGCGGGGCACCGCGGCGGCGTATCCGCGGGCGCTGGACGCCGGGCTGCGGGTGGAGCGGTGCTATGACGTGGAGGCGGCCGAGGCGCTGCTGCTGGGCCACGAGGGGCGGTACGGCCGGCCGCGTTCGCTGAGCGCCGCCTGGGCCCGGCTGCGCGGCCTGCCGGTGCCGGAGGATCCGCCGCCGGCCGCCGCGGACTCCGCACAGCCCTCGCTGTTCGAGGCTGGTCCGGTGCCGCTGCCGGGGGACGCGGATCCGTTGGAGGCGCTGCTCGCGGTGTACGCGGGGCAACTGCGGCGGACGGCGGCGGCGGAGCGACCCGAGCGGATGCGGCTGCTGCTGGCCGCCGAGTCCGCCGGCACGCTGGTGGCCGCGGAGATGGGGCGGGTGGGCCTGCCCTGGCGGGCCGACCTGCACCGGCGGATGCTGGACGAGCTGCTCGGCGAGCGGTACGCGGGCGGCGGCGAGCCGCGGCGCCTGGCGGAGCTGGCGGAGCGGGTGTCCGAGGCGTTCGGCGGCGCGCCGGTCCGGCCCGACCTGCCGGCCGACGTGATCAGGGCGTTCGCCCGGGCGGGCATCCGGTTGGGCTCCACCCGGGCCTGGGAGCTGAAGGAGATCGACCATCCGGCGGTGGCCCCGCTGCTGGAGTACAAGAAGCTGTACCGGATCTACACCGCGCACGGCTGGTCGTGGCTGCGCTCCTGGGTGCGCGACGGCCGGTTCCGCACGGAGTACCTGCCGGGCGGCGCGCCGTCCGGGCGCTGGACGAGCAACGGCGGCGGCGCGCTGCAGATCCCGCGGGTGGTCCGCCGGGCGGTGGTGGCGGATCCGGGCTGGCGTCTGGTGGTGGCCGACGCCGACCAGTTGGAACCCCGGGTGCTGGCCGCCGTGTCCCGGGACCGGGGGCTGATGGCCGCGGCCGGCGACGCGGGCGACCTGTACACCGGGCTGGCGTTGCGCGGCTTCTCGGGCGACCGGGCGCACGCCAAGCTGGCGCTGCTGGGCGCGGTCTACGGGCAGACCTCGGGCGACGGCCTGCGCCACCTGGCCGACCTGCGGCGGCGCTTCCCGGACGCGGTGGCGTACGTGGACGAGGCGGCGCGGGCCGGCGAGCAGGGGCGGCTGGTGCGCACCTGGCTGGGCCGGACCTGCCCGCCGGCCGGGGAGCAGCCGGCGGACTGGACGGAGCCGGACGCGGCCGACGCAGGCGAGGCGGTCGCGGACGGCGCGGCCCGGAGCGGCCCGGCGGCCCGGGCCAGGGGTCGGTTCACGCGGAACTTCGTGGTCCAGGGCAGCGCCGCCGAATGGGCGCTGCTGATGCTCGCGGCGCTGCGCCGCGCCCTCCGCGACACCCCGGCCGAACTGGTGTTCTTCCAGCATGACGAGGTGATCGTGCACTGCCCGGCGGCGGACGCCGAATCGGTGCGCGCGGCCGTGGCGGCGGCGGGCGAGGAGGCCGGCCGGCTCGCCTTCGGCGCGACCCCGGTCCGGTTCCCGTTCAGCACGGCGGTGGTCGAGTGCTACGCGGACGCCAAGTAGCCGGCGGCCGGCGGGCGGGGCGCCGCGGGCGGGGGCGCGTTGGCCGGTCAGGTGGTGGCGCCGAGCGGGGTGGTGGCCAGCCCGGCGTCGCCGCCCTCGATGACCCGGCGGGCGGCGGCGGCCAGCCGGGACGCGGCCTCGTCGGCGAGCGGCGCGTCCACCACGAAGGGCACCCGCAGGTAGCCCTCGAAGGCACCGTCCACCCCGAAGCGCGGTCCGGACGGCACCCGGACGCCGAGCCGCTCCGCCACGTCGGCGATCCGCGATCCCGACAGGCCGCCGGCCCGCACCCAGAGCGTGAGCCCGCCGCTCGGCACGTGGAACTCCCAGTCGGGCAGCCGGCGGCGCAGCGCGTCGACCATGGCCGCCCGGTACTCCCTGACCCCGGCGCGGCGCAGCGCGATCGCCTCGTCCCAGCCGCCCGACGTCATCAGCCAGACCAGGGCCAGCTGTTCCATCACCGGGCTGCCCAGGTCGGCCTGGGCGCGGGCGCCGACGAGCCGGCGGATCACCTCGGGCGCCGCCCGCACCCAGCCGATGCGCAGGCCGGTCCAGAAGGTCTTGCTGGCCGAGCCGACGGTGATGACGGTGGAACCGCCGTGGTCGAAGGCGCACACCGGCCGCGGCGGCGCCTCGCCCGGCGCCAGGTCCAGGGCGAGGTCCGCCATCGTCTCGTCGGCGACGAGGACGGTGCCCGCGGCCCGGGCGGCGGCGACCAGTTCGCCGCGCTGCGCCTCGCTGGCCAGGGCACCGGTGGGGTTGTGGAAGTCGGCGACCACGTACGCGAGACGCGGGGAGGCCGCCGCCAGCACGTGCCGCCAGGCCGGCAGGTCCCAGCCGGCCAGGCCCTCGGCCATGGGCACCGGCACCAGCCGGGTGCCGGCCTCCCGCATCAGCTGCAGCACGTTGGCGTAGGAGGGGTGCTCGACCGCGACCCGCTCGCCGCCCGGGGCGAACAGCCGGCTCACCGCGGCGACCGCGCCCATCGCCCCGGTGGTGACCATGATCTGCTCGGGCATGGTGGGCACGCCGCGGGCGGTGTAGCGCTCGGCCAGCGCCTGGCGCAGCGAGGGCAGCCCCGCGGGGAAGTCGCCGTGGGTGCGGGCCGCGGGCGGCAGCTCGGCCAGCGCGCCCTGGAAGGCCCGGGTGAGCCAGGGCTCGGGGGCGGGCAGGGCGGCGTTGCCGAGGTCGATCATCGATCCCGTCGCCTCGGGCGACAGCGGTTCCAGGCCACGGGCGGGGAGCTCGCGCCCGGCGGGGACCGCGGTCCAGCTGCCGGAGCCGCGCCGGGACTCCAGGAAGCCCTCGGTGCGCAGCGCCTCGTAGGCGGCGGCGACAGTGGTGCGGCTGACGCTCAGGGCCGTGGCGAGCTCCCGTTCGGCGGGCAGCCGGGCGGCCACCGGGACCCGGCCCTCCAGCACCAGCAGCCGGACGCCGTCCGCCAGCGAGCGGTAGGCGGGCACCCGGCGGGCCTCCGGGCCGCGGCCCCCGGCGTCCTGGGAGCCGAGGAGCCGGGCGAGCCGCCCGGTGCCCACCGTCGAGGTCCACTCGGGCATGTGAAGGGGCCACCTTTCGCCGATTGGCCATGGCGCGGCATCGCGTTCAGGCCACAGGGTGGCACGTACCGGCCCACCCGGGCCAGCGGACGACCGCGGGTGACCCCCGGACGGACGTCGGCGCCCAACCGGTGGAACACGATTTCGGCCGGCGGGCGGGAGGCGGTAACCTACCCCTTCGGTCCCGCCGGATGGGCCATGACCGCAGGTCATCCTGTGCGGACCCCGGGTGACATCTCCTGTCAGATGTGACAAACCGGACCCTGGCGGGTACAAGAAGGGGCGGCACGACGGGCTACGCGGAATCCCAGCGGGAATCTTCACCGCCGACCGGACGTTGACCTGAGTGATGACGACAGTGACATCTGTCCTGAGGGCGACCAGCCCGGGAGGCACTATTCATGAGTGAGCGAGCTCTACGCGGCACGCGGCTCGTGGTGACCAGCTACGAGACGGACCGAGGCATCGATCTGGCGCCGCGTCAGGCGGTGGAGTACGCCTGCCAGAACGGGCACCGGTTCGAGATGCCGTTCTCCGTTGAGGCCGAGATCCCGCCGGAGTGGGAGTGCAAGGTCTGCGGCGCGCAGGCCCTGCTCGTCGACGGCGAGGGCCCCGAGGAGAAGAAGGCGAAGCCCGCCCGCACCCACTGGGACATGCTCATGGAGCGCCGTACCCGCGAGGAGTTGGAGGAGGTGCTGGCCGAGCGGCTGGCGGTCCTGCGTTCGGGCGCCATGAACATCGCGGTGCATCCGCGGGACAGCCGCAAGACGGCCTAGTCGACTCGCGGCGCCGCCGGCGAGCGCACGAGACACCAGGGTTCGGGTCACTCACGTGACCCGGCCCCTTTTGGTGTGCGCTGCCCTTGCCGGGCGGTCGTCGGAGGTCCTGGGGGTGTGGTGGCCGCGGCGCCGCGGTCACCACACCCCCAGGACCTCCGGTTCGGGCGCGCCCGCCTCGGGCGCGCCGCGACTCCGCGGAGCACATCGCGGTGGGCAACCACGCGGACGCGCCCGCGTGACACAGGGGACCCGGCGCGCGGGCAAGGGTCGACGGTGACGGAGGCCGAGGATGTCGGTTGCCGAGGAGCGTCGCCGTCGGGGTCGGCGTGGGTGCCGGTCAGCCGTTGTCGCGGTCGGGGCGGTCCGGCTCGTCCCGGTCCTCGCGGACCACCTCGCCCGGCACGACCCGGTCGTCGTCCGTGCGGCGGGTCCGGCGCTGCTCCTCCGCCCGGCGCGCCTGCTCGAAGACCTCGGGCGGCACGCCGAGCAGGCGCACGCCGGCCCGGGTGCCGGCCCGGCGCAGCAGTGCCGCGGTGGGCGGGAAGACGCAGAGCAGGCCCACGGCGTCGGAGAGCAGCCCCGGCACCATCAGCAGCAGCCCGCCGAGCATCGCCAGGCCGGTGCCGCCACGCCGCTCGCGGTCGGGCGCCGGCTCACGGTCCGCGCCCGGTGCGTGCCCGGGCTGGAGGGTGGCCGACAGCCGGCGCCAGGCGCGGCGGCCGGCCAGGCGGATCACCGACCCGCCGACCACCACCCCGGCGGCCAGCAGCAGGAAGACGGTCAGCCCTCCGGCCGCCTCACCGACCAGGATCAGCAGCCAGATCTCCAGCAGCGCCCAGGCGGCGACGCCCAGCGGCAGCAGGGCGCGCGCGCCGCGCCGGTTCCTGCCGGTCCGGCCGCCTCGTGGCGGGCGGGTGCGATAGGGGTTCGGTGAGCCGGTGGCCATGGTTCAAGTGTGCCTGGCTCCGACGAGTTTCCTGAACCGGGCCGCGACGCCCCAGACCGTCACCCGCCACAGCGCCTCGACCAGGATGTCCCTGCTCATCTTGGAGTCCCCGTGCGTGCGCTCCACGAAGGTGATGGGGACCTCCGCGATCCGGTGCCCGGCGCGCACGGCACGGTGGGTGAGGTCGACCTGGAAGCAGTAGCCCTGGGAGGCCACCCGGGTGAGCAGGTCCGTGTCGAGCACGTGCGCGCGGAAGGCCCGGTAGCCGCTGGTGACGTCCCGGACCGGCAGGCCGAGCAGCAGCCGGGCGTAACCGCTGCCGCCACGGGAGATCAGCTGCCGGTACCACGGCCAGTTCACGATCCGCCCGCCCGGCACCCAGCGGGAGCCCAGCACCACGTCCGCGCCCTCGATCGCGGTCAGCAGCCGCGACAGCTCCTCCGGCCGGTGTGAGCCGTCGCCGTCCATCTCCACCAGCACCCCGTAGCCGCGGTCCAGGCCCCACCGGAAACCGGCCAGGTAGGCAGCGCCCAGCCCTTCCTTGCCAGGGCGGTGCAGCACGTGCACGCGCGCGTCGCCCGACGCGATCTCCTCGGCGACCTTGCCGGTGCCGTCGGGGCTGTTGTCGTCCGCGACCAGGACGTCGCCGTCCGGCAGGGCGGCGCGAAGCCGCCGCACCAGCGGCGGGAGGTTGTCCACCTCGTTGTAGGTCGGGATGATCACCAGCACCCGCGGGGCGCGGCGGCGGGCGTCCCGGTCAGCCACGCGCGTGCTCCTCCCGGCGGGCGCGACGCGCCCGCAGCCCGACCCAGCCCCAGGCCGCCAGGCCGAGGCCGGCGAGCGCCCATTCGGGTGCCTCCCCAACCTGGTCCGCGACCGTGATGTCGTCGCGCAGCGGCAGCTCGGCGGTGAGCACGTCCTGGGTGAACTCCTCGGTCCGCTGCTCGATGGTGCCGTCCGGGGCCACGATCGCGCTGATGCCGCTGGTGGCGGCGGTGACGATGGCCCGGCCGTGCTCCACCGCCCGCAGCTGGGACATGGCCAGCTGCTGCTCGGGTTGGCCGGTGCGGCCGTAGGTGGCGTTGTTGGTCTGCACCACCAGGGCGCGGGCGCCGGCGTTGACGGTGTCCCTGACGATGCCGTCGTAGGCGACCTCGAAGCAGATCACGTCGCCGAGCCGGGCCGGGCCGACGTCCAGCACCCCGGGCCCGTCGCCCGGATAGAAGTCGCGCGGGATCCGGTCCAGCCGGCTGATGAAGGTGCTCAGCTGCTCGCGGAAGGGCACGTACTCGCCGAACGGCACCGGGTGCTGCTTGGTGTACGAGTCGCCGGGGCCGGTCTCGGGATCCCAGACGATGCCCTGGTTCTCGACGTAGCCCTCCTCGGTCGGATGGTCGACGAGGGCGCCGACCAGGACCGGCACGCCCACGGCGTCGACCGCCCGCTCGATGGCCTGGCGGGCCTCCGGCTCCTGGTAGGGGTCGAGGTCCGAGGCGTTCTCCGGCCACAGCACCAGGTCGGGTCGCTCGGTGCGGCCGGCCTCGATGTCCTCGGCGAGCTCCAGGGTGGCCTCGACGTGGTTGTTGAGGATCTGCATGGGGCGGCCGAGGAAGTCCATGCCGGCCTGTTGGACGTTCCCCTGGACGACGGCGACGCTGACGGTCTCGTCGGCCTCGGTGGGCACCGGCACGGCGTAGCCGGCGGCGGTGGTCGCGGCGGCCAGGGCCAGCGCCCCGACGGCCGGCAGCGCGACGCGCGGCAGGCGCCCGGTGGACTCGGCGCGGGCGGTCGCGAGCCGGCGGCGCAGACCGTACAGCTCCAGCCCGAGCAACGCGAGCAGGGCGCCGGTCAGCGCGACGGCGAAGGTGACCAGGGGCGCGCCGCCGAGCGCGGCGAGCGGGGTGTAGGGCGTGGCGGTGTTGGCGAAGGCCAGGCGCCCCCAGGGGAAGCCGCCGAACGGCACCCGGTCCCTGGCCCACTCCTCGGCCACCCACAGACAGGCGGCCCACAGCGGCCAGGCGCGCAGCCGGGAGGTCACGGCGAGGCCGGCGCCCAGCGGCAGGAAGAAGAGCGCCTCGATCACCGCCAGGCCGACGACGGCGTCCCAGCCGACGACGTTGAGCCACTTCAGCAGTCCCACGAAGAACGGCACGCCGAGCGCGAAGCCCAGCCAGGCGCCCTGCCGGGCGGTCCGGCCGCGCGTCAGGACCGACAGCACGGCCACGGACAGCGCCGACAGCGGCCAGACGTCGTACGGCGGGAACGCGGCGATCAGCGCCAGGCCGGCGAGCGCGGCCACCAGCGTGGCCAGCCAGTGCCGGCGGGCCGCGGCGACGAGCCGGCGGGCCCTGCCGGGACGCCGGGTGACGGTGCCGGCGGGCGCCGCCGGGTCGCCGCCGGCGGGCGCGTCCGGACCCGGCGCGGCGGCGTCGACCGAGCCGGTCAGGTCAACCGAGCCGGTCGGCGCGGCGGTGAGCCGCCCGTTCGGGGCGGCACCCGGCCGGCCGGCGGCGGGCGCCGCCCCCGGGGCGGGGTCCGCGGCGGACTGCCGCGCGGTGCCGTCGGCGTCGCTGGCGGTGGTCGTCTCGGGGCCCGTTGGCACGGTCCTGGCCTTCCCTGGGAACGAGCGGTGATGAACGACCGTACCTCGGCGACGGCGGGGGCGGGCAGCCGGGCGCTCGCCCGACGTGCGACGGCTGCGGGCCGGGACCCGGCGCTCTTCGGGCCGACCTGGGATCCGCTGGCTGCGGGTCTGCCGAAAGCCGTTGTCTACTGAGCTCCGGGCCCCGCCCGGGTCGCACCAGCCAGCCGGACGAAACCTTCCGCCCCCGTGCCGCAGGCACTGGACCTGGCTCCGGGTGGCGGCGTGCCGGTCCGGCACCCCGCACTCTGGCCCAGCAGCGTTCGACGACTGCGCGGAGGAGCGCCGGCCGGACGTCTTGTGGTGGACCCGGCCGAACCTACCCCGGCACGACCGCCGCCTGTCAACAGCCGTCTGACCTGGCGATTTTCGCCAAAGGGGCAGGTCAGTGCGGAGTGTTCCCGGCGGTCCGACAGGCGGAGGGCACGTCGTTCGGCGGTATCGGCGCGGGCCCGGATCACTCGTTCAGCGGGTCCGCCGCGTGGTCGTACACGGTGCGCCCGGCGACCACCGTGCGCAGGCACCGGGGCGGCTCCGCGCCCTGGGCCCCTTCCACGGTCTCCCAGACCGCGTAGTCGGCGGGCGCGCCGGGCTCCAGCACGCCGCCGTCGTCCCGGCCGATCGCCCGCCAGCCGCCACGGGTGTGCGCCGCGAACGCCGCCTCCCACGGGATCCGGTGGTCCGGTGTGCGGTGCTCGGCCGCCGCCCGCACCGTGCCCCAGGGGTCGAGGGGGGTGACCGGGGCGTCGGAGCCGAGGGCGAGCGGCACGCCGGCGCGCAGGAGGGACGCGTACGGGTTGAGCGCGGCGGCCCGGTCGGGCCCGAGGCGCTCGGCGTACATGCCGTCGGGGCCACCCCAGGCCGCGTCGAAGCCCGGCTGGACCGAGGCGGTCAGGCCGAGGTCGGCGAACGTGGCGACGGCGTCGGGACCGATCAGCTCGGCGTGCTCCACGCGGTGTCGCAGCGCCCGCAGCCGGGGGGCGCCGAGCCGGGCCGCCGCGGCCCTCGCGCCCGCCGCGACCGCGTCGATCGCGGCGTCGCCGATGGCATGGAAACCGGCCTGCAGCCCGGCCTCGGTGCAGGCGGTGAGGTGGGCCGCGGTGTCCTCGGCGGTCAGGTATCCGGTGCCGCGGGTGGCCGCGTCCGCGTACGGGGCGTGCAGGTGGGCGGTGTGCGAGCCCAGCGAGCCGTCGGCGAACAGGTCGCCGGCGGCACCGGCGGCGCCCAGCTCCCTGACCCGTTCCGCGTCCTTCGCGTTCGTGACGAGTTCGGCCCAGTAGCCGACCACCCGGGGACCGGGTTCGGACGCGGCCAGTGCGAGGAGCCCGACCAGGTCCTCCTCGCTGGAGATCTCGGGTCCGGCGCATTCGTGCAGCGAGCCGATGCCCAGGGCCGCGGCGTGCCGCAGCGCCGCGCGCTGGGCCGCGGCCCGCTGGGCGGGCGCGAGCGTGCCGTGCGCGGCCCGGCGGACCGCGTGGTGCGCGGCGCCGGTGAGCGGGTGGTCGGCGTGGTAGCCGGCGAGCCGGGTCACCCCGCGAACCCGGTCGAGCAGGGCGGTGCTGGCCAGCGCGGAGTGCGCGTCGACGCGGCTGAGGTAGACCGGGCGCCCGCCGGCGGCCCGGTCCAGTTCGGCGCGGCTGGGCGGGCGCCGTTCCGGCCACCGGGCGGCGTCCCAGCCCTGCCCCAGCAACACCGCGTCGGCGGCGTGCCCGGGCGCCGTCGCGTACCCCGCGACCCGGGCCAGGGCCTCGGCCAGGGAACCGGCGCCGGCGAGGTCGAGGCCGGTCAACGTGAGGCCGGTCGACGTGATGTGCACGTGTGCGTCGGTGAACGCCGGCGTGACGAGGGCGCCCGCGAGATCGACGATCCGGTCAGCGGTCGCGGCGACGTCCTCGGCGGCGGGCTCCCGGCCGATCCAGGTCACCCGGTCCCCGGCGACGGCCAGGGCCGTGGCGCCGGGGACGGCCGGGCTGTGGATCCGTCCGTGGCGCAGCAGGACGGTGCGGGGGGTGGTGCGGTCGGTCATGTCGGCCAGTCTTCCCGCCCGCGGCGGGCCTGCGCCCGGCGGGGTCAGAGCCGCGGCGGGCGCGCCTCGTAGGGGGTGGAGAGCACCACCGTGGTGCGGGTGGAGACGCCGGCCAGGCTGCGGATCCGGGCCAGCAGGTTCTCGAGGTCCGCCGGGGCGGCGACCCGGATCTTGAGGATGTAGTTCTCCTCGCCCGCGACCGAGTGGCACGCCTCGATCTCCGGCACCTCGGCGAGCCGCTCGGCGATGTCGTCGGGTGCGCTGGGGTCGAAGGGCTTGACCGAGATGAAGGCGGTGAGTGGGAGGCCCACGGCGTCGGTGTCCACGATGGCGGTGTAGCCGCGGATCACGCCGCGCTGCTCCAGGCGGCGTACGCGCTGGTGCACCGCCGAGGTCGACAGGCCGGTGGCCTTGCCCAGGTCGGTGTAGCTCATGCGCCCGTCCCTGACGAGCAGCTCCACGATGCGCCGGTCGAGTTCCTCCACGAGACCGTAACCTACCCGCAACGGCCGTCTCCCGGGCACGCTGAGCATTCCCTGGGCGGTGCCGGCCACGGCTCGGGCACGATGCCCCAACGGATCTGTGACGAACGCCACAAACGCGGTGCGGCGTCCGGTTCGGGTGCGCGATTAGCCGCCGGACCGCCGGGAAATCCTTGCTGTGGCCAGGGCCGCAGCGCCGTCCGAGGGGGATGTCTTGCGCACCATGAACGACACCGTGAATCCGGATCAACGGGCCGGGAGTGCCCCGCGTGACCTCGAGCGGGCGCCGGGTCTCCTCGACGACGAGGACGACGGGATGGCGGACGCCGACCTCGTCCGGCTGGCCTGCCCCGACTGTGGACAGCCGATCGCCCTGCAGGGGCCGGGCGAGGCCCTGCCGGTGCACGCCCTCTGCCCCACCCCGTGGAACCCCTTCGGGCTGACCGTGTGCCCCGGTTCGGGCCGCAACGTGTCAGGACCGGCCGATCCGGCCGCGGTCACGCCGGTGGCGACGACCCGCGACGACGGGTCCTTCGCCGTCCGGGCGGCGTTGCCCGAGAGCCTGGACTGGCGGCTCCGGCCGTTCTCGCACGCCGGCTCCCCGGAGGAGATGCGGCTGCCGAGCGTGCGTCAGGCCGCCTGACCCTCCGGCGTCGCGCCCGGCGCGACGCCGGAAAGGCGGCCGCCGCCCGCACCGTCCGGCCGGTGCCGCGGACCGCTCCCCCGGGCGGTCGACCCGCGACACCGGCCGCGTTTCCGGCACCCGACCGCCCCGGTCGCGGCGGGCCGCTTCCCACGATGTCATTGGTCTGGACATGACCAAGCGGCGCCAGTACGGTCGGGGTTGGTCTAGACCGCAGCACGGCATGCCTACGGAGCGCTCACACCCCCCACGACCTCCGGGAGCGAAGCATGCGCAGAAAGATCACGGCCGCGGCCATCGGGGCCGGGCTCGTCACGGTCTCCGTGCTCGGCACCAGCGGAACGGCCCAGGCTCACGGCTACACGACGTCCCCGACGAGCCGTCAGTCCTACTGTGCCCAGGGCACGGCGTCGGACTGCGGCGCCATCCAGTGGGAGCCGCAGAGCGTCGAGGGCCCGAAGGGCTTCCCCGCGGCGGGCCCGGCCGACGGGCAGATCTGCTCGGGCGGCAACTCGCGGTTCGCGGCGCTGGACGACCCGCGCGGCGGGTCCTGGCCGGCCACGGACCTGAACGCCGGTCAGTCCTACTCGTTCGACTGGACCTTCACCGCGCGGCACAGCACGGCCGACTTCCAGTACTTCATCACCAACGACGGCTACGACCCCTCGCAGCCGCTGACCCGATCCGACCTGGAGGCGCAGCCCTTCCTCACCGTGTCGATGGGCGGCGCCCAGCCGGGCGCGACGGAGCACCACCAGGGCACCGTGCCGGCGGGCAAGTCCGGCCGGCACCTCATCCTGGCGGTGTGGAACGTGGCGGACACCGGGAACGCCTTCTACGCCTGCTCGGACGTGGACCTCTGAACCCGGCGACGCCGGCAGCGATCCGACGGCCCCCCACACGGGCGTGTGGGGGGGCCGTCGGCCGCGCGGTGTCGGTCCTCAGACCACGCCGACGGAGGCCAGCGCCTCCCGCTGGGCCACGGACAGCGTCGCGGGGAAGTAGAGGTAGCAGACGCCGCCCGTGCCGCTGCGCACCGCGCCGTTCTGGTCGTAGCGCTGGGTCCGCAGCCAGATGTTCTCCCACTCGCGCCGGTTGTAGACCCGCCGCACCGCGCCGTTGTCCGAGCTGGCGGGATCGTTGGCGATCACGTCGCCGTCCTCGGTGAAGCCGACGACGGTCATCAGGTGCCCGGAGGTGCCGTAGCCGGCGCCGCTCAACTCGGCCTCGTAGAACGACTGCGAGGTGATCAGCGGGATGCCCGCCGCGACCAGTCGCTCGGCGTCGGTGAGCGTGGCGATGCGGGTCACCACGGCGCGCAGGTCCGGATAGCTGGCGGCGTAGGCGGCGTTGAACGGCCAGTTGCCGCAGCCGTTGTACTGGTAGTCGAAGGTGAAGCGGGCGGCGTGGCAGACCTGGGGATCGTCGAAGTCCGGGTTCACCCACTCCAGGTCCTCGGGCGAGGGGTGGCGACCCCAGTACTCGATGATCATCTGGGAGGACGTCGGGCTGCACCACGCCTCGCCGCCGTTGTCGTACTCCGGGTACCTGCCGACGTGCACGTTCTGCGAGTACGGCGGCACCGAGAGCTCGATCCCCGCGGCCGGCCCCGGCTCGGTCGCCGGCACCTCGAAGCGGGCCGGCACATCGGACGTCATGGCGCCGACCCGCCACACCGTCGGGGTGGCGTCGCCGCCGACCGCGCGGTGGAGCGTCAGCCGCAGCTGGTAGGAGGCCAGTCGCAGGCCGCTGTCCGGGTCGTCGATGGCGAAGGTGTCGGTCCAGATCGAGGACTTGCCGTCCTCCTGGCCGTCCACGGAGGTGCGGCGGATGTCCTCGTCGCCCGAGGCCCAGACGCCCAGGGTGTACCAGGGGGTCTGGGTGCCGTCGCTGTAGGTGCCGAGCAGTTCCACCCGGATCCAGGTGCCGGCCGGGGTGTCGGCGTTCCACGAGGCGATGAGCTCGCTGGCCGGGGTGGCCGCCTCGTGACTGGGCGACAGCCAGCGGCCGTACTCCCAGGTGGCCGTGGTGCCGGTGTGCGGGTCGGTGTAGTCGACGGTGCCCTGCGGCACGGCGATGACGACGCCGGGGCGCACCCCGCCGACCACCGAGACGCCCTGCGCGGTGCCGGACTGCCAGTCCTGGGCGGTGGTCCAGCCCTGGTACTCGATGGTGGAGTCGGCGGCGGGGCAGGGCTTGGGGCGCCGGGGCGCGGCGCCGCCGGCCTCGGCGGCGCCCGCGCTGGTGGCGAACGAGGCGGTGGTGGTGCCGACCGCGGCGGCGACGGCGGCGGCGAGCACGGTACGGCGAGGCGTCGTGGGCACGGTGATGGTCTCCCGGGTCGAGGCGGGGTGAGGCACGTGGTGGGGCGGGACGCTGTGGGGTGGACCGCGGCGGGTCACGCGCACGGTCACGTCGGCAGGGCACCACTATCTCCGCTCGCGCGGCCGACGACCAGTAACCGCCCGAGAACCCACGGCGGCAATATTGGTGGAACCTGTGGCACGACTATCGTGGCGCCGGTGACCACCCCTGCCGACACCGGCGGGCGCGACCCCCTGCCGGGGGGACTGAACGGCGTGGCCGCCCAGCTGCGCTCCCTCGCGCCCTCCTGCGGTCCCGTGCGCCTGGTGGGGGTCGACGGACACGCCGGATCCGGCAAGAGCACGCTGGCCACCCGGCTGGCGGCCCTACTGGGCGGGGCCCCGGTGCTCCGGCTGGACGACCTCGCCAGCCACGACGCGCTCTTCGCCTGGACCGACCGGCTCGAGCGCACGGTGCTCGGGCCGCTGTCCCGCGGCGAGGTCGCCCACCACCCGGTGTACGACTGGGAGCGCCGGGCGTTCACCGCGACCGCCGCGCTGCCGCCCGCGCCCGTGGTGCTGGTCGAGGGCGTGGGCGCCGGTCGGCGGGCGCTCCGCCCGCACCTGGCCTGCCTGATCTGGCTGGCGGTGCCGGCCGAGGTGGCCTGGGCGCGCGGCCGGCGCCGGGACGGTTCCGGACAGGCCGGGTTCTGGCGGACCTGGGAGGCGGCCGAGCGCCGTCACTTCGCTGATGATCCGTCAAGGCCCTTTGCGGATATCCTGATGACACCGAGGGGTGACAGCTACGATGCCTGCACCCGAGCGCCTTCGGGTCCCCGCGGCAGGCAGCGGAGCAGCCCGTGAGTGGGGGTCGAGATGAGTGCTGGCACGCACGGCGCGCGGGATCGGTACACCTCGGCCGATCTGGCGTGGCTGCGCGGCGTGGACGCCTACGCGGCGGCCGCCTACGCCGAGGCGGAGGAGGAGTTCCGCTCGGCGGTGCGCCAGGACCCGGAGATGGCCGACGCCTGGCTCGGGCTGCACGCGCTGCGCACCGACGTGCCGGTGGCGCTGCAGCAGATGTACCGGAACCGGGCCCGCTTCGGCGAGCAGCGGACGCGGTACGGCCGGCCGCTCAGCTCCTGGTACTGGCTGGGCTGGTGGGTGCAGCCGGTGCTGGAGACCGAACGGGACCTGCTGCTCGCGTACGCCTCGCAGCTGCTCGACGGGCGCCGGATGGCGGAGCTGGACATCGCCCTGGCGGCCTGCCCGCCCCCCGAGTCCGACCCGTTCGCCCGCTTCCTGCACGCCTGCCGCTGCTATCTCGCCAAGGACTGGGAGGGACTGTTCCGGTGCACGGCCACCCTGGTGGACGACCCGCAACTGGGGGTGGAGGCGGGGCTGTTCGCCGGCATGGCCCGGGTGCGGCTGGAGATGTTCGACCAGGCGGAGCCGCTGTTGGCGGCCGCGTTGATGCGCTGCCGCACCGAGCAGCCACAGCGCAAGGAGCTGCGCTACTGGCTGGCCAGGGCGCGGGAGGGCAGCGGGCGCAGCGCGGCGGCGCTGCCGCTGTACCGGGCGGTGCACCAGGTGGATCCGGAGTTCATGGACACCGAGGTGCGACTGGCGGCGCTGTCCGGTGAGGACGCCGACGCCGCGCACCTGACGTCGCAGCTTTCGGGGCCGGAGCCCGGCCCGCTGGCCGGCCTGGACGGCACGGTGCCGGCGGGTGCGCTGCCGACACCCGAGGGCCTGCCGTTCGGCGGCGCCGACGACGGCGCGGGCCGGCGGATGCCGTCCCCCGCGCCGGCGGGCGCGAACCGGGGCACGCCGGCGGGCGGTCCTGGGGGCGCCTGGGGATACCTCCCGGGCCAGCAGGGCCTGGTCGAGGGGCACGCCGGGCCGACGCCCGCGCCGGCGGACCTGCCGCCGGCGGGTGATCCGGTGCTGCTGGAGCAGACGCTCCGGGAGCTGGACCGGATGGTCGGCCTGGAGCCGGTCAAGGAGCAGGTGCGCGCGATGTCCGCGCAGCTGCGGATAGCGCGGCTGCGGTCCGGGCAGGGCCTGCCGGTGCAGCCGCCCAAGCGGCACTTCGTGTTCTCCGGGCCCTCGGGGACGGGCAAGACGACGGTGGCGCGGATACTGGGCCGGGTGTTCCACGCGCTCGGGGTGCTCGGCCACGACCGGCTGGTGGAGGCGCAGCGCGCGGACCTGGTCGGGGAGTTCCTGGGCCAGACGGCGGTGAAGGCCAACCGGCTGATCGACTCCGCGCTGGGCGGGGTGCTCTTCATCGACGAGGCGTACAGCCTGGTGCACTCCGGCTACAGCAAGGGCGACGCGTACGGCGACGAGGCGCTGCAGGTGCTGCTCAAGCGGGCCGAGGACAGCCGGGAGCACCTGGTGGTGATCCTCGCCGGCTATCCGGAGGGCATGGACCGGCTGCTCGGCGCGAACCCCGGACTCAGCTCCCGGTTCTCCGCGCGGGTGGAGTTCCCCAGCTACCAGCCGCGGGAGCTGCGGGCCATCGGCGAGCTGCTGGCCGCGGAGCACGGCGACGCCTGGGACGCCGAGGCGCTGGAGGAGCTGCGGAGCATCAGCGAGCACGTGGTCGCCGAGGGCTGGATCGACGAGCTGGGCAACGGCCGTTTCCTCCGCACGCTGTACGAGACCAGCTGCGCGTTCCGCGACGTCCGGCTGTCCGAGTCGGGGGCGGCGCCGACCCGGCAGGAGCTGTCCACGCTGCGGCTGCCCGATCTGATGCAGGCGTACGGCGAGGTGCTGTCGGGCCGGGGCTCGCGCCGGTCGGGCGACGGCGACGCGGTGCCCGAACCCTGACCCTCGCCCGGCCGGAGGCCGGTCCGGGCCGGTCGGGTCAGGCGGCGCCGGCCGGCGGGCGGGCGGTGCCGTGGCGCTCGGCGAGCGCCCGCAGTGTCCTGGCGTCGTCCAGCGCCCGGCGCCGGGAGAGCCCCGGCTGGATCGCCATCACCGCCAGGACGGTGCCGTCCGCCAGGTCGAGCGTCACCCAGGGGTCGCCCGGCCGGAGCGTGACCCGCAGGATCTCCGCCCACACCAGGCGGCGCCGGGTGGTCAGGTTCACCACGGTCAGGCCCTCCCGGTCGGCCACCGCCTTCGGCCGGCTGAGCACCAGCAGGACGCAGCAGGCCAGCAGGCCGCTGCCGCTGACCGCGGCGCGGTCGCCGAGGCTCCAGCTCACCGCTCCCCCGGCGGGCAGCAGCACCGAGATCAGGGTGAGGGCGCCGAACGTCACGAGGCCGATGGTGAGCAGCACGATCCGGGTCACCACCGGGCGGAAGGTGACGGGCAGGGCCACGGGCTGGTCCGGCGGGACGGGCGCCTCGCGGGCGCCGGAAGCGGTCACCTCGGGCGTCACAGCCGGGCGGCGTGGATGCCGGTGGTCAGGATGGCCCGGGCGCCCAGGTCGTACAGCTCGTCCATCACCCGCTGGGCGTCCCGCACCGGGACCATGGACCGGACCGCGACCCAGCCCTCGTCGTGCAGCGGGGAGACGGTGGGCGACTCCAGGCCCGGGGTCAACGCGACGGCCTTGCTGACCAGTTCGGCCCGGATGTCGTAGTCCATCATCACGTACCTGCGGGCCACCAGGACGCCCTGCAGGCGGCGCAGGAACTGCTGCACCCTGCCGTTGGCCGGCTCGCCGCCGGCGCGGCGGATGACCACCGCCTCGGACTCCAGGATGGGCTCCCCGATGATCTCCAGGCCGGCGTTGCGCAGCGTGGTGCCGGTCTCCACGACGTCGGCGATGACCTCGGCGACGCCCAGCTGGATGGCCGTCTCGACGGCGCCGTCGAGGTGCACGACGGAGGCGGTCACGTCGTGGTCCGCCAGATGCCGGGCGACCAGTCCGGCGAACGAGGTGGCGACGGTCAGGCCGCCGAACTCCCGCACGTCGCTGACGGTGCCGGGCCGGGTGGCGTAGCGGAGGGTGGAGCCGGCGAAGCCGAGCTGCATGATCTCCTCGGCCGGCGCGCCGGAGTCCAGCAGCAGGTCGCGGCCCGTGATGCCGATGTCGAGCTGACCCGAGCCGACGTAGACGGCGATGTCGCGCGGCCGCAGGTAGAAGAACTCCACCTGGTTGTCGGAGTCGATGAGCACCAGCTCGCGCCGGTCCTTGCGCTGCCGGTACCCCGCCTCATGGAGCATCGCCGAGGCGGGCTCGGAGAGGGTTCCCTTGTTGGGCACGGCGATGCGCAGCATGGAGTGGCACTCCTTCGCGAGGTCAGATGAGGGTGGTGCGGAGGGGGCGGGCCGGGGCCCTGGCCCGGGGGATCGGCTCAGAGATGAGCGTATACGTCCTCCAGGGAGATCCCGCGAGCCACCATCATCACCTGGACGTGGTACAGCAGCTGGGAGATCTCCTCGGCGGCCCGGTCCGCGTCCTCGTGCTCGGCGGCCATCCACACCTCCGCCGCCTCCTCGACGACCTTCTTGCCGATGGCGTGGACGCCGGCGGCGACCAGCTCTGCGGTGCGGGAGGTGGCGGGGTCACCCGTGGCGGCCTTCTGCTTCAGCTCGGTGAAGAGGCCGTCGAATGTCTTGTTGGCCATGGTGGCCACTAGCCTACGGCGTGGCCTCACCCGCCGGGCCACCGGTCCGGGCCGGGGCGGGCACGACGTCGCGCAGCGCCACGGCGGTGGCGACCGCCGCGGTGACCGCCTCGTGCCCCTTGTCCTCGGTGGAGCCCGGCAGTCCCGCGCGGTCCACCGCCTGGGCCTCGGTGTCGCAGGTCAGCACGCCGAAACCGACCGGAACGCCGGTCTCGACGCTGACCTGGGTGAGGCCCTGGGTGACGCCCTGGCAGACGTAGTCGAAGTGCGGGGTGCCGCCCCGGATGACGACGCCGAGGGCCACCACGGCGTCGTAGCCCCGGGCGGCCAGGGCCCGGGCGGCGACCGGGAGTTCGAAGCTGCCGGGGACGCGCAGCACCGTGGGCTCGGGAACGCCGAGCTCGTCCGCCGCGCGCCGGGCGCCGGCCAGCAGCCCGTCCATCACCGTGTCGTGCCAGCTCGCGGCCACCACGGCCACCCGCAGGTCCGCGCAGTCCCGCACCGCCAGTTTCGGGGCGCCCTTGCCGCTCACCGTGTCTCCTCGTCGTGTCGTTGTGTGATCATGTCGATGTGTCGATGTGTCGGGTGGCCGCCGCAGGCCGGCTCCGGGGTCACTGGTTGCCGCAGGCCGAGACCCGCACCCCGTCCAGCCAGGGGAGGTCGTGCCCCATCCGGTCGCGCTTGGCCCGCAGGTAGCGCAGGTTGTGCTCGCCCGGCGGCACCGGGACCGGCTCGCGGCCGGTGATCCGCAGCCCGTGCCGGGTCAGCGCGGCGGTCTTGTCGGGGTTGTTGGTCATCAGCCGCACCGAGCGCACGCCGAGGTCGGCGAGCATCCGGGCGCCGGCGGCGTAGTCCCTGGCGTCCGCGGGCAGCCCGAGCTCCAGGTTGGCGTCCAGGGTGTCCCGGCCGCGCTCCTGCAGCTCGTAGGCGCGCAGCTTGGACAGCAGCCCGATGCCGCGGCCCTCGTGCCCACGCAGGTAGAGGACGACGCCCCGGCCCTCGGCGCGGATCCGCTCCAGCGCGGCCCGCAGCTGCGGCCCGCAGTCGCAGCGCTGGGAGCCGAAGACGTCGCCGGTCAGGCATTCGGAGTGGACCCGGACGAGCACGTCCTCGCCGTCGCCGAGGTCGCCGCTGACCAGCGCGATGTGCTCCACGCCCTCGGGGTCGGCGCGGTAGCCGTACGCCCGGAACTCGCCGTGGCTGGTGGGCAGCACGGTCTCGGCCTCGCGGCGGACCAGGCCCTGGCCGTCGGAGCCGGTGCGCCGCAGGTGGTCGACCAGCTCCGCGATGGAGATGATCGCCAGATCGTGCCTGCGGGCGAAGTCCAGGAGCCCGGGCAGCCGCAGCATGGTGCCGTCCTCGGCCGCCAGCTCGACCACCACGGCGGCCGGGCGCAGCCCGGCCAGTCGGGTCAGGTCCAGCGCCGCCTCGGTGTGGCCCGGGCGGACCAGCACGCCGCCGGGACGGGCGCGGAGCGGGAAGACGTGCCCGGGGCGGGCGAAGTCGTCCGCGGTGGCGGTCGGGTCGGCGAGCAGCCGGATGGTCGCGGCCCGGTCGGCGGCGGAGATGCCGGTGCTCACGCCGTGCGCGGCGGTGGCGTCGACGGAGACGGTGAACGCGGTCGCCATCGACTCGGTGTTCTGCTCGACCATCTGCGGCAGCCGCAGCCGGTCCAGCTCGGCGGGCGCCATCGGCACGCAGATCAGGCCGCGGCACTCGGACATCATGAAGGCCACGAGCTCGGGCGTGACGTACTCGGCGGCCACCACCAGGTCGCCCTCGTTCTCGCGGTCCGCGCTGTCCACGACCACCACGGGCCGGCCGAGCGCGATGTCCGCCACGGCGCGCTCGACGGGGTCGAGCGTCGGTCCCGCCGTGGTCGGGGGGACGGGGGTCGTGGCCGGTTGGGTGACGGTCATGCCGCTGCTCCTTCCAGGGCCGGCCGGGAGGGCGCGGAGCGGGAGCGCAGCCACCAGTCGCGCATGCCCCACAGCACGAGGCCGAGATAGACGAGATAGACGAGGCCGGAGAACGGCAGGCCGCTGTCGAAGGCCAGCGGCACGCCGACCAGGTCGACGAGCAGCCAGGCGATCCAGAACTCGACCAGGCCACGGGCCTGGGCGACCATGGCCACCAGGGTGCCGACGAAGATGTACGCGTCCGGCCAGGGGTTCCAGGACAGGTCGGGGAAGGCGGTGAACAGCCCGCCGACGGCGAGGGTGCCCAGGGCCGCGCCGGCCGCCAGCACGCCGCGCTCGGTCCAGGTCGCGAACCGGACGGTGATCTGCCCGTCGCCGGACGCCCGGCTGCCGACCCGCCACTGCCGCCAGCCCCACAGGGCCACGGTGATGACCAGCAGTTGCTTGCCCACTCCCCCGCCGAGCTGGGCCGAGGCGTAGGCGGCGACGAGGATGAGCCCGGAGAGCAGCTGCACCGGCCAGGTGGCCACGGAACGCCGCCAGCCGAGGGCGAGGGCGGCGAGCCCGGCGAGGTTGCCGACCATGTCGGACCAGATGACGTGCTGGCCGAAGGCCGTGAACGCCGTGCTGTTGAGCTGGTCGAGCAGGCCGGTCACGGCGCCGTCACCTCGCCGGCCGGCTCGTCCGACGCCGCGCCGGGAACCCGCTCGCGGAACGCCAGGAGCCGTTCCACGTACTTGCCGAAGATGTCCACCTCCAGGTTGACCACCTCGCCCGGCTGCTTCCTGCCGAGGGTGGTGAGCCGGAGGGTGGTGGGGATGAGACCGATGGTGAAGCGGTCCTCGGACACGCCGACGACCGTGAGGCTGACGCCGTCCACGCTGATGGAGCCCTTCTCCACCACGTAGCGGGCGAGCGCGACGGGCAGCGAGACGGTGACCGTCTCCCAGTTGTCGCCCGGCACCCGGTCCAGGAGGGTGGCGGTGCCGTCCACGTGTCCCTGCACCAGGTGTCCGCCGAGCCGGCCGCCGAGCCGTATCGGGCGTTCCAGGTTGACCCGGTCGCCGGGCACCAGGTCGCCGAGGGTGGAGCGTTGCAGGGTCTCGGCCATGACGTCGGCGGTGAACTCGCCGTCGCCGATCTCGACGACCGTGAGGCAGGCGCCGTTGACGGCGACGGAGTCCCCGGGCGCGCTGTCCTCGGCGACCAGCGGGCCGCGCAGACGCAGCAACGCGGAGTCGCCGGCGGTGCGCAGGGCGACGACCTCTCCCATTTCTTCGATGATTCCCGTGAACACTCAACGCTCCTTGTCGGCGGGGAGGGGGACGGCGGTGACCCGGAGGTCGTCGCCGACGCGGGTGATGTCGGTGACGCGCAGACGCAACGCGGCGGAGATCGTGGCGATTCCCGCGTCGGCCAGGGCGTGCGGCCCGCCGCCGAGCAGGGCGGGGGCGAGATAGGCGATGACCTCGTCGACGAGGCGCGCGGCGACGAGGGCGCCGGCGAGGGTGGGGCCGCCCTCCAGCAGCACCGAGCGCACCTCGCGGCGGTGCAGCTCGGCCAGCAGGGCCCGCGGGTCGAGTCCGCGGCCGTCGGCGGCGCGCGGCAGCCGGACCACGTCGGCGTGCCGGCCCAGCAGGGTGACCCGGCCGTCGGGCGCGTCGTCGGCGACGGCGATCAGGGTGGGCGCGGCGGCGTCGAGCACCCGGGCACCCGGGCCGACGGCGCGGGCGCCGGTGTCCGCGACCACCCGGAGCGGCTGCACGGCGTCCGGCACGTCGCGGGCCGCCAGGTGCGGGTCGTCGGCCCGGGCGGTGCCCGAGCCCACCAGCACGGCGTCGGCCTCGGCGCGCAGCCGGTGCACGTCGGCGCGGGCCGGGGCGGAGGTGATCCAGCGGCTGGTGCCGTCGGCGGCGGCCACCCGCCCGTCCAGGGTCGCGGCGTACTTCCAGCGCACGTACGGCCGGCCGTGGCGGATGGCGGTCAGCCAGGCGGCGTTGACGGCCTCGGCCTCCGCCGCGAGCAGGCCGGCCGCGGTACGCACGCCGGCGGCGGCCAGCGCGGCGGCGCCGCCGCCGGCGGCGGCGTGCGGATCGGCGACGGCGTAGACGACGCGGGCGACGCCGGCGGCGAGCAGCGCCTCGACGCACGGTCCGGTGCGGCCGGTGTGGGCGCAGGGCTCGAGGGTGACGACGGCGGTGCCGCCGCGGGCCGCGGCGCCGGCCTCGGCCAGGGCGTGCACCTCGGCGTGCGGGCCGCCCGCGCGGCGATGCCAGCCCTCGCCGACCTGCTGTCCGTGCGCGTCGAGGACGACGCAGCCGACGACGGGGTTGGGGCTGGTGGCGCCGAGTCCGCGCGCGGCGAGCGCGAGGGCGCGGCGCATCGCGAGAGTCTCGGAATCGCCGAAGGGCGCCGCGGATGGGTCCGCCACCGGAACCTGCCTCCTGCCTCGTCGGGCACGGCTCCGGGGCGTTACGGGACTGACGGAACGACGGGGCACGGCTGACGCCCCGTCAGGAGACGGACCACCCCGAGGGTGGACCGCACGAAGGCGAACCGGTCCCCGCTCCGCCGCGCACTGCCTCCCATCCGGACTTTCACCGTCGGTCCAGGAATTCCACCTGGTCAACCGGCCGCTGGCGGCGGCCGGGTCGCGGACTGTTACCGCCGGTTCGGAATTTCACCGACCCCGGAGTGCGCTACGTCGCTGGTACGCCCTCCAGTGTGCCACGTCCCACCGACGGATTCCGGCCGGCTGTGGGGGTCCTCACAGCGACCGGCGGGCGCCGACGGCCGCGAACACCTCGCCGCGCGCGGCGTCGAGGGCGGTGAGCAGGGCCCCGCTGAGCACCGGGTTGCCGGCCACGGTGGCGGCGCGCACCTCGGTCTCCAGCGGGGAGATGTCGCGCAGCCGTCGCCGCACGAGCTCGGCGAGCACCGCTCCCCCGGCCCGGCCCACCTCGCCGCCGAGCACCACGCAGCCCGGATCGAGCACCGCGGCCACGGAGGCCGAGGCGATCGCGATCCGGCCGGCGAGCTCGGCGAGGAACTCCGCGGGTCCCGCGCCGGCGGCCGGGTCGTCCGCCGCCGTCCGGGCCGCCTCCACCACGGCCTCGGCCGCGGCCGCGTCCTCGCCGGCCGGGTCGAGGCCGTGCGCGCGGGCGAGCGCGGCCACGGCGCCGGAGGAGGCGAGCATGTGGAAACCGCCGTCGCAGTCGGTGGCCGAGGGCATGCCGCCGGTTCCCGGCACGGGCAGGAAGCCGATCTCCCCGGCGCCGCCCGAGGCGCCCCGGCGCAGCGCGCCGTCCAGCATCACGGCGGCCCCGACCCCGTGCCCGAGCCAGAACAGCACGAACGCGTCCCGGTCCGTGACCGCGCCCTGCCGGTGCTCGGCCACGGCCGAGAGGTTGACCTCGTTCTCCAGCAGCACGGGGCCGTCCAGGCGGTCCCGCAGCGCGGCCAGCAGCTCGGCGTGCCAGCCGGGCAGCGCGCTCATCGGCCGGAACGCGCCGGTGGCCGGATCGGCCAGTCCCGGGGCGCCCATCACCGCCGTGTGCACCGAGGAGACGCCGGCGCGGCGGGTGGTGTCCGCGAGCGCCTCCAGAACGGCGCCGACGGCGGCCGCGCCCCCGGCCTCCACGCCGCAGCACACGGGGTCCACCGGGAGCGCGGCGCGGCCCAGGGTGCGCCCGGTGAGGTCGGCGAGGACCAGCGAGACGCCGGTGGTGCGCACGTCCAGCGCGGCGACGTGGGCCCGGTCGGCCACCAGCCCGTAGAGCCGGGCGTTGGGTCCCCTGCGGTCGGCGCCGGTCTCGCCGACCACGGTGACCAGGCCGTCCTGGCCGAGCCGGTCGAGGAGGTCGGCGACGCTGGGCCGGGAGAGGCCGGTCAGCTCGCGCAGCTGGGCCGCGGTCAGCGGTCCCCGTCCCGCGAGCAGGTCCAGGGCGATGCGGTCGTTGATGGCCCGGGTGGTGCGGGCGGAGCCGCCGCGCGTGGTGGTCATGGGACGATCCTCGCAGCTCCTTTTTATCAGGAAACCTTCCTGATAATATCCGAGCCACCCATCCGGCATCCACGAGGGACGGACCCGCCCATGCCGCCGCACCCCGCCGCACCCGTCGACCGCGCCCGAACCCGTCGGGCCCGGCTGTCCGTCAGCGGCGTCTTCGCCCTGCACGGCGCCGTCACCGGCAGCTTCGCCACCCGCATCCCCTGGATGAGCGACCACCTCGACCTGAGCCCCGCCGCGCTGGGTCTGGCGCTGGCGTTCCCGCCCGTCGGCGCGGCGGTGGCCATGCCGCTGGCCGGGCGGATCATGCACCGCTACGGGGCGCGGGCGGCGGTGCGCGCGCTGCTCGCCCTGTGGTGCGCGGCGCTCGCCCTCCCGGCACTCGCGCCGTCGCTGGTCACGCTCTGCGCGCTGCTCGTCGCGCTCGGGGCGACCGCCGGCATGGCGGACGTGGCGATGAACGCCCAGGGCGTGGACGTGGAGCGGCAGCACGGGCGGTCGATCATGTCGGGGCTGCACGGCCTGTGGAGCGTGGGCGCCATGCTCGGCTCCGCGGTCGGCGTGGTCGCGGTGCACGCCGATCTCGACGCCCGGACGCATCTGGCCGTGGCGGCCCTGGTGTTGACCGCGCTGGTGCCACTGGCCTGCCGGGGACTGCTCGACGTGCGGGCCGAGCCCGAGGCGGAGCCGCCGCCGCACTTCGCGTTGCCGCCCCGGTCGGCGCTGCTGATCGGCGCCGTCGGCATGTGCGCGATCCTGGCCGAGTTCGCCAGCGCCGACTGGTCGGGCGTCTACCTGCGGGACGTCACCGGGGCCTCGGAGACCGTCGCCGCCGCCAGCACCACCGCGTTCAACTGCACCATGGCCGCGGGGCGGCTGGTCGGCGACCTCGTGATCCGCCGCCACGGGCCGGTGCGCACCGTGCGGGCGGGCGGCTGCGTCGCGGTGCTCGGCGGCGTGCTCGTCGTGGTCGCGCCCGGCCCCGCGCTGGGGATCACCGGTTTCGCGCTGATGGGCATCGGCATGGCGGTGGTGGTGCCGCTGGCCTTCGCCGCGGCCGGGCGCAGCGGCGAGAACCCCAGTCAGGCGATCGCCGGCGTGGCCACCGTCACCTACACCACCGGGCTGGTCGCGCCCACCCTGATCGGCGTGGTCGGCGAGGTGGCGACGCTGCGCGTCTCCTTCGGCGTGGTGACGGCGGCGGGCGTGGTCATGGTGCTGATCGCCGGGGTGCTCGGCGGGCCGCGCGGCGGCACGCCCACGGCCGGCCGCCGGTCCGGCCGGCGGTCCGGCCGGCGGTCCGCCGGCCGGGCGTCACAGGGAGGCGGCCATCCGGCGCACGGCCTCGGCGAGCACCTCGGGTGACGCCGCCAGGTTGAGCCTGACGTGCCCGGCGCCGCCCGTGCCGAACTGGTGCCCGGGCACCACCGCGACCCGCCCCCTGGCCAGGAACGTCTCGGCCGGGTCCGCGCCCAGGCCCAGGCCGCGGCAGTCCAGCCACGCCAGGTACGTGGCCTCGGGCTGCCGGTAGCGCACCGCCGGCAGTTGGTCTGCCAGCAGTCCGGCGAGCAGCGCCCGGTTCTCGTCCAGGCCGCGGAGCACCTCGTCCAGCCACTCGCCGCCCTCCCGCAGCGCCGCGGCGTGCGCGATGACGCCGAGATGGCTCGGCCCGTGACTCACCTCCTCGGGCAGCCGGGCCAGATCGGCCGCCGCGTCGGGGCCGGCCACCGCGAGCGCGGCCTTGAGCCCGGCCAGGTTCCACCCCTTGGAGGCGGACATCAGCGAGAAGGCGGCGGCGCCGCCGGGCAGCGACAGGTAGGGCACATGGCTGGCGCCGGGCAGGGTGAGCGGCGCGTGGATCTCGTCGACGACGACCCGCAGCCCGTGCCGGGCGGCCAGCTCCGCGACCGTGGTCAGCTCCTCGGCGGTGTGCACCGTGCCGGTGGGGTTGTGCGGGCTGCACAGCAGGAACGCGGCCCGGCGTCCGCCGGCGACGGCACCCCGAAACGCCTCCTCGATGGTGGCCGGGTCGAGGCGGCCCTCGGGGCCCAGCGGCGCCTCCACGACCCGCCGGTCGAGGTTCCGGACGAAGGCGTAGAAGGGTGGGTAGACGGGCGAGTTGATCACCACGGCGTCGCCGGGGCCGGTGACCAGCTTGAGCATCTCCACGATGCCGAGCATCACGTCGGGCACGATCGCCGTGCGCTCCCGCGGCACCGCCCAGCCCCAACGCCGCCGGGCGAACGCGTCGAGCGCCTCGGCGTAGACGCCGCCGGTCGGGTAGCCGGTGTCGCCGAGGGCCAGGGCCTCCGTCACCGCCCGGGACACGGGCTCGGCGAGCGGCACGTCCATCTCCGCCACCCACAGCGGCAGCACGTCGTCGGGGTAGGCGCGCCACTTCATGCTCGTGCGGCGGCGCAGGTCGGTGAGCGAGAGCCGGGCGAAGGGATTCGCCGCGGTGGGCTCGGCGGGCTCGGCGGGCCGAGCCAGGGCTATGCCGTCGGGGAGCTGCTCGGAGGCTGTCAACGTCGGCCGCCTTCCTGGTGCCGGTGGTCGCGCGGGACGGTCCCCGCCGGTCCCGTCTTGAGGCCCGGTCCAGCATGCCAGGCGGCGGCGCGGAACGCGTGCGGGGGCCCGGCGAACGGGTGGCCCGTACTGGGCCACCCGTCGGCGCGCCGCGCGGTCGGCCGGGAAGGTCAGCCGAAGATCACCACGGCCTGGTAGTACGTCCAGGCCAGGCCGTCGCAGGAGGTGGCGGTGGCACCCGAGTAGCGGTCGCAGACCCGCAGCAGGTCCTGGTAGAAGGCGTTGTCCAGGCGCGACTTGTTGGCGTCGAAGATGCCCAGGTCCTTGTGGTTGCGGTAGCCGAAGTCATGTCGCGCGCATGACAGCTCGAAGGGGAAGCCGAAGGGGTTGTCGGGCGAGGAGGAGCAGTAGTCGGTGCCCCAGTCGAACTCGTAGGCCGCCCAGGCGGACTGGTTGTTCCTGGCGGAGAGCCAGGTGTTGTAGCTGCTCGCGCTGGTCTGCGTCCAGGACGAGAGCACCTGGGGCTTGTCCGCCGGCGCGGCGGTGGCCGGCGCCGCCGAGGCGACGACGCCGCCGAGCGCGAGGCTGGCGGCGGTCAGGACGGTGGCGAGCCGATGACGCATGCGCATGGGTGACCTCCGGAGATCGGGTGGGGCGGCCCCTTGCGGCGGCCCACGATTCCGGAATCAGAAGTTACGCGCCGGTAGACGAAAGCTCAACGGTCCGGCCATGGCGGGTAGTTGACCGGTCGGAAAACGGGAGGCGGCAGGCTCAGGCGGGCCGCGCCCGCACCCACGTGCCGTCCTCGGTCAGCACGGCGTCCAGCGTCAGCCCCGCCTCGGCCAGGGCGCGTTCGAAGGCGTCCCCGGTGTACCGGAAGGACAGGAAGGTCTGCGTCCATCGGGCGTCGGGGTACTCGTACTCCAGGTGCACCCGGGAGGTGTGCGGCACGTCCGTCGGCTCGGCGGAGACGACGCGGACCACGCCGCCGTCACGGTTGTGCGTCTCCCGCGGCAGCCCTTCGTACCAGCCCTGGCCCTCGCGCTGGATCAGCACCTGACCGCCGTCCGCGACGTACCGCCGGCAGGTGCGGAGCAGGCCCCGGCGCACCTCGGGGTCGCCGTTGTGCACCAGGAAGGAGGCGAGCAGCACCACGTCGAACCGCTCGTCGCCCAGGTCGAGCGTCTCGACGGCGCCGCACACGGTGCGGGCGCCGCGCACGTGCGCCAGCATCCCCGGCGACTCGTCCACGGCGGTCACCGTGAAGCCACGCTCCAGCAGCGGATGGGTGATCCGGCCGACGCCGCAGCCGAGCTCCAGGACCGACGCGCCGGCCGGGACCGCGGCCTCGACCACGTCCGGCTCGTCGCCCGCCGAGAGCCGCAGCCAGTGCTCCACCGCGCAGCCGTCCGGCGTGATGTCGCCCGGTCCGGTGCCCTGGTAACCCTCACGTACCCGTTGCGTCATACGGGTCATCGAAGCACATCAGTCCCAACTGGTGTGCAGCGGCTGCCCCTCGGCGTACCCCGCGGCGCTCTGCACACCCACCACGGCACGTTCGGCGAACTCCTCGAGGGTGCCGGCACCGGCGTAGGTGCAGGCGGAGCGGACGCCGGCGATGATCGTGTCGATCAGGTCCTCGACGCCGGGGCGCGACGCGTCCAGATACATCCGGGAGGTGGAGATGCCCTCCTCGAAGAGGGCCTTGCGCGCCCGGTCGTAGGGCGAGTCCTCGCCGGTGCGGTTGCGCACCGCCCGGGCCGAGGCCATGCCGAAGTTCTCCTTGTAGAGCCGGCCGTCCGTGGCCTGCTGGAGGTCGCCGGGCGACTCGTACGTGCCGGCGAACCACGAGCCGATCATCACGTTCGACGCCCCGGCCGCCAGGGCCATCGCCACGTCCCGCGGGTGACGCACGCCGCCGTCGGCCCACACGTGCCGGCCGAGCCGGCGGGCCTCGGCCGCGCACTCCAGCACGGCGGAGAACTGCGGGCGGCCGACGCCGGTCATCATCCGGGTGGTGCACATGGCGCCCGGCCCCACCCCGACCTTGACGATGTCCGCCCCGGCCGCGACCAGGTCCCGCACGCCCTCGGCCGAGACGACGTTGCCGGCCACCACCGGCACCCCGGGATCCAGGCCGCGGACCGCGGCCAGTGCCGCGACCATCGACTCCTGGTGGCCGTGCGCGGTGTCCACCACCAGGGTGTCCACGCCGGCGTCGAGCAGCGCCTTGGCCCGGCCCGCCACGTCGCCGTTCACCCCGACGGCCGCGGCCACGCGCAGCCGTTCCTCGGCGTCGGTGGCCGGGGTGTACAGCGTGGCGCGCAGCGCGCCGCGCCGGCTGAGGATGCCGACCAGCCGGCCCTCCGCGTCCACGGCGGGCGCGATCTTGCGGTGCGCCGCGTCCAGCGTGGTGAACGCCTCGCGCGGCTCGATGCCCGCGTCCAGCACCAACAGGTCCCGCGACATCACCTCGCCGAGCTGGGTGAACCGGTCCACCCCGGTCAGGTCCCCCTCGGTGACGATGCCCACCGGACGCCCGTCCGAGACGACCACGCCCGCACCGTGCGCCCGCTTCGGCAGCAGGGCGAGCGCGTCGCCGACGGTCTGCCCCGGCGCCAGCACGATCGGCGTGTCGAAGACCAGGTGGCGCCGCTTGACCCAGCCGATCACGTCGGCCACCACGTCCAGCGGGATGTCCTGCGGGATGACGGCGACGCCGCCGCGCCGCGCCACGGTCTCCGCCATCCGGCGGCCGGCCACGGCCGTCATGTTCGCGACCACGAGGGGGATGGTGGTGCCCGACCCGTCACGCGTGGAGAGGTCCACGTCGTGACGGGAGGCGACCGCGGAACGGCCCGGGACCATGAACACGTCGTCGTACGTCAGGTCGTACGGCGGCGGGGCGTCGTTGAGGAACTTCACGTCGGCTCTCCTCACCTGCGGCAGGCGGTACGTGCGGGCGGGGAGCGGCGAGCTCCTGTTCCCATTATCCCCGGGTTGTCAGGACAGGACGTGTTAGTCCTGGTCCGGATCGACCCGCTCCAGTGCCGGCCGGCGGCCGGGCGACTGGGTCAGCAGCTGGTCGGCCGCGACCGTGTCGGTGACCAGGCTGGTCACCAGCCCGGAACGCAGCACGGCCCCGATGGCGTCCGCCTTGCGGCGCCCACCGGCGATGGCGACCACCTCGGGCACCCGGCGCAGCCGCTCCGGCTCCACGGTGATGCACCGCTCCCCCAGGTCCCGCCCCACCCGCCGGCCGTCCGCCGCGAAGAGGTGTGCCGACATCTCGGCGGCCACGCCGAGCGAGGCGTAGTGCTCGCGCTCCTCCTTGCCGAGCATGTCGTGCACCGCGGAGATGCCGGGCTCCCAGGAGCCGATGGAGACCGCCGCGATCGTCACCTTGTCGAAGTAGTCGAACGCCGCCGCGATGCCCGGCTGGCGCCGCAGCGCCGCAGCGGTGGCGGAGTCGGGCAGCAGCATGGGCGCGTAGATCGGATGAGCCTGGCCGCCGGAGACCGCGGCCGCCCGCCGCACCGCCTCGACCGAGCCGCGCTCCGCGGCGCCCGCGTCGTAGACGCCGGTCAGCTGCACCACCGTGCACGGCGGCAGCTCGCGCAGCGCCGCCGCCATGTGGATGGTCGAGCGGCCCCAGGCCAGGCCCAGGACGTCGCCGTCCGCGACGAGCTCGCCGAGCAGCTCGGCGGCCACCTCGCCCAGATGCTCCGGGTCGGGGTTGTCCTCGGCGGCCTCGGAGGGCGACTGCGCGACCACGACGTGCCGCAGCCCGTACCGGGCGCGCAGCGCGTCGGAGCGCTCCGCGTCGAGCTCGGCCGGGACCCGGATCTCGATGCGCACCAGGTCGTGCTCCACCGCCGACTCCAGCACCCGGGCGACCTTGAAGCGGCTCACCCCGAACTCGTCGGCGATCTGGATCTTCGACTTGCCCTCCAGATAGAAGCGGCGGGCCATCGCCGCCGCCTGCATCAGCTCGGCCGGTCCCATTCGAGTGGCTGACCTTCCGGCCGACACCGCACTCACCTCACTGTCCTACGGCTCACGTCCCGCTCCCGTCCTGCGGGTTCATCCTCCCAGATCCGCCGGGCCGCCAACGCTGCCCTTGCGGGGTGCACGAAGCGGTCACGCCCGGGTGGCCGTGCGTTCACCGCGGCGTCTCCCCGGCGCCCGCGCGGCCCGCGACGCGTTCCGCCGCCTCGCGCAGCCGGCGCACCGCCGCCGCCGGATCGTCGGCGCCGTAGACCGCGGACCCGGCCACGAAGACGTCGGCGCCGGCCTCCGCGCAGCGCTCGATCGTCTCGTCGGAGACGCCGCCGTCCACCTGGAGCCACAGCGACAGCCCGTGCCGCTCCAGGAGCCGGCGGGCGCGGCGGATCTTGGGCAGCGTCACGTCCAGGAACCGCTGGCCGCCGAAGCCCGGCTCCACCGTCATGATCAGCAGCATGTCCAGCTCGGGCAGCAGGTCCTCGTAGGGCTCGACCGGGGTGGCCGGCCGCAGCGCCAGGCCGGCGCGCGCGCCGAGCCGCCTGAGCTCCCTGGCCAGCCGCACCGGGGCCGTCGCGGCCTCCGCGTGGAAGGTGACCGAGCCGGCGCCGGCCTCGGCGTAGCCCGGCGCCCAGCGGTCCGGGTCCTCGATCATCAGGTGGCAGTCCAGCGGCGTGCCGGTGGCCTTGCGCAGGGCCTCGACGACCGGCAGGCCCAGGGTCAGGTTCGGCACGAAGTGGTTGTCCATGACGTCGACATGGAGCCAGTCGGCGCCTTCGACGGCCTTCGCCTCGTCGGCCAGCCGTGCGAAGTCGGCCGAGAGGATGCTCGGATTGATCTGCACCATGCCGTCAAGTATTCACCCACCGAGTCACCCGGTGCGGCGCAGCAGCGCCAGGTACATGGCGTCGGTGCCGTGTCGGTGCGGCCACAGCTGGACGTCGGGCCCGGCACCGAGTTCGGGCACGCCGGGCAGCAACGGCCGGGCGTCGATCCACTCGGCGGCTGCCTGCCCGGGCTTCTTCAGCACGTCCGCTACCACGGCGCGGGTCTCCGCGAGGTGCGGCGAGCAGGTCGCGTAGCCGACCACACCGCCGGGCCGGGCCGCGGCCAGCGCCTGGCGGAGCAGCCCGCGCTGCAACGACGCGAGCCCCTCCAGATCGCCGGGGCGGCGGCGCCAGCGCGATTCGGGACGGCGGCGCAGCGCGCCGAGGCCCGTGCACGGCACGTCCACCAGCACCCGGTCGAACGTGCCGGAACGCCACGGGGGGCGGGTGCTGTCGGCGATGGCGACCTGGTGGGCGCCCGGCGTGCCGGCCAGCGCGCGGCGCACCAGCCGGGCGCGGTGCGGGCGCGGCTCGGCCGCCAGCAGCGCCGCGCCACGCTCCGCGGCCAGCGCGCCGAGCAGCGCGGCCTTGCCGCCGGGGCCGGCGCAGCCGTCCAGCCACCGGGCGTCGGCGCCCTCCAACGGGGCGGCGGCGAGCGCCAGGGCCACCAGCTGGCTGCCCTCGTCCTGCACGCCGGCGAGGCCGTCGCACACCTGCGGGACCGCGCCCGGATCGCCGCCCTCGGTCAGCCGCACCGCCAGCGGGGACCAGCGTCCGGGCAGGGCCCGGCCCTCGTCCCCGTCCCGGGCCGCGGTGAGCAGCTCGGCGGCGGTGCTGCGGCCGGGACGGGCCACGAGGGTGACCTGCGGGCGCTCGTTGTCGGCGGCGAGGAGCCGTTCGATGTCCTCCCGACCGCCGCCCAGCGCGTCCCAGAGCGCGGAGACCACCCAGCGCGGGTGGGCGTGCACGAGCGACAGGTGCCGCTCCGGGTCCCGCTCGAACGGCGGCGCCAGCCGGTCCAGCCAGCCGCGCAGGTCGTCGGCGGCCACCCGACGCAGCACCGCGTTGACGAACCTCGCCGGCCCCTCGCCCAGCACGTACCTGGCCAGCTCCACGGCCGAACTCACCGCGGCGTGGCCCGGAATGCGGGTGCCCAGCAGCTGGTGGGTGCCGATCCGCAGCACGTCGAGCACGGGCGGGTCGATGCCGGCCAGCGGCCGGTCGGAGCAGGCGTCGATCACCGCGTCGTAGCTGCCCTGCCAGCGCAGCGTGCCGTAGACCAGCTCGGTGGCCAGGGCGGTGTCCCTGGCGTCGAGTTCGCCGGCGTCGCGGCCCCGGCGCAGCAGCGGGGGCAGCACCAGGTTGGCGTAGGCGTCGCGTTCCTCGACGGCGCGCAGCGCGTCGAAGGCGAGGACCCGGACGGGATCGCGACGGGGGCGGCGGGGACGGGAGGTGGGGCGGCGGGGCCGACTGCTCACGGGACGGTTCGCTCCGGCGTTACTGGGTCAGGGCGGGCGGTGGCGCGGGGTCGCGCGCCACCGGGACATGGCGGCCCCAGCCTAGGGGCTGCCCGTGCCGGGACCGGGACCGCCGGTGCCCGAGGGAGCACCGCGGTGCCGCGCGGCGGGCCGGGGCGGCGGGTCACGCGCCGAGGCGCTCGCCCGAGGCCAGCCGGAGACCGCGGGCCCAGTCCTCGGCCCGCATCGGCTTCTTGCCCTGCGGCTGCACCCAGCGCAACGCCACGGCGTGCGAGCCGGTGCCCGCGTGGACGGAGTGCTTCTCCACGGCGAGCTCCCCCGGCGCGAGCCCGGCGTGCTCGGGTGCCGGCGCGATCTGACGGAGCTTCAGGCGCTCGCCCCGGAAGACCGTCCAGGCGCCGGGCGCCGGCGTGCACGCCCGCACGAGCCGGTCCACCCGGAGCGCGGGCGCCGACCAGTCCACCCGGGCGTCGTCCACGGTGAACTTCGGCGCGCTGGTGATCCCCTCGGCCGGCTGCGGCGTCGCCCGCAGCGTGCCGTCCTCGACGCCGTCCATGGTGGCGACCAGCAGCCCGGCGCCGGCCAGGGCGAGCCGGGTGAGCAGGTCGCCGCTGGTGTCCTGGGCGCGGATCTGCTCGGTGAGCACGCCGAAGACCGGGCCGGAGTCGAGGCCCTCCTCGATCAGGAACGTCGTCGCCCCGGTGATCTCGTCACCGGCGAGCAGCGCGTGCTGCACCGGCGCGGCCCCGCGCCAGGCGGGAAGCAGGGAGAAGTGCAGGTTGACCCAGCCGTGCGCGGGGATGTCCAGCGCGCTCTTGGGCAGCAACGCGCCGTAGGCGACGACCGGGCAGCAGTCGGGGGCGATCCGCCGCAGCCTGTCCTGGAAGTCCGGGTCCCGCGGCCGGCGCGGCCGGAGGATCTCGATGCCGGCCTCGGCGGCGCGCTCGGCCACCGGGCTGGCGACGAGGCGCCGGCCCCGGCCGGCCGGGGCGTCGGGGCGGGTCACGACGGCGGCGACCTCGTGCCGGTCCGAGGCGAGCAGCGCGTCCAGGGCGGGAACGGCGACCTCGGGCGTGCCGGCGAAGACGAGCCTCATCGTGCGTACGTCACCTCTCTCGAGCCATCCCCACGGGCGCGGGGGCGGCTGACGAGTCTACGGGCCGCTCCGGGCGGCGGCCGCCCGGCGTGTGACGGGGCGTACGGACCGGCGCCCGCGCTCCGCCGCGCAGACGGCTCGCTCTGCACCGTGACTCCGACGGCCGCCGGGCGTTGGTCAAGTGAGATTGACCACAGCGGGCCCCGCCTTCCTGACGCCCGGCCCGTTCCTTCCCTGTCTCCGGTTCGAGAGGCTTGTTCATGGCCGACCACGCCACCCCTGACGCACAGGCACGGGCCAGCCTGCATCTGCTCGTGCGGGACATCGAGCGGGTCCGCCGCCAGGTGGACGCGCTGCGCACGTTGACCGCCCAGTTGGGCAACGTCTACCGCCCGCGACGCACCGGGCCGGCGACCGGTTTCGTCGTCTACGGCCGCGCCCCCGCCCCCACGGTCCGGCTCGCCCAGGAGCTGCGGGACAGCGTCGAGGCGCTGGTCACCGCCGCCGTCGACTTCGACCGTTCGCTCGGCTTCTCCTGGGACGCGGTGGGCTCGGCCCTGGGCGTCACGAAGCAGGCGGTACACCGCAGGTACGGCACCCGGCGGGCCACCACCGGCGCCGCCCGGGACGGCGCGGGACAACCCGAGCCGCCCGGCGCGGAGCGGCCGCTGCCGATGGCCCCCGGCGTGCCCCCGGCCCGCACCGGGCCGCTGGCCAGGGAGGCCAGGACGGGCGCCCTGCCGGCGCCGCGCTCCGGCTGAGCCGGGGCCGGCGCCGGCGGTCAGCCGATGTCGGGAGGGTCGATCCGCACCCAGGCGACGGGCCCCTCCCGGCGGGTCAACAGGGCGGCCTGCGCCGACTTGAGAGCGGCGGCGAGTGCCGCGCCGATGCCGGGCGGGACCCGGACCAGCGCGCGCTGCCACCGCTCCCCCGGCGGTGGCCGGCCGACCCGGCGGGGCGCGCCCGGCTCGGTGACCGGCAGCGGCACCGGGCCCAGCACCTCCGCCTCGGCGGGCAGCCGGGCCGCCCGCAGCAGGCCGTCCACCGCCTCCGCCGGACCGCTCACCGCCGCCATCCGGGACACCGGTGGGAAGCCGAGCACGGCGCGGTCCGCCAGTTCGCGCCTGGCGTGGCCCGCCGGATCCCAGCGCACCAGGGCCTGCACCGGCGCGAGCGTGGGCTCGGCGAGCACCAGCACCGTGCCTCCGTCCTGCTGCGACCTGACCAGCGCGGCGGCGGTCAGCCAGCGGCGCAACGCCTCCTCGCCCGCGCGCAGGTCGGGACGGCCGAGCAGCGCCCAGCCGTCGAGCAGCAGGGCCGCCGCGTAGCCGGGGCCCTCGGGCACCGGTTCGGCGCCCGGGGTGCTGACGATCAGCGCGGGCTGATCGGGCACGGTGGGCAGGACATGCTCGCGGCCCGAGGTGCGGACCGGGACGGTCGGGAACGCGCGTCCGAGCTCCTCGGCGGTGCGCCGGGCGCCGACGACCGTGGCGCGCAGCCGACCGCCGCCGCATTCGGCGCAGTGCCAGCCGGGGACCTCGGTGCCGCACCAGCCGCAGCGCACCTCCTCCCCCGCGCGTTCGGCGGCCAGCGGACCGTGGCAGGTGTCGCAGCGGGCCGGGGCGCGGCAGCGGTCGCAGGCCAGCCGGGGCACGTACCCGCGGCGCGGCACCTGGACCAGCACCGGGCCCCGGGCCAGCGCGTCCCTGGCGGTGCGCCAGGCCAGGCTCGGCAGCCGGGCCGTGCGGGCCGCCGGATCCCGGGCCACGTCCGTCTCGTCGACGGTCCGGACCAGCGCGGCGGTCGTGCGCAGGGTCTCCCGGTCGGCGGCCAGCGGCGCGGCCCAGCCGGTCTCGACCAGCTGCGCCGCCTCGGCGCTGACGCCATGGCCGCCGAGCAGCAGCGCGGCGCCCTCCTGGGCGGCGCGCAGCAGCAGCACCTCGCGCGCGTGCGGCTGGGGCGCGCGGTCGTCGCCGTGCGAGGGGTCGGCGTCGTCCCAGATCGCGGCGAGTCCCAGGTCGCGCACGGGCGCGAACATCGCCGCCCGGGTGCCGACGACGCAGCGCACCGTCCCCCGGTTGACCGCGAGCCAGCGGCGGTACCGCGCCTCAGGTCCGGCGTCGGCGGTGAGCAGCACATGCTGGTCGGCGCCGCCGAGCACCGCGCGGAGCGCGGCGTCCACCCGGGCCGCGGCGCGGCCGTCCGGGAGCACGGCGAGCGCGCCCCGGCCGGCGGCCAGCACGGTGGCCAGGGCGCGCGCGAGCTCGTCGGGCCAGCCCGGCCCGGGCAGCGCGGCCCACACCGCCCGCGGGCTCTCTCCCGCGGCCAGCGCGCCGAGGAACGCGGCGCCGCGCGGGTACCGGGACCAGCCGCCGGGCTCGGGCGGTGGCGGCGGGGCGGGCGCGGGCCCCGCGGGCTGCCGTTCGACGCGCGCCACCCGGGGCGGCACGGCCAGCTGCACCACGTCGGCGAGGGCGCCCGCGTAGCGGTCGGCGACGGCGCGGCACAGCCGCAGCAGCGGCTCGTCCAGCACCGGTTCGGTCGAGAGCACCTGGGCCAGCGGGGCCAGCACCCCGGGATAGTCGCTCTCCGCGCGGCGCTCCACCACGAAGCCGTTGATCAGGCCGCCGCCCTCCCGGCGTCCGCCACGCTCGCCGGCGCCGAACCGGACCCGGACCCGGACGCCGGGCCGGGCCTCGGCGTCCATGGCGGCGGGGACGGCGTAGTCGAAGTACCGGTCGAGGTGGACCAGGCCCTTGTCGACCAGGACCCGGGCGACCGGCAGCCGGTCCGCGAGGGCGGCCCCGCGCCACGTGCGCGGCCTGGCCCGCGGCGGCCTGGCCGCGCGGGCGGTCTCGCGGATGAGCGCGAGCTGCTCGTTCTCCGGGTCCGCTCGCCGCCGCTCGTCACCCATGCGGCCAGTACACCAGACGGAACGGACAGGCCCGCGCCGGCGGCGAAGCCGGCGCGGGGGCGGTCGGCACCTGGTCGGACAGGGGCGTCGAACGGGATCGTCGAACGGGCTAGACGCCGGCCGCGGCGCGGAGTGCCTCCACCCGGTCGGTGCGCTCCCAGGTGAAGTCGGGCAGCTCCCGGCCGAAGTGCCCGTACGCCGCGGTCTGGGCGTAGATCGGGCGCAGCAGGTCCAGGTCGCGGATGATGGCCGCGGGCCGCAGGTCGAAGACCTCGCCGATGGCGCGTTCGATGCGGTCGGGGCCCACCGTCGCGGTGCCGAACGTCTCCACGAAGAGCCCCACCGGCTCGGCCTTGCCGATGGCGTAGGCGACCTGGACCTCGCACCGGGTGGCGAGGCCGGCGGCCACCACGTTCTTCGCGACCCAGCGCATCGCGTAGGCGGCGGACCGGTCCACCTTGGAGGGGTCCTTGCCGGAGAAGGCGCCGCCGCCGTGCCGGGCCATGCCGCCGTAGGTGTCGATGATGATCTTCCGGCCGGTGAGCCCGGCGTCGCCCATCGGGCCGCCGATCTCGAACCGTCCGGTCGGGTTGACCAGCAGCCGGTAGTCCTCGGTGTCGAGCTTGATGCCCTCGCCGATCAGGGCCTTCAGCTCGGGCTCGACGACGAACTCCTGGATGTCGGGAGCGAGCAGCGACTCCAGGTCGATGTCGCTGGCGTGCTGGCTGGAAACCACCACCGTGTCCAGTCGCACCGCCTTGTGACCGTCGTACTCGATGGTCACCTGGGTCTTGCCGTCGGGCCGCAGGTACGGGATGGTGCCGTTCTTCCGGGTCTCCGAGAGGCGGTGCGAGAGCCGGTGCGCCAGCCGGATCGGCAGCGGCATCAGCTCCGGCGTCTCGTCGCAGGCGAAGCCGAACATCAGCCCCTGGTCCCCCGCGCCCTGCCGGTCCAGCTCGTCCTGCACACCCTCGACCCGGGACTCGTACGCGGCGTCCACGCCCTGGGCGATGTCGGGTGACTGGGCGCCGATGGAGACCGAAACGCCGCAGGAGGCGCCGTCGAAGCCCTTCTTGGACGAGTCGTAGCCGATCTCGATGACCTTGTTGCGCACGAGGCTCGCGATCGGTGCGTAGGCCTTGGTGGTGACCTCTCCGGCGACGTGCACCAGGCCCGTGGTGATCATGGTCTCCACGGCGACCCGGGAGGCCGGGTCCTCCTTGAGCAACGCGTCGAGGATGGTGTCGCTGATCTGGTCCGCGATCTTGTCGGGGTGACCCTCGGTCACGGACTCGGAGGTGAACAGGCGCCGGGACACATCGCTCCCTGGGGTTGCAGCGGCTGCTGGCTGATCGACCACCATCGACTCGTCGTTGGTGATCCGCGCCATTCTAGCCGCCGAGCCCTCGCCCGGGGAGGCTGGCCCGCACTCCGAGACGGCCTGCTGCCCGCCCCGACCAGCGTTTCCCCTGGTTCTCCCGCCCGGTCGCTCAGATATCCGAGGGAAACTACCAGTGCGCCCGCACCGCGTCCCAGACGCGGTCGCCGAGCGCCTCCTTGGGGCCGAACGGGACGTCGATCCGGCCACCGTCGGCGGCCAGGATGACCGCCTCGTTCCCCTCGGTGCCGAAGCCGCGGTCCTCCCCCACCTGGTTGACGACCAGCAGGTCGCAACCCTTGCGGGCCAGCTTGGCCCGGCCGTTGTCCAGCACGTTCTCGGTCTCGGCCGCGAAGCCGACCACCACCTGGCCGGCCGGCCGGGCGGCGGCGAGCTCCACCAGAACGTCGGGGTTGCGGACCAGCGCGACGGGCTCCGGGTCCTGCCCCTCCCGCTTCTTGATCTTGTGCGCGGCCCTGGCGGCCGGGCGGAAGTCGGCGACCGCCGCGGCCATCACCACGGCGTCCGCGGCAGCGCTCGCCTTGAGCATCGCGTCCCGCAGCTCCTCCGCCGTGCCCACCCGGACCACCTCGGCGCCCGCGGGTTCCGGCAGGTCGGTGTTGGCGGCCACCAGGGTGACCCGGGCGCCGCGCGCGACGGCGGTGCGGGCCAGGGCGTACCCCTGCCGGCCCGAGGAGCGGTTCCCGAGGAACCGCACCGGGTCCAGGGGTTCCCGGGTGCCGCCGGCGCTGACCACCACGTGGCGGCCGGCGAGGTCGAGGTCGCGCGCGGCGGTGCCGCGGCTCAGCACGCGGCGGCACACCTCGAAGAGCGCGTCCGGGTCGGGCAGCCGGCCGCGGCCGGTGTCGACACCGGTCAGCCGGCCCACGGCGGGCTCGATCACCAGGGCGCCACGCCGGCGCAGGGTGGCGACGTTCTCCCGGGTCGCCGGATGCTCCCACATCTCGGTGTGCATCGCGGGCGCGAAGACGACCGGGCAGCGGGCGGTCAGCAGGGTGCTGGTGAGCAGGTCGTCGGCCTGGCCGGTGGCGGCCTTGGCCAGCAGGTCGGCGGTGGCCGGGGCGACCACGACCAGGTCGGCGCGCTGGCCGATGCGCACATGCGGCACCTCGTGCACCGCGTCCCAGACCTCGGTGGCCACGGGAGCGCCGGAGAGCGCGGCCCAGGTGGCCTCGCCGACGAAACGCAGCGCGGCGGCCGTGGGCACGACCCGCACCCGGTGACCGCTCTCGGTGAGCCGCCGGAGCAGCTCACAGGCCTTGTACGCGGCGATGCCGCCGCCGACGCCCAGGACGACGCTGGGTCCGCGCGGTGCGTCCACCTACTCGGTCGGGCCCTCGACGGCCTCGGAGGTCAGCAGGCCGGCGTTGATCTCGCGCAGCGCGATGGACAGCGGCTTCTCGTGGACGTGGGTGTCCACCAGCGGGCCGACGTACTCCAGCAGGCCCTCGCCGAGCTGCGAGTAGTACGCGTTGATCTGGCGCGCGCGCTTGGCGGCGTAGATCACGAGGCTGTACTTGGAGTCGGTGGCCTCGAGCAGCTCGTCGATCGGGGGGTTGATGATGCCCTCGGGCGTGGCGATGGAAGAGGACACGCTCTGCCTTCCGCTGGGTTGCTTACGCGGGGGGCTGATGCCCCCTGGTACTCAAAACACCAAGGCTAGCAGCTCGGCGGCGACGTCCTCGACCGAGGTGTTGACCAGGGTGACGTCGAACTCCGGCTCGGCCGCGAGCTCGGTTCTGGCCACCGCGAGGCGGCGTTCGATCACCTCGGGCGGCTCGGTGCCCCGGCCGGTGAGCCGGCGCACCAGCTCCTCCCAGCTCGGCGGCGCGAGAAAGACGAGTCGCGCCTCGGGCATGGACGTACGGACCAGCCGGGCGCCCTGGAGGTCGATCTCCAGCAGCACCGGTTCCCCGGCCTGGAGTCGGTCCAGGACGGCCCGGCGGGGTGTTCCGTAACGGTTCCCGGCGAACTCGGCCCATTCGAGCAGCTCGCCGTTCGCGATGAGTTTGTCGAACTCCTCGTCGTCCACGAAGTAGTACTGCACGCCGTGCTGCTCTCCCGGACGGGGCCGGCGGGTGGTGGCTGAGACGGAGAGCCAGACCTCCGGGTGGGCCTTGCGCAGGTGGGCGACGACCGTGCTCTTACCGACCCCGGAGGGGCCGGAGAGCACGGTCAGTCGTGGACGATCGTTCATGCGGCGATTATCCCGGTTCCCATGGGGCGGGAGTACTCAGGCCGAACCGCTGCCGAACTCGCGCTCCAGCGCGGCGATCTGGTTGGAGCCGAGTCCGCGGACCCGGCGGCTTTCGGAGATGCCGAGCCGCTCCATGATCTGGCGGGCACGGACCTTGCCGACGCCAGGCATCGACTCCAGCAGTGCGCTGACCTTCATCTTGCCGATGACATCGTTCTCCTGGCCCTGCTTGATGACCTCGTGCAGCGAGGCGCCGGAGTGCTTGAGCCGATTCTTGACCTCGGCGCGCTCCCGGCGAGCCGCGGCGGCCTTCTCAAGCGCGGCTGCGCGCTGTTCAGGGGTTAGGGGCGGAAGAGCCACGCCTACGTCACCTCGGGTGTCGAACTGTCGGATACGGAATCGGTGTGGAACCTACTGGCACCGCACCAGTGGAGCAACGAGCAACGCGCCCGGGGCTCCGCTCTCGTCGGAGACTAGCGGCCGTCCCCGCCTCAAGTCAGCGAGAATCGACAAAAAGTCCTGGTCAGCTGTGAATCCCCAGGGACTTATCGGTCATATCACCACCAGTAACCGGTCCTCAGCAGCCACCCGGGTACCCACGGTGACCGTACTCAGTCGTTCACATCGAGGATTCGGGCCACCGCGTCGCCCTCCCGCGCGGCGGCGGCGCGCAGCCCGGCCGGGTCGGGCCCGTGTCGCAGCACCTCGCGGCTGAAGCTCGGCAGCACGTTCCGGAGCGCACCGCCGAAGATCCGGGGCAGGTCGTCGGCGGCGGCGCCCTGGGCGCCGAGGCCGGGGGCCAGCAGCGGGCCGTTCAGCTCCAGCGCGGAGCCCAGCGCGGCCGCGGCCGCCGCGTCGAGGGTGGCGCCGACCACCGCGCCGCAGGAGCCGAGCGGGACGGCCCCGGCGTTCTCGGCCGCCAGCCGCTCCAGCATCAGCCGACCGAGCGGGACGCCGTCCCGGGTGGTGGCCTCCTGGGTCTGCGCGCCCTCGGGGTTGGAGGTGCGGGCCAGCACGAACACCCCGGCGCCGGCCGCCCGCGCCGCGTCGAACGCCGGGCGCAGGGACTCGAAGCCGAGGTACGGGCTGAGCGTGACGGCGTCCGCGAACAGCGGTGCGCCGGGCGTGAGGTAGGCCGCCGCGTACGCGGCCATGGTGGAGCCGATGTCGCCGCGTTTGACGTCCAGCAGCACCAAGGCGCCGGCGGACCTGGCGTCGGCGACGGTCCGCTCCAGCACGGCGACGCCGCGCGAGCCGAAGCGCTCGAAGAACGCGGACTGCGGCTTGAGCACGGCGACCCGGTCCGCCAGCGCGTCCACCACCGTGCCGGCGAAGCGGTCGAGCCCCGCCGGGTCGTCGCCGACGCCCCAGGCGGTCAGCAGGGCCGGGTGCGGGTCGATGCCCACGCAGAGCGGCCCGCGCGCCGCCACGACGCGGCGCAGCCGGGCGCCGAAGGGGTCCGGGTGCGGGGTCTGGGCGGCGTCGGTCATGGCAGGGCCCTCCTGGTGTCGGCGCCGACCGCGTCGGCGAGGGTGGCGTGCGGGCTCGCGGCCAGCCGGGCGGCCAGGCCGCGGTGCAGGGCACGCGGCCAGCCGGGGCCGGCGTAGACGAACCCGGTGTAGCCCTGGACCAGGGTGGCGCCGGCGAGGATCCGTCGCCAGGCGTCCTCGGCCGTCTCCACGCCGCCGACGCCGACCAGGGTGATCCGGTCGCCCACCCGGGCGTACAGGCGGCGCAGGACCGCCAGGGAGCGCTCGCGCAGCGGCGCGCCGGACAGGCCGCCGGCGCCCACCGCCGCCACCCGCTCGGGCGGGCTGGCCAGCCCGTCCCGCGCGACGGTGGTGTTGGTGGCGATGATGCCGTCCAGGCCCAGGTCCACGGCCAGGTCGGCGACGGCGTCGATCTCGGCGTCGTCGAGGTCGGGGGCGATCTTGACCAGCAACGGCACGCGCCGGCCCGGCGTCGCCCGGTCGGCCGCCTCCCGGACGGCGACGAGCAGCGGGCGCAGCCGGTCGGCGGCCTGGAGGGCGCGCAGCCCCGGGGTGTTCGGCGAGGAGACGTTGACCACCAGGTAGTCGGCGTGCCCGGCCAGCCGCTCGGTGCTGGTCACGTAGTCGGCGACCGCCTCCTCCTCGGGCACGACCTTGGTCTTGCCGATGTTGACGCCGAGCACGGGGCCGCGTCCCGGCCGGCGGCGGGCGAGGCGGGCGGCGACGGCGGCCGACCCGTCGTTGTTGAACCCCATCCGGTTCACCAGCGCCCGGTCCCGGGGCAGCCGGAACAGCCGCCGGCGGGGGTTGCCCGGCTGGGGCCGCGCGGTCACGGTGCCGATCTCGACGAAGTCGAAGCCGAGCAGCCCGAGGCCGCGGGCGCCGACGGCGTTCTTGTCGAAGCCGGCGGCGAGCCCGAAGGGTCCTGGCAGGTCCAGGCCGAACGCGGTGACCCGGAGCGTCGGATGCGGCGGGGCGAACGCGGCCCGCACCGCGCCGCGCAGGCCGGGGACCCGGGCCGCGGCGCGGATCAGCCCGAAGGCCAGCCCGTGCGCCCGCTCCGGGTCGAGGCGGCGTAGCAGGACGGCGAACAGCAGCCGGTAGCCGGGGTGCCGGCTCATCGGGCGCGGGCCGCGGTGAGCTGCCGCGCGTGGTCCTGGAGCGAGCGGACGTTGACCTCGCCGCGGCCGAGGGCGTGGATGCCCTGCACGGCCGCGGCCAGGGCCTGCACGGTGGTCAGGCAGGGCACGCCGCGGGCCACGGCGGCGGTGCGGATGTCGTAGCCATCGAGGCGGCCCGTGGTGCCGTAGGGGGTGTTGACGATGAGGTCGACCTGACCGGCGTGGATGAGCTGGACGATGGTCGGCTCGCCGTTGGGCCCCTCCCCCTCGCCCTGTTTGCGGACGACGGTCGCCTGGATGCCGTTGCGGCGGAGCACCTCGGCGGTGCCCGAGGTGGCCAGCAGTTCGAAGCCCTGGTCGGCCAGCGCGCGGACCGGCAGGATCACCGCCCGCTTGTCGCGGTTGGCCACCGAGACGAACGCCCGGCCCTTGGTGGGCAGCGCCCCGTAGGCGGCGGCCTGGGACTTGGCGTAGGCCGTGCCGAAGACGCTGTCGATGCCCATCACCTCGCCGGTGGAGCGCATCTCCGGGCCGAGCACCGTGTCCACCCCGCGGCCGTGCACGTCGCGGAAGCGGGAGAACGGCATGACCGCCTCCTTGACCGAGATCGGGGCGTCCAGCGGCAGCGTGCCGCCGTCGCCGCGCTCCGGCAGCAGCCCTTCGGCGCGCAGTTCGGCGACGGTGGCGCCGAGCGAGATCCGGGCGGCCGCCTTGGCCAGCGGCACGGCCGTCGCCTTGGAGGTGAACGGCACGGTGCGGGAGGCCCGCGGGTTGGCCTCCAGGACGTAGAGGATGTCCCCGGACAGCGCGAACTGGATGTTGATCAGGCCGCGCACGCCGACGCCGCGGGCGATGGCCTCGGTGGAGGCGCGCAGCCGCTTGATGTCGAAGCCGCCGAGGGTGGTGGGGGGCAGCGCGCAGGCGGAGTCGCCGGAGTGGATGCCGGCCTCCTCGATGTGCTCCATCACCCCGCCGAGGTACAGGTCCTGGCCGTCGTAGAGCGCGTCCACGTCGATCTCGATGGCGTCGTCGAGGAAGCGGTCGATCAGCACCGGATGTTCGTCGATGAGCCCGGCGTGCCGGGTGAGGTAGTCGGCCAGCGACGCCTCGTCGTAGACGATCCGCATGCCGCGGCCGCCGAGCACGTAGCTGGGGCGGGCCATGACCGGGTAGCCGATGCGGCCGGCGATCTCCTGGGCCTCCTCGAAGGAGAACGCGGTGCCGTAGGTGGGGGCGGGCAGCCCGGCGGCGGCCAGCACCCGGCCGAACGCACCGCGGTCCTCGGCGAGGTGGATCGCCTCGGGCTGGGTGCCGACCACGGGCACGCCGTTGTCCTTCAGCGCCTGGGCGAGGCCGAGCGGGGTCTGGCCGCCGAGTTGGACCACGACCCCGGCCACCGGGCCCGCCTCGGTCTCGGCGTGCACGACCTCCAGCACGTCCTCCAGGGTGAGCGGCTCGAAGTACAGCCGGTCGGAGGTGTCGTAGTCGGTGGAGACGGTCTCGGGGTTGCAGTTGACCATCACCGTCTCGTAGCCGGCGTCGCTCAGCGCGAACGAGGCGTGCACGCAGGAGTAGTCGAACTCGATGCCCTGGCCGATGCGGTTGGGCCCGGAGCCGAGGATGATCACGGCGGGCCGCTCGCGGGGCGTGACCTCGGTCTCCTGGTCGTAGGACGAGTACAGGTACGGGGTGCGGGCGGCGAACTCGGCGGCGCAGGTGTCCACGGTCTTGAACACCGGGCGGACGCCGAGCGCGTGCCTGACCTCCCGCACCACGTCCTCGGCGAGGCCGCGGACGGCGCCGATCTGGGCGTCCGAGAAGCCGTGCCGCTTGGCGGTGGCCAGGAGTTCGGGGCCGAGCCGGTCAGCGGCGGCCAACTCCTCGGCGATCTCGTTGATCAGGCAGAGCTGGTCGACGAACCACAGGTCGATGCCGGTGGCCGCGCACACCTGGGCGGCGTCTGAGCCGGCGCGGATGGCCCGCATCACCGCGCCCAGCCGGCCGTCGGTGGGGATGGCCGCGGCCGCCAGTGCCGCGTCCCGGTCGCCGGGGTCGGCGGCGAAGTCGAAGGGCGCGTCGGGCTTCTCCACGGAGCGGAGCGCCTTGTTGAGCGCCTCGGTGAAGTTCCGGCCGATGGCCATGGCCTCGCCGACGGACTTCATGGTGGTGGTGAGCGTGGCGTCGGCGGCCGGGAACTTCTCGAACGCGAACCGCGGCACCTTGACGACGACGTAGTCGAGGGTGGGCTCGAAGGAGGCGGGGGTCTGTCCCGTGATGTCGTTCGGGATCTCGTCGAGGGTGTAGCCGATGGCCAGCCGGGCCGCGATCTTGGCGATCGGGAAGCCGGTGGCCTTGGACGCCAGCGCCGAGGACCGGGAGACCCGCGGGTTCATCTCGATCACCACGACCCGGCCGTCGTCGGGGTTGACCGCGAACTGGATGTTGCAGCCCCCGGTGTCCACGCCGACCTCGCGGATCACGGCGATGCCGACGTCGCGAAGGATCTGGTACTCGCGGTCGGTCAGGGTCATGGCGGGTGCCACGGTGATCGAGTCGCCGGTGTGCACGCCCATCGGGTCGAGGTTCTCGATCGAGCAGACCACGACGACGTTGTCGTTGCGGTCGCGCATCAGCTCCAGCTCGAACTCCTTCCAGCCGACGATGGACTCCTCCAGCAGCACCTCGCCGACCGGGGACAGCGCGAGCCCCTGGCCGGCGATCCGGCGCAGTTCGTCCTCGTCGTGGGCGAAGCCGGATCCGGCGCCGCCCATGGTGAAGGAGGGCCGCACCACGACCGGGTAGCCGCCGAGTTCCGTGACGCCGTCCACCACCTCCTCGATCGAGTGGCAGATGACCGAGCGGGCCGACTCGCCGTGCCCGGTCGTGGCCCGGACCGCGTCCACGACGGTCTTGAACCGCTCGCGGTCCTCGCCCTTGGCGATCGCCTCGACGCTGGCGCCGATCAGCTCCACGCCGTACTCGGCCAGGGTGCCGGCCTCGTGCAGCGCGATGGCGGCGTTCAGCGCGGTCTGGCCGCCGAGGGTGGGCAGCAGCGCGTCGGGGCGCTCCCGTTCGATGATCTTGGTCACGAACTCGGGGGTGATCGGCTCGACGTAGGTGGCGTCGGCGATCTCCGGGTCGGTCATGATCGTGGCCGGGTTGGAGTTGACCAGGACGACGCGCAGCCCTTCGGCCTTCAGCACCCGGCACGCCTGGGTACCCGAGTAGTCGAACTCCGCGGCCTGCCCGATCACGATCGGCCCCGAGCCGATCACCAGGACTGACGTGATATCGGTGCGCTTAGGCACGCTCGCCCTCCATCAGGGAGACGAAGCGGTCGAAGAGGTAGGCCGCGTCGTGGGGGCCTGCCGCCGCTTCGGGGTGGTACTGGACGCTGAAGGCCGGCCGGTCGAGCAGCCGCAGCCCTTCGACGACGTTGTCGTTGAGGCAGACATGGGAGACCCGAGTCCGCCCGTGTGGGGTGTCGGAATCGCGGTCCAGCGGGGCGTCGACGGCGAAGCCGTGGTTGTGCGCGGTCACCTCGACCCGGCCGGTGGCCAGGTCCTTGACCGGCTGGTTGATGCCGCGGTGACCGTACTTGAGCTTGAACGTGCCGAAGCCGAGGGCACGACCGAGGATCTGGTTGCCGAAGCAGATGCCGAAGAGCGGGGTACGGCGGTCGAGGACGCCGCGCATCAGCTCCACCGGATGCGCGGCGGCGGCCGGATCGCCGGGGCCGTTGGAGAAGAAGACGCCGTCGGGCGAGACGGCGTACACCTCGTCCAGGGTGGCGGTGGCGGGCAGGACGTGCACGTCGATGCCGCGTTCGGCCATCCGGTGCGGGGTCATGCCCTTGATCCCGAGGTCGACCGCGGCGACGGTGAACCGCTTGCGGCCGAGGGCCGGGACCAGGTACGGCTCGGCGGTGGCGACCTCGGGCGCCAGGTCGGCGCCGGTCATCCGGGGTGCGGCGCGCACCCGGGCGAGCAGCGTCGGCTCGTCGGCGAGGGCGGGTCCGGAGAAGATGCCCGCCCGCATGGCGCCGCGCTCCCGCAGGTGCCGGGTGAGGGCGCGGGTGTCGACCCCGCTGATCCCGACCACGCCCTGGGCGGTCAGCTCCTGGTCGAGGGAGCGCACCGAGCGCCAGTTGGACGGGACGCGGGCCGGGTCGCGGACCACGTAGCCGGCGACCCAGATGCGGGCGGACTCGGGGTCCTCGTCGTTGACGCCGGTGTTGCCGACGTGCGGGGCGGTCATCACCACGACCTGGCGGTGGTACGAGGGGTCGGTGAGGGTCTCCTGGTATCCGGTCATGCCGGTGGCGAAGACCGCCTCGCCGAAGGTCTCGCCGACCGCGCCGTAGGCCCGGCCGCGGAAGGCACGGCCGTCCTCGAGGACGAGCAGGGCCGGGGTGGTGGCCTGGGTGGCGCTGGTCATCGGGCACGCTCCGGTCGCTGGTCGCGGGTGGTTCTGGTGGTTCTGGTGGACCCGGGAGGGCGGCCGGCGGTCATGTGAGGACTCCGTCCAGCAGGGTGGGCCGGCCGGCCAGGTAGGTGTGGGTGACCCGGCCCGGCAGCTCCCGGCCGGCGTACGGGCTGTTGCGGCTGCGGGAGACGTGCTCCGCGGGGTTGACGACTGCGCGGTGCGTCGGGTCGAGCAGCGTGAGGTGGGCGGGCTCGCCCACCGCGATCGGACGTCCGTGGCGGGCGACCCGGCCGATGGCGGCGGGCCGGCGGGACATCCGGTCGGCGATGCCGGCCCAGTCCAGCAGGCCGGTGTCCACCATGGTCTGCTGCACGACGCTGAGCGCGGTCTCCAGGCCGGTCATGCCCATGGCCGCGGCGCCCCACTCGCAGTCCTTGTCCTCGTACGGGTGCGGAGCGTGGTCGGTGGCGACGCAGTCGATGGTGCCGTCGGCCAGTGCCTCACGCAGCGCCAGCACGTCGGCCTCGGTGCGCAGCGGCGGGTTCACCTTGTAGACCGGATCGTAGGAACGCACCAGCTCGTCGGTGAGCAGCAGGTGGTGCGGGGTGACCTCGGCGGTGACCCGCCAGCCCTTGGACTTCGCCCAGCGCACCAGCTCGACCGAGCCGGCGGTGCTGAGGTGGCAGATGTGCAACCGGGAGCCGACATGGGCGGCCAGCAGCACGTCCCGGGCGATGATCGCCTCCTCGGCCACGGCCGGCCAGCCGGCCAGGCCGAGCTCGGCGGACACCACACCCTCGTTCATCTGGGCGCCCTGGGTCAGCCGCGGCTCCTGGGCGTGCTGGGCGACGACGCCGTCGAACGCCTTCACGTACTCCAGGGCCCTGCGCATGATGACGGCGTCGTGCACGCAGCGGCCGTCGTCGGAGAAGACCACGACGCCGGCGGCGGAGTCGTGCATCGCCCCGAGCTCGGCCAGCTGCTTGCCGTCCAGGCCGACGGTGACCGCGCCGACCGGTCGGACGTCGCAGTACCCGGACTCCCGGCCCAGCCGCCAGACCTGCTCGACGACGCCGGCCGTGTCGGCCACCGGGAAGGTGTTGGCCATGGCGTGCACCGCGGTGAAGCCGCCGGTGGCCGCGGCCCGGGTGCCGGTGAGGACCGTCTCCGAGTCCTCCCGGCCCGGTTCCCGCAGGTGGGTGTGCAGGTCGACGAGCCCCGGCAGCAGCACGCGGCCCTCGGCCTCGACGACGCTGGCGCCCGCCGCGGCGACGTTGCGGCTGACCTCGGCGATGACGCCGTCCTCGATCAACACGTCGCGAGGTTGTCCGCCGAGGACGCTCGCGCCGCGGATCAGCGTCCGTGGGGACTGACTCCTGGTGGTGCTCACGCGCCCTCCTCGGCGGTACGGGTCTCGGCGGTACGGGTGGTGACGGCCGGCTCGGCGCCGCCGAGCAGCAGGTACAGGACGGCCATCCGGACGCTGACCCCGCCCGCGACCTGCTCCACGGCGGTGCAGCGGGGGGAGTCGGCGACCTCGGCGGTGATCTCCATGCCGCGGTTCATCGGGCCGGGGTGCATCACGATGGCGTGCTCGGGCATCCGGGCCATGCGGGCGCCGTCCAGGCCGTACCTGCGCGCGTACTCGCGCTCGGTCGGGAAGTAGGCGGCGTTCATCCGCTCCCGCTGCACCCTGAGCATCATCACCGCGTCGGACTTCGGCAGCACGGCGTCGAGTTGGTAGTCGACGGCGCAGGGCCAGCGTTCCACGCCGATGGGCATCAGGGTCGGCGGGGCGACGACCGTGACCTCGGCGCCCAGGGTGGTGAACAGCTGGACGCCGGAACGGGCGACGCGGCTGTGCAGGATGTCGCCGACGATGGTGATCCGCCGGCCCGCCAGGTCCCCACCGCGACCCGCGCCGCCGGCGGAGAGCCGGCGGCGCAGGGTGAAGGCGTCCAGCAGGGCCTGGGTGGGGTGCTCGTGGGTGCCGTCGCCGGCGTTGACGACGCAGCCGCCGATCCAGCCCGAGGTGGCGAGGCGGTGCGGGGCACCGGAGTCGTGGTGGCGGATGACGACGGCGTCGGCGCCCATGGCCTCCAGGGTGAGCGCGGTGTCCTTCAGCGACTCGCCCTTGGAGACCGAGGAGCCCTTGGCGGAGAAGTTGATGACGTCGGCGGAGAGCCGCTTGGCGGCGGCCTCGAAGGAGATCCGGGTGCGCGTCGAGTCCTCGAAGAAGAGGTTGACGACGGTGCGGCCGCGGAGTGTCGGGAGTTTCTTGATCGGCCGGTCGGCGACGCGGGCGAGTTCCTCGGCGGTGTCGAGGATCAGCACGGCGTCGTCGCGGGTGAGGTCGGTGGCCGAGATGAGGTGGCGCTTCATCTGGTGCCTTCCGTGGGTTCGGGGCGTGCTGGCGTGACAGGGCCTGGTCGGCGGCCTGACGGGGCGCAGGGGTGCGCCGGGCGTTACTGGCGCTCGGCCGCCGGGGCCGGATCGCGCACGCCGAGCAGCACGACGTCGCGGCCGTCCTCCTCGGTGAGCAGGACCCTGACCGCCTCCCGCAGGGAGGTGGGGATGTTCTTGCCGACGTAGTCGGCGCGGATGGGCAGCTCGCGGTGCCCGCGGTCCACCAGGACCGCGAGCTGCACGGCGCGCGGCCGGCCGATGTCGTTCAGCGCGTCCAGGGCGGCGCGGATGGTGCGCCCGGAGAAGAGCACGTCGTCCACGAGGACGACGAGCCGGCCGTCGACGCCGGTCCCGGGAATGTCGGTGCGGGCCAGCGCGCGCGCCGGGCGCAGCCGCAGGTCGTCCCGGTACATCGTGATGTCCAGGGAACCCACGGGAACGGGGTGGCCCGTGATGTCCTCGAGCCGGGCGGCCAGCCGCCGGGCGAGGTTGACGCCACGGGTGGGAATGCCGAGCAGCACCACGTCGTCCGCGCCCTTGGCGCGCTCGACGATCTCGTGGGCGATGCGGGTCAGCGCCCGCGCGATGTCCGGCGCCTCCAGCACCGGACGGGACGGCACGTTGCCGTTGTCGACCATGGTGAAGTGGACCTCCTTCCCCGCCTCACGGGACGGGCCTTAAAGGATGTCGGGTGGATCGCCCCCCACCGTATCAGGCGCCCACCACCCGCTGTGCGTCGCCGCAGGTCAGGGCCGTCTCTTCGCGCCCCGCTTGACGAGCCAAATTACGCTGCGTAACCTCACTATGAGTTACGAAGATGCCGTCCGGGGAGACACATGTCCAGCGAATACGCAAAACAGCTTGGTACCAAGCTCCGTGCCATCCGTACCCAGCAGGGTCTGTCGCTCCACGGGGTCGAGGAGAAGTCCCAGGGCCGGTGGAAGGCGGTGGTGGTCGGTTCGTACGAGCGCGGCGACCGCGCGGTGACCGTGCAGCGCCTCGCCGAGCTGGCCGACTTCTACGGGGTCCCGGTGCAGGAACTGCTGCCGGGCTCGACGCCGGGCGGGGCCGCCGAGCCGCCGCCGAAGCTGGTGCTCGACCTGGAGCGGCTGGCGACCGTGCCGAGCGAGAAGGCCGGTCCGCTGCAGCGGTACACCGCGACGATCCAGAGCCAGCGCGGCGACTACAACGGCAAGGTGCTGTCGATCCGCCAGGACGACCTGCGCACCCTCGCCGTGATCTACGACCAGTCGCCGTCGGTGCTGACGGAGCAGCTGATCAGCTGGGGCGTGCTGGGCGCGGACGCCCGGCGGGCGGTGCAGACGGAAGAGGGCTGACCTCGCCCTCTTCCCGGCCCTGTTTCCGCACGTCTCGGAGTTTCGTCGCGCGGGCCGGAGAGGTGGCGGGGCTGGGTGTCCCGCCACCCCGGCGCCGTGCGCGCCGCTGGCCAGGGGTCAGCGGCGGAGAGTGGGCTTCAGGTCCTTCAGACGGCCGAGCAGGCCGTTGACGAAGGCCGGAGACTCGTCGGTGGAGAACTCCTTGGCCAGCCGGACGGCCTCGTCGAGCACCACCGCGTCGGGCGTCTCGTCCTGCCAGAGCAGCTCGAAGACGGCGAGCCGCAGGATGGTGCGGTCCACCCCCGGCATCCGGTCCAGCGGCCAGCCGATCGTGTACTGGGCGAGGAGCTCGTCGATCCGCTCCGCGTGCTCCGCATAGCCCTCGACCAGCAGCATGGTGTAGTCGCTCACCTGCGGCCGGTCGTCGGTGCCGGCGAGCCGTATCCGCTCGGCCAGCACCTCCGTGGGCGCGCTGCCCCGCTGGTCGGCCTCGAAGAGGATCTGCAGGGCTCGTTTGCGGGCCTTGCTGCGGGCAGCCACCTAGCTGTTCACCCGGCCGAGGTACTCGCCGGAGCGGGTGTCCACCTTGATCTTCTCGCCGGTGGTGATGAAGAGCGGCACGCCGATCTCGTAACCGGTCTCCAGGCGGGCGGGCTTGGTGCCGCCGGTGGACCGGTCGCCCTGGACCCCGGGCTCGGTGTACTCCACGACCAGCTCGACGGCCGCGGGCAGCTCGATGAACAGCGGGTTCTCCTGGTAGATGGCCACGGTGCAGTCCTGGCCCTCCAGCAGGTAGTTGGCGGCCTCGCCCACGGTCTCCGGGTTGACGAGGAGCTGGTCGTACGTCTCGGTGTCCATGAAGACGAAGTCGGCACCGTCCTTGTAGGAGAACTGCATGCCGCGCCGGTCGACGGTCGCCGTCTCGACCTTCGTGCCGGCGTTGAACGTCCTGTCCACCACCTTGCCGGAGAGCACGTTCTTGAGCTTGGTGCGCACGAAGGCGCCACCCTTGCCGGGCTTGACGTGCTGGAACTCGACGACGGACCACAGTTGGCCGCCGTCCAGCTTGAGCACCATGCCGTTCTTGAGGTCGTTCGTGGTGGCCACGGCCTGGAATCTCCTACGGACTGCTGCGTGAGCGACCTCGGGCGCCGCGCGCCGGTCCGTCGGACTACAGCGCGAGGAGTTCCTTGGTCGTGATGGTGAGTAGCTCGGGTCCGCCGTCCGCCGGTGGGCGGACGACGAGTGTGTCGTCGATACGGACCCCGCCCCGGCCTGGGAGATGTACCCCCGGCTCGACGGTGACCGGCACACAGGCGCCAAGTCTACCCATGGCCGCGGGTGACAACCGAGGGTCCTCCCCGATTTCCAGCCCCACACCGCGTCCGGTGAGCGGGCCGAGCGCCCGGCCGTGCCCGGCCGCCGCGAGCACCTGCCGGGCGGCCGCGTCCACGGCCCGGCACTCGGCGCCCGGGGCCAACGCCTCCCGTGCCGCCCGTTGGGCGGCGAACACCACCTCGTAGAGCTCGATCTGCCAGTCGGCCGGGCTGGTGCCGATGACGAAGGTCCGCCCGATCTGGCAGCGGTAGCCGCGGAACCGCGCGCCGAGGCACACGGTGAGGAAGTCCCCCTCCTCCACCCGCCGGTCGGTGGGCCGGTGCCCGGCCAGGCCCGAGTGGCTCCCGGTGGCGACCGAGGTGCGGAAGGCCGGGCCGTCGGCGCCGTGATCGATGAGGCGGCGCTCCAACTCCAGGGCGAGGTGCCGTTCGGTGCGGCCGACCAGGATGGACTCCAGCAGCTCCCCCAGCGCCCGGTCGGTGATCTCGGCGGCGACGCGCAGCGCCGCGATCTCGTCCTCGTCCTTGACCAGCCGCTGCCGCTCCACGGCGAATCCCAGGTCCGTGTACCGGGGCCCCGGGACGGTGGCGGTCAGTGCCCGGTGCCGGGCCACGGTCAGGTGGTGCTCCTCGACCGCGACGGACTCGGCGCCCGCCTCGGCGGCCAGCCCGGCGGCGGCGACGGCCGGGTCGGTGTCGTCGTCGAGCACCGCGGTGCGCAGCCCGCCCGACTCCGCCGTCCGGCTCACGACCTCCTCCTGGTCCGTCGCCGGGTCCCAGTGGGTGAGCAGCACGTCGTCGCCGGCGTGGCCCACGAGCAGCACCGAGCCGGCGGGTGCCGCGCCGACCAGGTAACGCACGTTCGCCGGCCGGGTGACGACCAGAGCGGTGCCGCCCGCCGACGCGCTGTCGGCACGCAGCCGTGAGCGGCGGGCCACGTGAACCTCGGACATGGATCGAGACTACGCAGCGGGACGGTCGGCCGCTCTCTCAGCGCGTCCGGACGGGCGGGCCGGGGCCCGTCACCAGGCCGGCGGGCTGGCCAGGCTGTGGGAGACCGCCTCGTCGAGCATCCGGGCGGTGGTGGCCACGTCGTGTGCCGAGTTGTCGATGATCGGCAGCCCTGAGCCGTACCAGCCGGCCATCCGGCCGTGGATGGTGGCCACTTCCTCGTCGGACAGCCGGCGCGAGCCGGTGCGGGCGGCGTTCCGCTCCAGCACGATGTCGAGCCCGGGCAGCAGCACGATGGGGATCAGCCCCGGCCCCACGTGCCGCTTCCAGCCGCCGAGGCCGACGGCCGGCCGGTCGGGGAAGACCGCGTCGTCCAGGATGCAGGAGATCCCGTTGGCCAGGTAGTTGCGCGCGGCGAAGCCGCAGGTGCGGCGGGCCAGGCGGTACTGCGCCTCGGAGCGGTCGTTCCAGCCCGAGCGCGGGTCCGCGAAGCCGGAGCGCACCCACTCGCGCACGTCGTCCAGGCTGATGTGGGCCGTGGGGACCGGGCGGCGGTCCGCCCAGAACCGCGCGACGGTCGTCTTGCCAGCGCCGGCCGGGCCGATCAGCAGCACCGCGACCCCGGCGTGCGCGGCGTCCGGCCGCGCGGCCTCCGGGACCGGGTGCGGGACGGGCACGACGCCGCCGGGTGGCAGCTGGAAGAACCCTGTGGTCCCTGCCGCGGACAGATCCGCTGCCTGGGGGGCACCCCCGTCGTTCCGCGGCGACGCGGGGGGTGGCACCGGCATCCCACCGTGCTGTTGCATCCGCTGCCCACTCCGTCAGCTCCGCGCGCGGCCACCGGGACCGCGCGTCCGTTCGACTCGGTGACATACCGTACCGGTCTTGCCCGTCGCATGGGGAACGCACGACGGGGCCGCCGGGTGCCCGCGCCGTGTCGGTCCTCGCCGTCGCGGGCCCGCGAACATCCGCCGGACAGCACCCAGCCTGCCACCTCCGTGGCGGGCGCGCACGGATTCAGCCGGAGACCACGGCGTAGGCGGCGCGCAGCAGGTCCTGATCCGGCCCTTCCAGCAGCGCCGGCCTGGCCAGGCCGTCCAGCACGACGAAGCGCAGCCGGTCGCCCCGCGACTTCTTGTCGATCCGCATCGCGTCCAGCAGCCGGGGCCACTGGTCGCCGCGGTACCCGACCGGCAGCCCGACCGCGGTGAGCACCGCGCGGTGCCGGTCCGCGGTGGCGTCGTCCAGCCGTCCGGCGCGCCGGCCGAGCTCCGCGGCGAACACCATCCCGACGGAGACGGCGGCGCCGTGGCGCCACGTGTAGCCCTCGTTCTTCTCGATGGCGTGGCCCAGGGTGTGGCCGTAGTTCAGGACCTCCCGGGGCCCGGACTCCCGCAGGTCGCCCGAGACCACCTGGGCCTTGACCCGGATGGACCGCTCGACGAGCTCCGCGGTGTGCGGCCCCGAGGGCCGCACCGCCGCCCGCGGGTCGGCCTCGATCAGCTCCAGGATGGCCGGATCGGCGATGAACCCCGCCTTGATGACCTCGGCGAGCCCCGAGGCGTAGTCGTCCACCGGCAACGAGTCGAGCGCCGCGAGGTCGCAGAGCACGCCCGCCGGCGGGTGGAAGGAGCCGACCAGGTTCTTGCCCTCGGCGGTGTTGATGCCGGTCTTGCCGCCGACCGCGGCGTCCACCATGCCGAGCACGGTGGTGGGCACCGCGATCCACCTGACCCCGCGCAGCCAGGTCGCCGCGACGAAGCCCGCGAGATCGGTGGTGGCCCCGCCGCCGACGCCGACCACGACGTCGGTCCGGGTGAAGCCGGCGCGGCCGAGCGTCGACCAGCAGCCGGCGGCGACCTCCGCGGTCTTGGCCCCCTCGGCGTCGGGCAGCGGAACGGCGACGGCCTGGTAGCCGGCGGCGGTCAGGTCGGCGCGCAGTTCCTCGCCGGTCGCGGCGAGCGCCTCGGGGTGCAGCACCGCGACCCGGGTGGCCGCGTCCCCGACCAGTCCCGGCAGCTCGCCGCGCAGTCCGCGGCCGACCAGGACGTCGTACGGCGCGGTGCCGGCGGAACCGGCGACGGTGATCCGGGTCGGTGGGGCCGCGGCACCGGCGTCGGCGGGGGACGCGGTGGCGTCGTGACGGGTGGTCATGCGGGCCTGAGCTCCAATGCGTCGAGAACCTCCTGGGCGACCTCGTCCGGGGTGCGCTCCTCGGTGCGCACCACGGCCCGGGCCACCTCCGTGTACAGCGGCCGCCTGACCTCCATCAGGGCGCGCCACCGCTGCCGGGGGTTGACGGCGAGCAGCGGCCGCGGCGTGTCGAGCCCGACCCGGCGCATGGCCTCGCCGAGCGCCACGTCCAGGAACACGACGGGCAGTCCGGCGAGCAGCGCGCGGTTCTCCGGGCTGAGGACGGCGCCGCCGCCGAGCGAGAGCACGCCGTCGTGCTCGGCGACCGCGGCGCGGACGGCGGCGGTCTCCAGGGCCCGGAAGCGCGGCTCGCCGTCCTCGACGAAGATCTCCGGCACGCCCTTGCCGGCGGCGAGCTCGATGTCGGCGTCGGTGTCGCGCAGGGTCACGCCGAGTCGCTCGGCCAGCACCGCCCCGACGGTGGACTTGCCGGAACCTGGCGGCCCGACCAGCACGACGGCCGGGGTGGCGGTCACCTGACCTCCAGATGGTCCAGGTAGCCGGTGACGTTGCGTCGGGTCTCCCGGACACTGTCGCCGCCGAACTTCTCCGCCACCGCGTCCGCCAGCACGAGCGCCACCATGGCCTCGGCCACGATGCCGGCCGCCGGGACGGCGCACACGTCGGACCGCTGGTGGTGCGCGCGGGCCACCTCGCCGGTGACCACGTCGACGGTGGCCAGTGCCCGGGGCACCGTGGAGATGGGCTTCATCGCCGCCCGGACCCGCAGCAGTTCGCCGGTGCTCAGCCCGCCCTCGGTGCCGCCCGAGTGCCCGGACGCGCGGGTGATGCGGTCGGGACCCGGCACGATCTCGTCATGCGCCTGGGAGCCGGGGATCCGGGCCAGGCCGAAGCCGTCGCCGACCTCGACGCCCTTGATGGCCTGGATGCCCATCAGCGCGCCGGCCAGCCGGGCGTCGAGCCGCCGGTCCCAGTGCACGTGCGAGCCGAGGCCCACCGGCACCCCGTGGGCGACCACCTCGACGACGCCGCCCAGGGTGTCGCCGTCCCGGTGCGCCTGGTCGATCTCGGCCACCATCGCCTTGCTGGCGTCCGGGTCCAGGCAGCGGACCGGGTCGGCGTCCAGGCGCTCGACGTCGCCGGGGAGCGGGACGAGGCCGCTCGGCGCCGCGGCTCCGCCGAGCTCCACCACGTGCGAGACGATCTCCACGCCCGCGGTCTCCTTCAGGTACGACCGGGCCACGGCGCCGAGCGCCACCCGCGCGGCGGTCTCCCGGGCCGAGGCGCGCTCCAGCACCGGCCGCGCCTCCGCGAATCCGTACTTCTGCATGCCGGCGAGATCGGCGTGGCCGGGGCGGGGCCGGGTCAGCGGCGCGTTGCGGGCCAGGCCCGCGAGCTCGTCGGGGTCGACCGGGTCGGCCGCCATGACCTTCTCCCACTTGGGCCACTCGGTGTTCCCGACCATGATGGCGACCGGCGAGCCGAGGGTCAGCCCGTGCCGGACGCCGCCGAGAAAGGTGATCTCGTCCCGCTCGAACGACATCCGCGCGCCCCGGCCGTAGCCCAGCCGGCGGCGGGCCAGCGCGTCGGCCACCAGTTCGGTGGTCACCGGCACGCCCGAGGGCAGCCCTTCCAGGGTCGCCACGAGAGCGGGGCCGTGTGACTCCCCCGCGGTCAGCCAGCGCAACCTGCTCAACGGTGCTCCTTCGCGGTGCTCGTCGGCGCGGTACTCGACGCCACGCCTGGTATGCCTGGTACCGGTCCGATCCTCCCACGAGCCGGGGGCGTGCCACGCACGGGTCCGCAGCGTGGACGGCTCAGCCGGGCCGGGTCACGAGCGCCGTCTCGCCGGCCTCCCGCATCTCCTTGAGCGGTGCCGGAACGATGCCCGTCATCAGCTCGACCTGGAGCACCGCCTGGTGCACGAGCAGGTCGAGGCCGCCGATGACCCTCCCCTCCCGCGCCTCCCACGCGGCGGCCAGCCGCGTGGGCCACGGGGCGTACAGCACGTCGAAGAGGGTGCCGGGTGCGTCGGGCACCGCCGCGGCCAGCGCGTCCGTGGCGCCGGCCGGCGTGGTGGCGACGACCAGCGGCGCCTCCAGCGCGCGGTGGGCGTCCGCCCAGTCGGCGGTGCGCACCGGCACGCCCAGCCGCTCGCCCCAGCCGCGCATCTCCGCGGCGCGGGCCGGGCCGCGGACGTAGGCGGTGATCTCGCCGCCGCAGATCCGGGCCAGGGCGGCGAGCGCGGAGGAGGCGGTGGCGCCGGCGCCGAGCACGGCGGCCCGCTCCACATGGCGGACGCCGCGCTCCCGCAGCGCCTCGACGAGCCCGGGGATGTCGGTGTTCTCCCCGAGGCGTCGTCCGTCCTCGGTGAACACGACGGTGTTGACCGCCTCCACCGCGGCGGCGGTCTCGCTGACCTCGTCGAGCAGCGGGATGACGGCCCGCTTCAACGGCATGGTCAGGGAGAGCCCGGCCCAGTCGGGGTCCAGGCCGGCGAGGAACCCGGCCAGGCCCGCCTCGTCCACCTCGTACCGCCCGTAGCTCCAGTGGCGCAGGCCCAGGGCCTGGTAGGCCGCCCGGTGCAGCGCCGGGGAGAGCGAGTGCGCGATGGGCGAGCCGAGCACCGCCGCGCGGCGGGCGGGCCGCGGCGTGGACGTCACTCGTTCCCTTCCTGGGCGGCGTTGAAGTCGTCGACGTTGGCCTGGTGTTCGTCGAAGTCGTCGGTGAAGCGGGTGTCCCCGGGCGAGACGGTGACGAAGTACAGCCAGGGGCCGTCGGCCGGGTTCAGCGCGGCCTCCAGGGCCTGGTGACCGGGGTTGTCGATCGGTCCCGGCGGCAGGCCGAACTCGACGTACGTGTTGTACGGCGAGTCGAACTGGGTGTCCTCGATGGAGGTGTTGAGGGTGGAGCGGCCCATCGCGTAGTTGATGGTGGAGTCGAACTCCAGCCTCATGTCCTGCTCCAGCCGGTTGTAGATGACGCGGGAGACCCGGCCGAACTCCTCGTCCTCCTGCGCCTCGGCCTGGATGAGCGAGGCGACGGTGATGATCTCGCGCGGGGAGCGGTCGAGCTCCGCCGCCTGGCTCTCCAGGTCGATCTCGGCGAACTCCTGCTCCGCGCGATCCACCATCGAGGTGAGCAACTCCTCGGGCGTGGTCTCCGCGCCCACGTCGTAGCGGGCGGGGAAGAGGAAGCCCTCGACGTCGCCCTCCGCGTACTCCGGCAGCCCGAGGTCGGCGCTCTCGGCGACGTCCTCGGTGGTGCCCTCCGGCTGGCCGAGCTTCTCGTCGATGGCCGCGTACACCTCGGTGGCCCGCAGCCCTTCGGGGATGGTGAGGACGTTGAGCGTCGAGGGGTCGGTCAGCATCTGCAGCGCGGATTCGGCCGACATCTCCTGGCGCAGGCTGTAGACGCCCGGCTGGATGCTCAGGGCCGCCTCCTGGTCGGCCGAGGCGGCCTCCACGAAGGCGTCGTGGCTCTTGACCACGCCCGCCTCCTTCAGCAGGTTGCCGATGTCGGAGGCGGTGGCGCCCTCCGGGATCTCCACCTGCACCTGGCCGCTGCCCTCGCCCGCGAAGTCGGGCGCCGGGCCGAACCGATCCTGGTACTGCTGGTAGCCGTAGTAGCCGACGCCGCCGACGCCGCCCACCAGGACCAGCGCGAGCGCGAGGCAGCCGCAGCCGCCGCGCCGCCGCTTGGGGCGGGTGGCCTCGCCGCGGCGCTCCGCGCGCCGCGCGCGGGGCACGTCGACCTCGTCGTCGGCGTCATCGTCGTCGCGGCGGGAGAAGAAGTCGTGTTCGCCCTGGTCGGGGCCCGGGTCCCAGCCGGTCTCCGGGTCCGGCCCCGAGCCCGGCTCGTGCCGCGTGGCACCCGGCGCGGCGGGGTGGCCGGCCGCCGCGAACTCCTGGTAGGCCGGCTCGGGTTGGGGCCGCGAGGGACCGTGCGGGTGCTGCCGGGGCTGGTGCTGGGGGTGCGGGTGGTGTTCGGCCGGATAGGCGTCCTGCCGGCCGTACGCCGCCTGCTGCCCGCCAGTGGGGTACGGACCCGCCGGATGCCCCCCGACCGGGTGCTGGCCGGTCGGATGCTGACCGGTCGGATGCTGACCGGTCGGATGCTGACCGGTCGGATGCTGACCGTATCCGCCGGTCTGATGCTGGCCGGTGGGGTGTTGGCCGGTGGGGTGCTGACCCGTCGGATGCTGGCCCGTCTGATGCTGACCGGTCGGGTGCTGGCCCGTCTGGTGCTGGCCCGTGGGATAGGAGCCGGTGTCGTGCGGGCCGGGCGGAAACGGCTGCTGGGCGGCCTGCTGCCCGTAGGAGTACGGGTCGGGGTCGTAGTACTGGCCCGGCGCCTCCCACTGGCCGGTCCGCGAGGGATCGTAGTAGTCCTGCTGCGGCTGCTGGGGCGCGCCGCCGTAGGGATCCCAGCCCCCGGAGGGCTGGCCGGCCGTCGTGTCGTATCCCCCGGACCAGCCCTGATCCCCGTACAGCGGGTCGTCGGGGTGCCACGGATCGGAGCCCGCGCCCCGGCCATACTCTGCTGTCATCGATCCCCTTGTGACGGGAGTTCCTGCTCGCCGCGCCCCCCGCCGCGGGCGGCCGGGCAGCCGGATGACTGCCGCGTCGCGCCGAACGTTACCGTATCGCGATCAGACAACCACTTCGACGTTCTCACCCGGAGGACGTCCCGACGCCCGTTCCGTGTCGAGAGCGCTCTGCAGGATAACGACGGCCGCGGCCTGGTCGATGCGGGATCGCCCGCGCTTCGCCGAGACTCCCGAGGCCCGCATCTCGCGCGCCGCGCTGACGGTGCTCAGCCGCTCGTCCACCAGGCGCACCGGGACCGGCGCGATCCGCCGGGCGGTGCGCTGCGCGAAGGCCCGCGCCCGCGCGGCGGCCGGTCCCTCGCCGCCGTGCAGGGAGCGGGGCAGCCCGACGACGACCTCGATGGGCTCGTACTCGGCGACGAGCTCGGCCAGCCGCCGCTGGGCCGCGGACGCGTCGCGGGCCGGCACGGTCTCCACGGGGGTGGCCAGCAACCCGTCGGGGTCGCAGGCGGAGACGCCGATGCGGGCCTCCCCCGCGTCGACGCCGAGCCTCCTGCCGCGCCGCATCAGCCGGCTCCCCGACCGGCGGCCGAACCGCGCGGACGAGCGTTCACGCGGCCTCCGCGACCAGGCGCTCGACGGCCGTCAGGGCCTCGTCGATGGCGGCCGGGTCCTGGCCGCCGCCCTGGGCCACGTCGGGCTTGCCACCGCCCCCGCCGCCCAGCGCCCTGGAGGCCGCCCTGACCAGGTCCCCGGCCCGCAGACCGCGTTCCCTGGCGGCCTCGTCGGTGGCCACTACGGTCAGCGGCCGGCCCTTGGCCACGGTGAACAGGGCCACCACGACCGGCCGGTCGCCGGTGATCCGGCCACGCACGTCCAGCACCAGGGTGCGCAGGTCGTCGGCGGTGGTGCCGTCCGGCACCCGCCCGGTGACCAGCGCGACGCCGCGCACGTCCCGGGCCCCGGCGGCCAGGCTGCCGGCGGCCTCCAGCACCTTCTGCGCGCGGAACCGCTCGATCTCCTTCTCGGCCTCCCGCAACCGGGTCAGCATTCCGGAGACGCGCTCCGGCAGCTCCTCGGGCCGTCCCTTGACCAGCTCGGTGAGCTGGGCGACGACGGTGTGCTCGCGGGCCAGGAACCGGTAGGCGTCGGCGCCCACCAGGGCCTCCACGCGGCGCACGCCGGAGCCGATGGACGACTCGCCGAGCAGCTTGACCAGGCCGAGCTGCGCGGTGTTGTGCACGTGCGTGCCGCCGCACAGCTCCTTGGAGTAGTCGCCGATGGTGACGACCCGCACCCGGTCGCCGTACTTCTCGCCGAACTCCGCGATGGCGCCCTGCTTGCGGGCCTCCTCCATCGACATCACCTCGGCGGAGACGTCGAGCTCCCTGACCAGCACGTCGTTGATCTTCTGCTCCACGTCCGACAGCACCGTGCCGGGCACGGCCGCCGGCGAACCGAAGTCGAAGCGGAAACGTCCCGGCGCGTTCTCCGACCCGGCCTGGGCGGCCGTCGGGCCCAGGGCGTCGCGCAGCGCCTGGTGGGTCAGGTGGGTGGCGCTGTGGGCGCGGGCGATGGCCCGGCGCCGGTGCAGGTCGATCCGGCCGTACCCGCCGGCGCCCACGGTGACCTCGCCGACCTGCACGGTGCCCTTGTGCACGATGACGCCCGGCACGGGCTGCTGCACGTCGCGCACCTCGACGACGGAGCCGTTCTCCAGCCGGATCCGGCCGGTGTCGGCGAGCTGACCGCCGCCCTCGGCGTAGAACGGGGTACGGTCCAGCACCACCTCGACGTCGTCACCCTCGCTGGCCGCGGGCACCGACGCGCCGTTCGCGAGGAGCCCGACGACCCGGACCTCGCCGGCCGTTTCGGTGTAGCCGGTGAACTCGGAGGGCCCGGCGGCGTCCGCGACCTCGCGGTACGCGGACAGGTCGGCGTGCCCCTGCTTCTTGGCCCGGGCGTCGGCCTTGGCGCGGTCCCGCTGCTCCTGCATCAGGCGCCGGAAGCCGGCCTCGTCCACCGACAGGCCCTGCTCGGCGGCCATCTCCAGGGTCAGGTCGATCGGGAAGCCCCAGGTGTCGTGGAGCTGGAAGGCCTTGTCGCCGGCGAGCACGGCGCTGCCGGCGGCCCGGGTGTCGGCGACAGCCGCGTCGAGGATGGTGGTGCCGGCCTGCAGGGTCTTGAGGAAGGCGGACTCCTCGGCCCGCGCGACCGCTTCTATCCGGGCGCGGTCGGTCAGCAGCTCCGGGTACTGCTGGCCCATCATCCCGAGCACCGTGTCGGCGAGGTCGCCGACGACCGGGCGGGTGGCGCCGAGGAGGCGCATGGTGCGGATGGCGCGACGCATGATGCGGCGGAGCACGTAGCCCCGGCCCTCGTTGCCCGGGGTGACGCCGTCGCCGATGAGCATCACCGAGGTGCGGAGGTGGTCGGCGACGACGCGGAGGGAGACGTCGGAGCTCTCGGCGTCGCCGTAGCGCACGCCGGTCAGCTCGCTGGCCCGGTCGATGACGACGCGCAGGGTGTCCGTCTCGTACATGTTGTGGACGTCCTGCAGGATCATCGCCAGGCGTTCCAGGCCGAGCCCGGTGTCGATGTTCCTGGCGGGCAGTTCGCCGAGGATCGGGTAGTCCTCCTTGCCCTCGCCAGGACCCCGCTCGTACTGCATGAAGACCAGGTTCCAGATCTCCACGTAGCGCTCGTCGTTGACGGCGGGGCCGCCCTCGGGGCCGAACCCGGGGCCGCGGTCGTAGAAGATCTCGGAGCAGGGCCCGCACGGGCCCGGCACGCCCATGGACCAGAAGTTGGGGCCCATGCCGAGGCGCTGGATCCGCTCGGCCGGCACACCGACGACGTCCCGCCAGATCCGCTCGGCCTCGTCGTCCCGCTCGAAGACGGTGATCCACAGCCGCTCGGGGTCCAGCCCGTACCCGCCGTCCGCCACCGGGACGGTCAGCAGCTCCCAGGCCTGGGTGATGGCGCCTTCTCTGAAGTAGTCGCCGAAGGAGAAGTTGCCGCACATCTGGAAGAACGTGCCGTGCCGGGTGGTCCTGCCGACCTCCTCGATGTCCGGCGTCCGCACGACCTTCTGCACGCTGACGGCGCGCCGGTAGGGAGGGGTGGCCTCGCCGAGGAAGTACGGCTTGAACGGCACCATGCCCGCGTTGACCAGCAGCAGTGTCGGGTCGTCCGCGATCAGCGACGCCGACGGCACGACGGTGTGCCCACGCTTCTCGAAGAAGCTCAGCCAGCGACGACGGATCTCAGCCGACTCCATCGGTGGTCCTCTTTTCCGGTGGTGCGCCGCGATGCGGCTTGGTGCTGTTCGGTTCCGCGGGCGGCGGGGTGGTGAGCCCCAGCGCCTCGTTCAGCTCGGTCTCCCGCTGGGCCATGCCCGTCCGGACGTCGAGGGCGAACCCGCGCAGTCGCTGTCCCGCGGCGGCCGCGCGGCCGGTCGCCCGGGCCGCGAGGCTGTCGGGGGCGAGCTCCCGCAGCGTGCGCTGGACGCGGGTGGTGGCCCAGATGCCGGCGGCGGCACCCGTGGTGAACCAGAAGGCGCGGCGGATCATAGCGCTGTACTCAGTCCTTTCCCCGCCGGCGGCGCCGGGCGGGCGGCAGCGTCCTTCCTACGACGGTACGCCGGTCGGCGGGTGCGCCGCCGGGGTCGCCGGAGCGGGACGGGTCGGCGGGCGGGGCGGCCGCCGCCGGGGCGCGGCCGAGCGCGCGGCGCACGCCGTAGCCGAAGGCGGCGACCTTCACGAGCGGGCCGCCGAAGGTGGAGGCCACGGTGGTGGACAGCGCCGAGGCGTTGGCCGCGGCCTCCTGCACGTCGGCGGTGATGGTCTCCACGCGGTCCAACTGGCCCTGCGCGGCGCGCACGGTGTCCGACGCCTCGCCCAGCAGCGGCACGGCGCGCTCGGTGACCTGGTGCACCAGCGTCGTGGCGGCCCGCAGGGCCTGGGCCAGCCGCACCAGCGCGACGGCGAGGAACGAGACCAGAATGGCCCAGAAGACGGCCACCAGGAGGCCGGCCACCTCTCCACCGGACACGAGCGCTGCCTTCCGTCTGGGGCTCCGCGGGGCGCGCCGCCGCTCACCCGGCCCGGCGGCGCCCGTCTCGGGGGCGGCGGCAGGTGACGACCCTACCGCGCCCGGCGCCCCGGACTGTAACCACTTCCGCCGCGCGCACCGGGGGGCGGCGAGCCGGCGGCGGGCCCGTAGCGGCTGCTCAGCGTGCGTAGAACTCGACGACCAGCTGCTCGTCGCAGATCACCGGGATCTCGCTCCGGTTCGGCTCGCGGTCCAGGCGGAAGGCCAGCGCCTGCAGGTTGACCTCCAGATAGCGCGGGATCTCGCCGTCGGGCGCGTAACCGCCCTCCCTGGCCACCAGGAAGGGGTGCTTGCCCCGGCTGCGCTCGCGCACCGCCACCACGTCCTCGGGGGCGACCCGGAAGGACGGCTTGTCGACCTTCCGGTCGTTGACCGAGATGTGACCGTGCACGACCATCTGGCGCGCCTGGTAGATGGTGCGGGCGAGGCCCGAACGCAGCACCAGGGCGTCCAGCCGGCGCTCCAGCTCGACGATGAGCGCCTCGCCGGTCTTGCCCGTCACCTTGCGGGCCCGGTTGTAGGCGCGGAGCATCTGCCGCTCGCTGATGTCGTACTGGGCGCGCAGCCGCTGCTTCTCCAACAGCCGGACCTTGTAGTCGCTGGTCTGCTTCCGGCCGCGTCCGTGCTGACCCGGGGGGAAGGGGCGTCGCTCGAAGTACTTGACGGCCTTCGGGGTGAGAGCCACGCCGAGCGCACGTGACTTCTTGACCTTGGGACGCGACTGGTTCACGGTGAACGGACCTCCATGTAAGTTAGGTGAGGCTTACCTTAGCTGAGGAGATCGCATGATTCGACCCGGGAGCCCCGTGCGCGAAGACGGCCGGCGACGGCCCGAGGAGCCGGACGGCCAGCTCACGCAGCCCTCGCCCGCCGAGCGGGTACGCACCCTCGTCGACTCAAACGCCTCGGCGACCCTGGTGATTCCAGGCGCTGAGCTGAACGGGTCACCGCCGGTCGACGCGTCTTCCGGACCGCCGCACGGGGTGCCCGAGTCGCGGGCCGTGGCGCCCTCGGGGGACGTCTACCTGCTGCTGCCCGCCGACTCGCTGGCCGCTCGGGCCGCGGCGCACGCCAGGGACGACGAGCTCACCGCCGTGATGGAGATCACCGACGTGGCGCCGGTCTCCGTGCCGCACCGGATCCGGGGGCGCGGCTGGGTGGCGGGCTGGCTGACGGCCACCCGGGGCGCGGAGCGCGCCACCGGCCTCGAACTGCTGGCCCGGCACCATCCGACCGGACCGGCGGCCGGGCGCCACTGGACGCCGCTGCGGCTGGAGGTCGGCGAGGCGTACACCGACGACCTGTGGGGCGCCGGACACGTCGAGCCCGGGGAGTTCGCCGCCGCGGCGCCCGATCCGCTGGTGCGGCACGAGGCGGAGCTGCTCCAGCATCTGTCCGCGGCGCACGGGGAGCAGTTGCGCACGCTCTGCGACCTGATCGGCGAGCCGGTCAGGGAACACGGGCCGTGGCGCCGGGTGGTGCCGCTGAGCCTCGACCGGTTCGGCCTGCGGGTGCGGTTCTGCGCCGACGGGCTGTGCCGGGACGCGCGCTTCGACTTCCCGGAGCCGGTCCGGGACATCGGCGAACTCCGCCGCGCCATGCGCCACCTCTTCGACGCCGCCGCACGCTAGCCCTTGCCGGGCCGCACCCGCGTTCGGTCACGCATCGGACACGGCGACGCGGCGCCCCGGCCGCCCCGAAGGGCGGCGAGCCCCCACCCCGGACGCCCGACTCACGGCCACAACCGCACGCGGGGCACGGCATAGCGCGTGCGCCGCACCCCCGGAGACCCCGGCACACGGCCACCAGGCCAGCGGGAGCAACCACACGGCCGGAGCACGGCACGACGCCCGCAGCGCACCGTGGACACCGCGGACCACGGCCACCAGGCCAGCGGCGCCAAACGCACGCGGTCGGAGCGTCGCACAGCCCCGGCGCCGCGGCCCTGGACGCTGGGGCCCACAGCCACCCGGCAGACGGACGGAACCACGCACGATCGGAGCACGGCACGACGGCCGAACCCCGCCCACGCCGCCAGGGCCGCTTCGGGTCATGGGCCGGCGGGGCTCGGGCCAGCCGTTCGGCTCTGCCGGGGCCTCGTCGCGCCGCCCGGCGGGTGAGGTCAGTCCGGGGCCGACCCGCCGGCAAGGCGCTCGCGGATCCGGTCGAGCACCTCGGTGTACCGGGCCTCGGCCCCGTGCCGGGTCGGGTGGTAGTACCGCTTGCCGTGCACGGAGTCCGGCGCGTACTGCTGGGCGGCTATGCCGCCGGGCACGTCGTGCGGGTACTGGTACCCCTCGCCGTGGCCCAGCTTGGCGGCGCCCTTGTAGTGGCTGTCGCGCAGATGCGACGGCACCGGGCCGGCGAGCCCGGCCCGCACGTCGGCCTGTGCCGCCCCGATGGCGAGCACCGCCGCGTTGGACTTCGGCGCCAGGGCGAGGGCGATGGTCGCGTGGCCGAGCGTGATGGCCGCCTCGGGGAAGCCGATCATCGCGACGGCCTGGGCGGCGGCGACCGCCGTGGGCAGTGCCGTGGGATCGGCCATGCCGATGTCCTCGCTGGCCGAGATCATCAGCCGCCGGGCGATGAAACGCGGATCCTCGCCCGCCTCGATCATCCGGGCCAGATAGTGCAGGGCGGCGTCCACGTCGGAGCCGCGGATGGACTTGATGAGCGCGCTGGCCACGTCGTAGTGCTGGTCACCGTCCCGGTCGTACGTCACCGCCGCCCGGTCGACGGCCTCCTCCAGGGTGGCCAGGGCCACCTCGCGCTCCCCCTTGGCGAGCGCCGCGCCGGCGCCGGCCTCCAGCGCGGTGAGCGCCCGCCGGGCGTCGCCGCCGGCGATCCTCAGCAGATGCGCCTCGGTCTCCTCGGGCAACTCGACGGCGCCCCCGAGGCCCCGCTCGTCGGCGACGGCGCGGCGCAGCAGCCCGCGCACGTCCTCCTCGGTCAGCGGCTCCAGGGTGAGCAGAAGCGACCGGGAGAGCAGCGGCGAGATGATCGAGAAGTACGGATTCTCCGTGGTGGCCGCGATCAACGTGACCCAGCGGTTCTCCACCGCGGGCAGCAGCGAGTCCTGCTGCGCCTTGCTGAAGCGGTGGATCTCGTCCAGGAACAGCACGGTGTCCCTGCCGAAGGCGCCCGAGGAGCGGCGGGCCCCGTCGATCACGGCGCGCACCTCCTTGACTCCCGCGGTGATGGCCGAGAGCTCCACGAAGCGCTTGTCGGTGGCCTGACTGACCACGTACGCCAGGGTGGTCTTGCCCGTGCCCGGCGGGCCCCACAGGATCACCGAGGACGGTCCCGCGGGCCCGCCCGCGCCCTCGCCCACCAGCCGGCGCAACGGTGAACCGGGGCGGAGCAGGTGCTGCTGGCCCACCACCTCGTCGAGGGTCCGCGGGCGCATCCGGACGGCCAGCGGCCGGGCGGCCGGGTCCTTCTCGGCACGCTCCTCCGCGGCGGCGGTGAACAGGTCGGCTTCCACGCGTCCGACCCTAAGCCACCCCGCTGACAGTGGGTCGGCCGCTCAGCTGGTCCAGTAGTCCCACCAGCGGGTCAGGATCAGCATGCCGATCACCGCGACGTGCACGGAGGGGAAGAGCCAGTGGAACTCGTCCACGGTCCGCTTCACGCCCGCGGAGGCGGGGATGATGCCGCGCCGCAGGTTGTGCGACGTCGTGTACCAGAACATGAAGATGGTGGCGACCCAGGCCAGACAGCACCACAGGCACAGCGCGTTGATGTTGTACAGCGACTGGTACATGAGCCAGGTGCAGAAGCCGACGCCGAACAGCGTCCCGGCCTGCAGCCCGAACCAGAACCACCGCTGGTACCGTGCGCCGGCCAGCAGCCCCGCGCCGATGGCGATCACCATGCCGTAGGTGACCAGGCCCAGCATCGGGTTGGGGAAGCCGAACGCCTCCGCCTGGTCGCTCTCCATGACGCTGCCGCAGGAGACGATCGGGCTGAGGCTGCACGCGGGGATGTACTCGTCCCCGACGGCCTTCGCCTCGAGGATGTGGTTCTTGTCGAGGGTGATGACCCACGCGGCCAGCAGGCCCGCGAATCCGGTGATCACCAGCAGCAGGGAGAAGGCGCGACCCGCGCCCACACCGCCTGACTCCTGCCGCGCGGGCTCGTCCGTCCGCACCTCGTCCACCACCGTTGCCGCCATCTCACCCATCCACTCCGTGTCGGGTCTGCTCCGCGCCGGATACGGCTCCCCATTGTGCCCCAGCGCGCCGAGCCCGCGGACCCCACGGAACCGGCCGAAGCCCGGCCGAGGCGCGCCCGGCGTCCACCGAACGGTGGACAGCGGACGGACCGTCCGGTCGTCCCCGTACCGCTCTCCGTCCGGAAGGCTGGCGCCATGACCACTCAGACCGAGGAGAACACGGGGGCGCGCTCCGGCGGGGACGCGGAGCGCGTGGTGCACGTCCGGGGACTACGAAAGAGGTACGGCCAGGTGACCGCGGTTGACGGGGTGGACCTCGGCATCCAGCGCGGGGAGGTGTTCGGCCTGCTCGGCCCGAACGGCGCGGGCAAGAGCACCACCGTCGAGATCCTGCAGGGGCACCGCTCCCGGGACGCCGGCACGGTGAGCGTGCTCGGCCGGGACCCGGCCACCGCGGACGGGACGTGGCGGGCCCGCGTCGGCATCGTCTGGCAGGACGAGTCCGCGCCCGCCGAGCTGACCGTCGCCGAGTCGGTCCGGCACTTCGCCCACTACTACCCCCGCCCGCGGGACCCGGGCGAGGTGATCGAGTTGGTCGGGCTGGCCGGAAAGGCGCGCAGCCGGATCAAGTCGCTCTCCGGCGGCCAGCGCCGCCGCCTCGACGTGGCCCTCGGCATCATCGGCGACCCGGAGCTGCTGCTGCTCGACGAGCCGACCACGGGCTTCGACCCGGCGGCGCGGCGGCAGTTCTGGGAGCTGATCAGGCGGCTGGCCGAGGACGGCACCACCATCCTGCTCACCACTCACTACCTGGAGGAGGCGGAGGTGCTCGCGGACCGCCTCGCCGTGATCCAGGCCGGGCGGGTGGTGGCCGAGGGCACCGCCGACGACGTCCGGCACCGGCACGGCAGCGAGGCCACGGTGCACTGGCTCGACCCCGAACGGGGACCGGGTCACGAGGTGACCGCGACGCCCACCCGGACCGTCACCGCGTTGGCCGCCCGGTTCGGCGGCGAGATACCGGGGTTGCGGATCACCCGCCCGACCCTGGAGGACGTCTACCTGGAGCTCACCGGAGAGGGGAAGGAACGATGAGCACCACGACCACGCCGCGCGCGGGGCACGCCACCGCCGACCGGAGCGCCACGCCCCGGCCGCCCGGCGCGTGGACCGTCGGCCGGCACCGCGCCGCCATCGAGCTCCGGCAGTTCTTCCGCCAGCGCGACCAGGCGGTGTTCACCTTCGCCTTCCCCATCATCTTCCTGGGCCTGTTCGCCTCGATCTTCAGCGACGACGTGGAGGGCGCCGGCATCACCGCCTCGCAGCTGTACGTGCCGGCGATGATCGGGGCCGGCATGATGTCGGTCAGCTTCCAGTCGCTGGGCGTCTCCATCGCGATCGAGCGGGACGAGAAGGTGCTGCGGCGGCTGCGCGGCACGCCGATGCCGCCGACCGCGTACTTCCTCGGCAAGCTGTGGCTGGTGCTGGTGACCGGCGTCCTCGAGGTCGCGCTGCTGCTGCTCGCCGGCGTGGTGTTCTGGGACATCGAGCTGCCCTCCGACGTGACGACCTGGCTCACGTTCGGCTGGATCTTCGTGCTCGGGCTGACCTCCTGCGCCCTGCTCGGCATCGCCATCAGCAGCCTGCCGCGGTCCGGGAAGAGCGCCACCTCCGTGGTGATCCTGCCGTTCCTGGTGCTGCAGTTCATCTCCGGCGTCTACATAGCGATCGACGGCATCCCCGGGTGGATGCTGAACGTCGCGGCGCTCTTCCCACTGAAGTGGATGTGCCAGGGTCTGCGGGGGGTCTTCCTGCCCGACTCGGCAGCCGTCCTGGAGCAGGCGGGCGCCTGGGAGTTCGAGCGGGTGGCGCTGGTGCTGGCGGCGTGGTGCGTCGCAGGATTGGTGCTGTGTCTGACCACCTTCCGCTGGAAGACGGCGCGCGACGGCTGAACGGAGGCAGGTCGGACGGATGCGCGGCGGGGGCCGGGAAGGGAGGGACGAGTCGATGAGCGAGGCCCACGGGATGGGAGACCAGTGGACCGAACGGCACATCCGGCGCTGGGACCTGTACTTCGCGATGGTGTGGGTGATCACCACGCTGTTCATCCTCCTCGTCTCCTCTCCCGGTCTCCGGGCCCGCCTGATCACCGCCGGGCTGTTCGCGCTCACCGTGCCCTGGTACGTGTGGGTCGGCCGGCCCGTCCTGCTGGTGGAGGGGGCGGACGTGCGGCGTGCCGTGCTCTACACGGCCGGCATGGTCGGGCTCTTCCTCCCGTTGACGGTGGTGGTGGGCGAGACCCAGATGGCGACCTTCGCCATCGCCCCGCAGTGCTTCATGCTGCTGCGCCGGGCGTGGGCCGTGGCCGCGATGCTGGTGATCAACGGCCTGCCCGTGGCGCTCTGGGGCCTGGTCGCCCGCCCGCTGGCCGCGGAGTGGGTGCCCCAGGCGCTGTTCTCCGTGGTCGCCATCGCCTTCTCGGTGGTCCTCGGCACATGGGTGACCCACATCGCCGAACAGAGCGCGGAACGGGCCCGGCTGATCGAGGAGTTGGCCACCAGCCGGGACGAGATCGCCCGGCTGTCGACGGCGCACGGCGCCATGACCGAACGGGACCGTCTCTCCCGCGAGATCCACGACACCCTGGCCCAGGGCTTCACCAGCCTGCTGATGCTGGTGCAGGCCCTGGAGGCGGACCTGGAACGCGATCCCGTGCGGGCCCGCGACCATCTGGCGCTGATGGCCGCCACGGCCCGCGAGAACCTCGCCGAGGCCCGGGCCCTGGTGGCGGGCGGCGGCCCGGCGGGGCTGGACGGCAGCTCGCTGCCGGACGCGCTCCGGCGGGTGGCCGCCCGCCACTCCGCGGAGTCCGGCGCCCCCGCGAGCGTCGAGGTCGGGGGCGCGCCACGGGCGCTGCCCGCCGCCGCGGAGGTGGTGGCGCTGCGCGCGTGCCAGGAGGCGCTGGCCAACGTGCGTCAGCACGCCGGGCCGGGCGCGCCGGTCACCATCACCCTGGAGTACGGTGCCGACGCGGTGCGGCTGCGCGTCCACGACCGCGGCCGCGGCTTCGAGGCCGCCCCGGAGGTGGCGGACGGCGGGCGTGGCTACGGCCTGGCCGGCATCCGCGCCCGGGCCACGGAGATCGGCGGGACGGCGCGCATCAGCGCCGTGCCCGGCGGGGGCACCGAGGTCAGCGTGCTCCTACCGGTCCTGCCGGGGCCGGAGGCGGGGCCGGCGCGGAGCGAGGCGGAGTGGGAGCGGGCGTGGGAACGCGCGCGGGAGGGTGCTGAGCGATGATCCGGATCCTGCTGGTCGACGACCATCCCGTGGTGCGAACCGGGCTGAGCGGGATGCTCGGCGCCGAACCTGACCTGGAGGTGGTGGGCGAGGCCGACAGCGGGCCGCGCGGCGAGGCCCTGGCCGCCTCGCTGAGCCCCGACGTGGTGCTGATGGATCTGCGGATGCCCGGCGGCGACGGCGTGGAGTCGGTGGGCCGGATCACCGCGGCGGGACTGCCCTGCCGGGTGGTGGTGCTGACCACCTACGAGACCGACCGGGACATCCTGCGGGCGGTGGAGGCGGGCGCGGCGGGCTATCTGCTGAAGGACGCCACCCGCGGCGAACTCGCCGACGCGGTCCGGGCGGCGGCGCGCGGCGAGACGGTGCTGGCGCCGTCGGTGGCCGCCAGGCTGATGGACCAGGTGCGGGCCCGGCCGGAGCGTCCGCGGCTGTCGGAGCGCGAGACCGCGGTGCTGCGGCTGGTGGCGGAGGGGTGCACCAACGCCGAGATCGGGCGGCGGCTCTACATCGGCGAGTCGACGGTGAAGACGCATCTGCTCCGCGCCTTCGGCAAGCTGGGCGTCACCGACCGCACCGCCGCCGTCACGCACGCGCTCCGCCACGGGCTGCTCTGACCCGCCGCGCTCGCCCACAACAACGGCCACACGACCAGCCCACGCCCACGCGGCGACAGCCGCCAACAGCACGAGCACGCACACACCGCGCCATGGACCGCTCTGACCCGCCGCGCGGGGGTGGCGCGGGGCGCCCGCGGGGGCGCCCCGCGACGGCTCAGGACAGGCGTGCGCGGAGCTCGGCGACCACCGTGTCCAGCGGGCACGGGGACTGGTCGCCGCTGTCGAGGTCCTTGACCTGGACCACGCCCTCGGCGAGGTCGCGCTCGCCGGCCACCACCGCGTACCGGGCGCCGCTGCGGTTGGCCGCCTTCATGGCCGCCTTCACGCCGCGTCCGCCGAAGGAGAAGTCCGCCGGCACGCCGGCCCGGCGCAGCTCGGTGACCACCGTGAACAGCGCCCGGCGCGCCTCCTCGCCGAGCGGCACGGCGAAGACCCGGGTGCCCGGCGGCAGCGCGGGGTCGACGCCCTCGGCGCGCAGCGCCAGCACCGTGCGGTCCACGCCGAGCGCCCAGCCCACGGAGGGCAGCGGCGGCCCGCCGATCAGCTCCGAGAGGCCGTCGTACCGGCCGCCGCCGCCGACCGCCGACTGGGCGCCGAGGCCGTCGTGCACGAACTCGAACGTGGTGCGCGTGTAGTAGTCCAGGCCGCGCACGAGGCGCGGGTCGTCCTCGAACGCGACCCCCTCGGCGCGCAGCAGCTCACGCACCCCCTCGTGGTACTCCTTGCAGGCCTGGCACAGGTGGTCGCGCATCAGGGGCGCCCCGACCAGCTGCCGCTGGACGCTCTCCCGCTTGTCGTCCAGCACCCGCAGCGGGTTGATCTCGACCCGGGCCAACGTGTCGGGATCCAGGTCGAGTCCGCGCAGGAACTCCTGCAGCGCGGCCCGGTAGGCCGGGCGGCACTCCGGATCGCCCAGGGAGTTCAGCAGCAGCCGGACGCCGGTCAGGCCGAGCGAGCGGTACGCGTCGGCGGCCAGGATGACCAGCTCGGCGTCGAGGGCCGGATCCTCCGCGCCGATGGCCTCCGCTCCCACCTGGGAGAAGTGCCGGTAGCGGCCGGCCTGGGGGCGCTCGTAGCGGTAGTAGGTGCCGGAGTACCAGAGCTTCACCGGCAGGCCGCCCGCCCGGTGCAGGTTGGCCTGGAGCGCGGCGCGCAGCACCGAGGCGGTGCCCTCGGGGCGCAGCGCCAGGTGGGTGCCGCCCTTGGTGGTGAGGGTGTACATCTCCTTGGTCACGATGTCGGTCGACTCGCCGACGCCGCGGGAGAACAGCTCGACGTGCTCGAAGCCCGGGGTCTCCACGTAGCCGTACCCGGCGCGGCGCGGGCCGGCGGCGAGCGCCTCGCGCACCGCCAGGAACGCGGCGGAGTCCGGCGGGATCAGGTCGTAGGTGCCCCTGGGGGCGGAGAAGGTGCTCACGGGTGTTGTCACATTCCTTGTCGCGGCGCCGCGACGTCCGCGGCGCCGTCGCCTGCGGCCAGCGGGCGAAGGAACGGGTTGCTCGCGCGCTCGCGGCCGATGGTGGTCTGCGGACCGTGCCCGGACAGGACCACGGTGGCGTCGTCCAGCGGCAGGCAGACACGGGCCAGCGACCGCAGGATCTCGGCGTGGTCTCCGCCGGGCAGGTCGGTGCGTCCGATGGAGCCGGCGAACAGCAGGTCGCCCGAGAAGAGCAGCGGCGGCACGTCCGGCTGCTCGGGCATCCCGAAGGTCACCGACCCCCTGGTATGGCCGGGCGCGTGCGCGACGGTGAGCGTGAGGCCGGCGAGCGCCAGCTCCGCCCCGTCGGACAGCTCCCGCAGGTCGTCCGGCTCGCCGACGGTCAGCTCCCCCATCAGCGGCTCGCCGATCCGGGCGCCGAGCGCCTTCTCCGGATCCGAGAGCATGTACCGGTCCCGCGGGTGGATCCAGGCCGGCACCCCGTGCGCGCCGCACACCGGCACCACCGAGGCGACGTGGTCCACGTGGCCGTGTGTGAGCACCACCGCGACCGGCTTGAGACGGTGCCGGGCGACGGTCTCCGTCACCCCCGGCGCGGCCCGGTGACCCGGGTCGATGATCACGCACTCCTCGCCGGCGGCGGGCGCGACCAGATAGCAGTTGGTCCCCCATGCCCCGGCGGGGAACCCAGCAACGAGCACGGTCGTCCTTCGGTCGTCAACGGCTTACGGGCTGCCCGGCTCCAGAGCCTACCGGCGTCGGCGGTCGGCACGCGAACCCGCATCCGTATACGGTGACGCCCAGGGTCCGGCGGCCCACGGAGAGGAACGTCTGTCAGCACTGTCAGGAGGATTGACAAGGTGAGCAGCAAGGAGCAGCGACGCAGGGAGCTGGCGCGGGCCAAGTGGGAGCGGCAGCAGCAGCGCCGAGTGGATCGGATCCGGCGGAACCGGCGGCGTAACGTGATCATCGCCGCGGCACTCGTGGTGCTGGTGGCCGGCGGCGGTTTCGGCGCGATGAAGCTCCTGGGCGGGGACGACGAGACCACCGACCAGGCGAGCGACGAGCAGAGCGAGGCCACGGACGACCCGAGCACGGCAGCGGAGGACCCCTGCGAGCCGGCGGGAGACGGCTTCCCGGTCGGAAAGCAGTGGGACGAGGAGCCGGAGATGACGGTGGACACCGCCGCCAGCTACGTCATGACCCTGCAGACCACCTGCGGGGACATCGAGATCACCATGGATCCGGCGGCCGCGCCGCACACGGTGAACTCCTTCGACTTCCTGGCCGGGAACAACTACTTCGACAGCACGGTCTGTCACCGGCTGACCGACGAGGGGATCTTCGTGCTGCAGTGCGGCGACCCCGAGGGCACCGGACAGGGCGGCCCCGGGTACAGCCTGCCGGACGAGAACCTCGACGCCGAGGAGGTGGCCGGCGGCGTCTATCCGAAGGGCACCGTGGCGATGGCGAACAGCGGCCCGGACACGGGCGGCAGCCAGTTCTTCCTGGTGTACGAGGACAGCACCCTGTCCGCCGACTACACCCCGTTCGGCACCATCACCGGCGGAATGGACGTGCTGGAGAAGATCGCCGCGGCCGGCGCCACCGAGGCCGACCCGACGACCGGCAACACGGCGCCGAACGCGACCGTGGTGATCAACGACGCCACGGTGGAGCGTCGCGAGGACGAGGGCTGAGCCGGGCCGACCGGGAATTTCCGCGCGGCAAGGTGCGGACAGCCGGGTGCACGGTCGCCTATGTTGGCGTTGTGCAGGGTGCCTGCTCCGCCCGGCGGGGCTCGGGACGACCGACTGAGCCTGCCCGTGCCGGATGAGAACTGTGGACGATGCCGGGGGCACGCACCCGAGGTGGGCATCAAAAGGAGGCGCTGTGAGCAGCGAGCCGTGGGGCCGCGTGGACGATGCGGGGACCGTGTACGTGCGGACGGCGGACGGCGAGAAGGTGGTCGGCTCGTGGCAGGCGGGCTCTCCCGAGGAGGCTCTCGCCTACTTCGAGCGGAAGTACGAGGGGCTGGTGGTCGAGATCGACCTGCTCGAACGCCGGCTGCGGACCACCGACCTGTCCGCCAAGGACGCGGCGACCGCGATCGACCACCTGCGCGAGCAGGTGGCGGAGGCGCACGCCGTGGGCGATCTGGAGGCCCTGTCCCGGCGGCTCGACGGCCTCGTCTCGACGGTCGAGTCGCGCCGCGAGGAGCGCAAGGCGGCCCGGGCCAGGCAGACCGAGGAGGCCAGGGCCGCCAAGGAGTCGCTGGTCGCGGAGGCCGAGGAGCTCGCGGCCAGCGAACAGTGGCGGTCCGCGGGTGAGCGGCTGCGCGAGCTCGTGGACACCTGGAAGGGCCTGCCCCGGCTGGACCGGAAGACCGACGACGAGCTGTGGCACCGCTTCTCGCACGCCCGCTCGGCTTTCTCCAAGCGCCGCAAGGCACATTTCGCCGCCCTGGACTCCCAGCGTGACGAGACCAAGCGGCGCAAGGAGAAGCTCATCGCCGAGGCGGAGGCGCTGTCCGACTCCACCGACTGGGGCCCCACCGCGGCCCGGTACCGGGAGCTGATGCGGGAGTGGAAGGCGGCGGGCCGGGCGCACCGGGACGCCGAGGAGGACCTGTGGACCCGCTTCCGCGCGGCCCAGGACGTCTTCTTCCAGGCCCGCGGCTCCGCCTTCGCCGAGCGGGACGCCGAGCAGCGGGACAACCTCGCCGCGAAGGAACTGCTGGCCGCGGAGGCGGAGAAGCTGCTTCCGGTCACCGACCTGCGCGCCGCGCGCGCCGCGCTGCGCTCGATCGGCGAGCGCTGGGAGGCCATCGGCCACGTCCCGCGGGACGCCAGGGCGGGCATCGAGGGCCGGATCCACGCCGTGGAGCGCGCGGTGGCGGAGGCCGAGGAGGCCGAATGGCGCCGCACCAACCCGGAGGCCAGGGCGCGGGCCGCGGGGCTGACCGGCCAGCTGCAGGACGCGGTGGAGCGGCTCCGCCAGCAGGCGGAGAAGGCTCGTGCCTCGGGCAACACCGCGAAGGCCGAGAAGCTGGAGCAAGAACTGGAGGGCCGCCAGGCGCTGCTGGACCAGGCGCTCAAGGGTCTCCAGGAGTTCGGCGGCTAGCTCCCCCGACCTCCCCGACGCGCCACGCGCGGGCCCCCCGTGGGGGCGCCG
>NZ_JBDPLU010000025.1:0-120644 GCF_039871525.1 Streptomyces sp. B6B3 | reverse complement strand
GCATTCGCCCTGGCGCAGTGCCTGGCTCGCGAGGTGCAGGGCCACCAGGGAGGAGGAGCAGGCCGTGTCCACGGTGATCGCCGGCCCCTCCAGGCCGAGGGTGTAGGCCACCCGACCGGACACCACGCCGGTGGCGCTGCCGGTGTGCAGCCGCGGGGTGTAGTCGCTGTACATGACACCGGCGAACACCCCGGTGCGGGTGGCGCGCAGCGCGGTGGGGTCGATGGCGGCGTGCTCGACGGCCTCCCAGCTGGTCTCGAGGAGCAGCCGCTGCTGCGGGTCCATCTCGCTGGCTTCCCTGGGGCTGATGCCGAAGAACTCGGCGTCGAACCGGTCGGCGTCGTACAGGAAGCCACCGTGCCGGGTGTAGACCCGGCCCGGGCGGCCCGGCTCGGGATCGTAGAGTTCCTCGATGTTCCAGCCCCGGTTGCCGGGGAAGGGGCCGATCGCGTCGGTGCCGGCGTGGACCAGGTTCCACAGGTCCCGCGGTGAGCGGACGCCGCCGGGGTAGCGGCAGGCCATGCCGACGATGACGACGGGATCGTCCGCGACCCCTGCGGCGGGTCCGCGGGCGCCGGCCTCGGCGGACGCGCCGGAGGCGCCGTTCTCCCGGGCGAGTTCGGCCAGCAGCCGGCCGGTCAGGGCGGTCGGGGTGGGGTGGTCGAAGACGGCGGTGGCCGGCAGCCGGACGCCGGTGGCGGTCTGGATGCGGTCGCGCAGTTCCAGCGCCGTCAGGGAGTCGAAGCCCAGGTCCTTGAACGCCGTGCTCTCGGCGACGGCCGCGGGACCGTCCAGCGCCAGGACGGTGGCGACGGCGCCGCGCACCAGCCCGTCGGCGGCGCGGCGGCGTTCGGCCGGGGGCAGGCCGGCGGTGCGCCGGGCCCAGGCGGACGCGTCGGCGCCGGCCGGGGCGGCCGTGCGGCGGCGCGCGGGGCGGACCAGGGAGCGCAGCAGAGCGGGCGCCGACGCGGCGCGTTCGGGGTCGCGGAGCGCGGGCAGGTCCCATTCGGCCGGCACCAGCATCGGACGGCCCGAGGCCAGGGCCGCGTCGAACAGCTCCAGGCCGCGCTCCGACGGCAACGGCAGCACCCCCCTGCGCGCCCACCGCGCCAGGTCGGTCCTGGTCAGCGCGTCGGCCATGCCGGAGTGGATCTCCCAGAGGCCCCACGCGAGGGAGACGGCCGGCAGCCCCCGGGCGCGGCGATGGTGTGCCAGGGCGTCGAGGAAGGAGTTGGCGGCGGCGTAGTTGGCCTGGCCGGGGTTGCCCAGCACGGCGGCCATGGAGGAGAACAGCACGAAGGCGGTCAGCGGGAGGTCGCGGGTGAGGTCGTGCAGGTGCCAGGCGGCGTCGGCCTTCGGGCGGAGCACCGCGTCGAGGCTGTCCGGCGTCAGGTTCCGCAGGGTGGCGTCGTCCAGGACTCCCGCGGTGTGGATCACGCCCGTCAGCGGGTGACGGTCCGGGATGGCGGTGAGCAGCGCGGCCAGCGCGTCCCGGTCGGCGACGTCGCAGGCGGCGATGGTGACGCGGGCGCCGGCCGCGGCCAACTCGGCGGCGAGACTCGCCGCGCCGTCGGCTGCCTCGCCCCGGCGGCTGGTGAGCAGCAGATGCCGCACGCCGTGCCGGGCGACCAGGTGGCGGGCGAGCGCGCTGCCCAGGCCGCCGGTTCCGCCGGTGATGAGTACGGTGCCGTCGGCGGAGAGCGCGGGGATGCCGTCCGGTGTCGTCGGGGGTGGGGTGGGGAGCAGGCGTGGCGCGTACAGGCGCCCGTCGCGGAGGGCCAGTGGCTGCTGGTCGGCGAACGCGGCGCGGGCGGCCGCCAGCAGGTCAGGACCGCCGCCTCCGTCGGTGTCGGTGTCGGTGTCCAACAGGGCGAACCGGCCGGGATGTTCGTTCTGGGCGGTGAGCAGAAGCCCTCGCGCGGCGGCGCCCGCCAGGTCGGGTACGTCCTCGTGGGGGAGAACCGCCACCGCCCGGCGGGTGACCAGCAGGACGCGGGCCCCTGCCAGGCGTTCGTCGGCCAGGCAGCGCTGGGCGAGGGCCAGCGCCTGCCGGGCGGCGGCGTGGGCCGCCGCCGGCTCGGCCCGGTGTCCGCCGGTGGTCGCCGGCACGAGAGCCAAGGTGTCGGGAACCGGCCGGCCGGCGTCCAGCGCGGCGCCGAGGGCGTCGGCGTCCGGGTAGCTGTCGACGGCCGCGCCGCCCTCGGCGAGCGTGTCGGCCAGTTCCGGGGTGCCGGCCAGCACGGCCCACCGGCCGGCCCCGGGTTCCTCGGTGGTGTCGGCGGCCGGCACCGGCTGCCAGTCGGGGTGGCACAGTCCTTGGTGTGCGGCGGTGGCCGCCGCGTACGCGGCGATCCGGTCGGCGGGCAGCCGCCGCAGCACCACGGACTCCACGGTCAGCACCGGCTGCCCGCCGGGCTCCGTGGCGGTCAGGGTGGCGCTGTCCGAGCCCGTCGGCGTCCACCGGACCCGCAGGGACGTGGCGCCCGTGGCGTGCACGGTGACGCCCCCGAAGGAGAAGGGCAGGCGGAGTCCGTCTCCGGCCGCCGCGTCCACCAGGAGCGGGTGAAGGGCGGCGTCGAGCAGGGCGGGGTGCAGGGCGTACCGGGAGGCGTCGGCGTGCCAGTCCTCGGGGAGCGACACCTCCGCGAACCGCTCCTGCCCCTGCTGCCAGACGCGGCCGAGACCCTGGAACGCGGGTCCGTAGTCGTAGCCGATGTCGGCCAGACGCTCGTAGAGATCGTCGACCGCCAGCGGGTGGGCCCCCGGCGAGGGCCACTCGGCCGGCGGGGCCGCGGGCGGAGCGGCGACGGCCGGGGCGAGCAGGCCCGAGGCGTGGCGGCTCCACCGGTCGTCCTCTCCGTCCCGCCGGAGCCCCGACCCGTCGGCCTCCGGGAGGGAGTGGACGGTGACGGGGCGCGCGCCGGTGTCGTCGGGGGCGCCGACGGTCACCTGGAGCCGCACGCCACCTGTCTCGGGAACGAGCAGCGGCGCCTCCAGGACGACCTCTCGCAGCAGCTCACAGCCGAGCCGGCCGCCGGCGGCCACCACGAGTTCGGCCAGGGCGGCGCCGGGCAGCAGCACCGTGCCGGCGATCGCGTGGTCGGCCAGCCACGGGTGCGTCTGGAGCGAGAGGCGGCCGGTGAGCAGCAGGCCGTCCTCGCCGGCGAGGCTGGTCATGCCGGCCAGCAGGGGATGGCCCGAGGGCGCCAGGCCCAGTCCGGCGGCGTCGGCCGCCGCGGGCGTGTCGAGCCAGTAACGGCGGCGCTGGAAGGCGTAGGTGGGCAGCGCGACGGTCCGGCCGCCGGGGACCAGCCCGGACCAGTCGACGGCGGTTCCGTTGACGTACGCCCGTGCCAGCGCCGCCGCGACGGTGCGGGCCTCGTCCTGGCCCCTGCGCAGCAGCGGCGCCACGGCGATGCCTCGCGCGCCGTCCCGTCCGGCCAGGGTCGTGCGCACCAGGGTGGCGAGTTCGCCGCCGGGGCCGAGTTCCAACCAGGTGGTGACGCCCGAGTCCGCCAGGAGGCGGACGCCGTCGTGGAAGCGGACCGCCTCCCGCAGCTGCCGCACCCAGTACCGCGGTTCGGCCAGTTCCTCGGCGGGGGCCCGCCGGCCCGTGACGCCGGAGACGATCGGCAGGGCCGGGGCACCGTAGCTGATTCCGGCCGCCACCTCGTGGAACTCGTCGAGAATGCCGTCCAGGTGCGGCGAGTGGAAGGCGTGGCTGACGCGCAGCCGCCTCGTCCGCCGGCCGGCGTCCCGCCAGTGCGCTTCCACCTCGGCCACGGCCCGCTCGTCGCCGGACACCACGACGGCGTCCGGCCCGTTGACGGCGGCGATGACCGCCCGCCCCGTCCGGCCCTCCAGGGTGGGCGTCACCTCGTCCTCGGTGGCCTGGATCGCGGTCATCGCGCCGGCCGCGGTCACGGACTGCACCAGCCTCCCGCGGGCCGCCACCAGCGCGCAGGCGTCGTCGAGGGTGAGGACGCCCGCGACGTGGGCCGCGGCCAGTTCGCCGACGGAGTGGCCGATGAGGTGGTTCGGGCGGGTTCCGTGGTGCTCCAGCAGCCGGAACAGCGCCACCTCCACGGCGAACAGGGCGGGCTGGGCGTACCGGGTCTGGTCCAGCAGCGCGGCCCGCTCCGTGCCCTCGCGGGCGAGCACCAGCTCCTTCAGCGGGACGTCCAGGTGGGGATCCATCCGCTCGCAGACGGCATCGAACGCCGCCGCGTAGGCCGGGTACGCCGCGTACAGCTCGCCGCCCAGGCCCGGGCGTTGGCCGCCCTGGCCGGCGAAGAGGAACGCCGTCGTGCCCGCGCCGTTCACCGAACCGGTCACCAGGTTCGGCGCCGGTTCGCCGCGTTCGAGCGCGGCCAGGCCGGTGAGCAGTTCGGCGCCGGCGGAGCCGAGGACGACGGCGCGGTCGGCGAGCGCGGAGCGGGTGGTGGCCAGGGAGCGGGCGAGGTCGAGGTGGGCGGGGCCGATCTCCGGGCCGGCGGCCGTGGCCAGGGGGCGCAGCCTGCCGGCCTGGGCGCGCAGCGCGGTGGTGCCCCGGGCGGAGACGACCCAGGGGACGACGGCGGGCTCCTGTGATGGCCGTGGGTGGGTTGGTGGGTGGGTGGGGGTGGGGGGTTGTTCGAGGATGAGGTGGGCGTTGGTGCCGCTGATGCCGAAGGAGGAGATGGCGGCGCGGCGTTCGCGTCCGGTGTCCGGCCAGGGGGTGGTGTGGGTGAGGAGTTGGATGTGGCCGGTGGTCCAGTCGATGTGGGTGGAGGGGGTGGTGATGTGGAGGGTTTTGGGGAGGGTGGCGTGGTGGAGGGCTTGGACCATTTTGATGACGCCGCCGACGCCGGCGGCGGCTTGGGTGTGGCCGATGTTGGATTTGAGTGAGCCGAGGTGGAGGGGGTTGTGGGGGGTGCGTTGTTGGCCGTAGGTGGCGAGGAGTGCGTGGGCTTCGATGGGGTCGCCGAGGGTGGTGCCGGTGCCGTGGGCTTCGACGGCGTCGATGTCGGTGGGGGTGAGGCCGGCGTTGGTGAGTGCTTGGTGGATGACGCGTTGTTGGGCGGGGCCGCTGGGTGCGGAGAGTCCGTTGCTGGCGCCGTCCTGGTTGATGGCGGAGCCGCGGATGATGGCGAGGACGGGGTGGTGGTTGCGTTGGGCGTCGGAGAGGCGTTCCAGGACCACCACCCCGACACCCTCACCCCACGCCGTACCGTTGGCTGAGTCGTCGAAGGAACGGCAGCGCCCGTCCGCCGCGAGACCGCGCTGCCGGCAGAACTCGATGAAGAGCTCGGGGGACGTCATGACGGTCACGCCGCCGGCGAGGGCGAGGTCGCATTCGCCCTGGCGCAGTGCCTGGCTCGCGAGGTGCAGGGCCACCAGGGAGGAGGAGCAGGCCGTGTCCACGGTGATCGCCGGCCCCTCCAGGCCGAGGGTGTAGGCCACCCGACCGGACACCACGCCGGTGGCGCTGCCGGTGAGCAGGTGTCCGCCAGCCGCGTCGTCGGCCTCGTGCAGTCGTGGTCCGTATTCCTGCGCCATCACGCCCACGTACGTCCCGGTGTGGCTGCCGCGCAGCGTGGCCGGGTCGATGCCGGCCCGCTCGATCGCCTCCCACGTGACCTCCAGCACCAGCCGCTGCTGCGGCTCCATGGCCGCGGCCTCGCGCGGGCTGATGCCGAAGAACTCGGCGTCGAACCGGTCGGCGTCGTACAGGAAGCCACCGGCGCGCGGGTACCCGCCCCCCGCGTCCGCCGCGGGCGCGCCGGACGGCCAGCCCCGGTTGTCGGGGAAGGGACCGATGGCGTCCGCTTCCGGCCCCTCCGCCATAAGCAGCCGCCACAGGTCCTCGGGGGAGGCCACCCCGCCCGGGTAGCGGCAGGCCATGGAGACGATCGCCAGGGGCTCGTCGTCGGTCACCCGGCCCCGCCGGGTCGAGGGCGCCAGGGCCGGTTCGGTGCCGCTCAGACCGGCCCTGAGGCGGGCCACGAGGCCCTCCGGCGAGGGATGGTCGAACAGCAGGGTGGCCGGGAGCCGCAGACCGGTGGCGGCGACCAGCCGGTTGCGCAGCTCCAGGGCGGCCGCCGAGTCGGCTCCGAAGTCCCTGAACGTCCCCGCGGGGTCGAGGTCGCTCCTGGCGCGCCCGAGGACCAGGGACGTCTCGGAGAGCACCAGCTCCATGAGGGACGCGGTGTCGTGGTCCTCGATCCGGCCCGACGGACCGGGAGCCGGATCGTCCTCGTGGTCCTCGTCCGGCCCGGCTGGCGGGGGCAGGTCGACCACGGAGGCGGTGCCGGGAAACGCCGGGCGCCAGTCGACCTCGGCGCCGGCCGCGTACAGCTCGGCGAGCGACGTGAGGAAACGGCGTGGGCCGTCCTCGCCGCGGCGCAGTGACCCCACCACGACCGCCGCCGAGTCCGTGTCGTCCAGGATCTGCCCCAGGGGCATGGTCAGCACGGGGTGGGGGCTGATCTCGATGAAGCTGTCGTGGTCCCGCAGGGCGCGGATGACCGGCTCGAACGCGATGGTCTCCCGGAGGTTGCGGTACCAGTAGTCGGCGTCCAGGGAACGGGTGTCCAGCGGCCCACCCGTCACGGTGGAGTGGAACGGCACCGAACCGGCGCGCGGCCTCAGGGGCGCCAGAACGGTGAGCAGTTCCTCCCGCAGTCGTTCGATGTGCCGGGAGTGGGCCGCCAGATCGACCGGGACGCGCCTGGCCCTGACACCCTCGGCGGTGAGCTCCGCCAGCAGGCCATCGACGATGTCCCGGTCGCCGGAGAGGACGACGGACCGGGGCCCGTTGCGCGCCGCGAGCGTCAGCCGCCCGGGCCAGCGATCCAGCAGCGGTACCACCGATGCCTCCGGCAGCGGCACCGAGATCATCGCGCCCTCTCCGGCGAGCCTGGCCTGCGCCCTGCCCCGCAGCGCCATCGCGCGGGCGCCGTCCGCCAGGGAGAGTCCGCCCGCCACGACGGCCGCGGGGACCTCGCCGATGCTGTGCCCGACCACCGCGGAGGGCTCGACGCCGAACGCGCGCCACAGCTCGGCGAGGCCGACCATGACCGCGAACAGGGCGGGCTGCACGACGTCGTCGCGGTCCAGGCCCGGCGCGCCGGGGGTGTCGCGCAGCACCTCCGTCAGGGACCAGTCCACGTAGGGGGCCAGCGCCCGCTCGCAGTCGTCGACGACGGCCCGGAACACCGGCGAGGCGTCCAGCAGATCGGCCGTCATGCCGGCCCACTGCGAACCCTGCCCGGGGAAGACGAACACGGTGCGTGCCCGCGTGCCGGGGGTCGGGCCCACCTGGCCGGCGCTGCGGCGGCCCTCGGCCAGAGCGGTCAGCTCGGCGGTGAACTCCTCGTGGGTCTGGGCCAGGAGGACCGACCGCCATGGCAGCCGGGGGCGGGAGGTGGCCAGCGAGAGACCCAGATCCGCGAGGGACGCCGTCCCCGCCGGGCCGTCGGAGAGGTGCCTGAGCAGCCGGCGGCCCTGGCTGCGCAGGGCCGCCGCGGTCTCCCCGGACAGCACCCACGGAACCGAAAGGCTACGGAGGGCGGCCCGGCCGCCCGTTCCCTCGCTGTGGCCGTTCTCACCAGACACGATCTTCCCCACTTCGACGCGCCACTCGACCGATGATCTCTGCAAGCCAGCGGAAGACGACTTCGTGGGGGAGGCCCGCGGCGAATCACGCCCGATCAGTGAAGGGGAGACAAACACGCGCCACCGGAATTCCGGTGAACACGCTCGGCTGATGACCCGTCACTATTCTGTTTCCCCCAAGCGGTCGAATCCCGACCGCTCGCCCTGAGACTTCGGTAGTGAAATCAGACGTGAGTCTGCGCGATAGCTCTCGCCTTGTCAATCTTGATCCTCGCGCCGTTCCCGCCGACCCGACTACGCAGAAGTGCGCATATCCAGCGGCACTTTCATCCCCTAGCGTCACCGGCAGACCACCCGGCCGGTTCACCCTCAGGACAGGGGCACGGCAGGGCGCGACCAGGGCCCTTGACCAGGGCTCATCACACGCCGCTCGCCACGGGCGGACCACGGGACCACGGGGAGACAACGTCTTGTCCACTCTTGCCGGCCGGAGCGGGCGGCTCCGAATCGCGCTCCCTACAGACATCTAGCCAGGGCATCGTTCGGGCTGTTGGGCAATCACTTTTCTCGGGGCGGCTGTATGTGCATCGACCTCCCGCCGTCCTTATTTAGGGAGCGTGGCTACCAGTGAGTCATTCTTCGGGTTCCGAGATGGATGACGATCAACGAGTCGCCGTTATCGGTACGGCACTCAGAGTTCCGGGTGCGGACACGGTTTCCCAGTTGTGGGACAACGTGCGGGAGGCGCGGACCGCCTATTCGGCCTTCCCGGCCAGTCAGCAGGGTGACGTCGCCGGGGAGCCGGACGCGGTCACCTCCGGCTACGTCCTCAACTCCGCGGCGTTCTTCGATCCGCATCTGTTCAGGATGTCGGCGGCGGAGGCCGAACTGACCGATCCGCAGCATCGGCTGTTCCTGGAGACGTGCTACCGGGCCGTCGAGTCCGCCGGATATGACCCGTTCGCTCTCGACCGGGTGACCGGCATCTACGCCGGGTGCTCCGACACCAGTCACGGTTGGCGGCTCCTGGCCAGCCCCGAGGTCCGTCGCGACCGGCTGCAGTACCTGCGCGTCGCCGCGGGCAACAGCAAGGACTACGTGGCGACCGCGGCGGCCTACCGCTTCGGCTGGACGGGACCGGCGCTGACGGTGGGCACCGCGTGCTCCAGCTCGCTCGTCGCGGTCCACCTGGCCGCGCAGGCGGTCCTGCAGGGCGAGTGCGACCAGGCGGTGGCGGGCGGCGTGATGGTCGACCTCGAACCGCCCGCCTACCGGTTCCACGAGCTCGACATGCGCTCGGCGGACGGACGCTGCCTGCCGTTCATGGCCGGCAGCACCGGTACCGCCTTCGGCAACGGGGCCTCCGCCGTGCTGCTCAAGCGCTGGGACCTGGCGCGGGCCGACGGTGACCGCATTCTGGGCGAGATCGCCGGCTCGGCGATCAACAACGACGGCAACGACAAGATCGGGCTCTCCGCGCCGAGTGTGCGGGGCCAGACGAGGGTCATCTCCGAGGCGATCGCCGTCGCCGGGGTGCCGGTCCGCCGGATCGGGATGTTCGAGGCGCACGGCACGGGCACCCCGCTGGGCGACCCCATCGAGGTGACGGCGGCGACCAGCGCCTTCCGCGCCTCCGGCGAGGAGACCGGCGAGGGCGGCTTCTGCCGACTGCACTCGCTGAAGGCGAACATCGGTCACCTCTCGCACGCCGCGGGAGTGGCGGGTCTGATCCTGGCCATCGAGGCCCTGCGGCACGAGGAGATCCCGCCGAACGCCCCGCTCCGCGAGGGCGTCGAGGGGATCGACCTGGACGGCTCGCCGTTCCGTCTGTCCCCGGACGTCACGCCGTGGCCCCGGGGCGCCGAGCCCCGCTACGCGAGCGTCAGCTCACTGGGCATCGGCGGCACCAACGCGCACGTGGTCGTGGGCGAGGGACCCGTGGCCGGGCCGATCGCGACGGCGTCGAGCGGCGCACTGCTGCTGTCCGGCTCCGACCAGCGGACCCTGGCGGAGCTGACGGGCCGGATGCGCGATCACCTCGCGTCCGGGAGCGTCGCGTTCGCCGACCTGTGCCGCACCTCCCAGACCGGCCGCCACCACGGCCCGCACCGGCTGGCCGTCGTGGCCGACACCGCCGAGGCCGCCGTCCACGATCTCGACGACCACAACGCCTGGCGCGACGGCACCGTCCTCGCCGACCCCCGCGTCGTCGGCATCGTCGGCGGCCAGGGACGGGGGTTCCCCAAGCGGTCGAGGGAGCTCTACGAGCGGCATCCCGTCTTCCGCGCCACCGTCGACGACCTCGCCAAGATCGTCCAGGAGGTCCTCGACACCGACCTGCGCGCCCAGCTGTTCGGCGCCGCGACCGCCGACGACGAGCCGCTGAGCCTGCAGCCCGCGCTCTTCGTGGTCGCCTCGGCCACGGCCGACCTGCTGGCGACCTGGGGGGTGCGCCCGAACGCCTACCTCGGCCACAGCGTCGGGGAGTTCATCGGCGCCTCACTGGCGGGCCTGCTCCCCGCCGACAGCGCGGTGCGCGCCCTCTGCGAACGGGCCAGGGTCATGGCCGACTCGCCCCCGGGGGTGATGTGGTCGGTGACGGCCGACCCCGAGACCCTGAGCGAACGGCTGCCGCGCGGCGCCGTCGTCGCGGTGGTCAACACCGAGAGCCGGTGCGTGGTCGCCGCACCGGCCGGCGCGGCCGACGGCATGGCGGAGAAGCTCGCCGAGATCACCGGCCGCCCGATCCGCCGACTGCCCACCCGGCAGGCGTTCCACCACCCCGATCTCGGCGCCGCCGCCGCCCGGTTCGCCGACCACCTCGCGGCGCTCCCGCTGCGGGCGCCCGCCGTCCCCGTGGCCTCCAACGCCACCGGCGGCCTGCTGTCCGCCACGGAGGCCACCGACCCGGCCTACTGGGCGCGTCAGATGACGGCGCCCGCGCGGTTCTGGGACTGCGTCACGACCGTCACCGCGCTCGGTCCGGCGTCCTATCTGGAGCTGACCGAGGGTCAGACCTTCGTCAGCATCGTCGCCCGGGCCGGGGTCCCCGCCCGGCAGTGCCACCCGTTGTTCGCCGACGACGACCCGGACGGCGTGCGGCGCGCGCTGGGCGGGCTGTGGGCGGCCGGGACCGACATCGACTGGAACGCGGTCGCCGGCGGCTCCCCGTTCGGCCGCACCGCCTACCCCGGGCAGGTCATGGATCTGCGCGAGTACCTGCACCCGGTGATCCGCGGCGGGATGACCGTGACCGCCACAGAGGCGGAGCCCGCGCCCGCCGTCGCGCCGCCGGCACCGGCACCGGCACCGGTCCTGGATCCGGGGGCGGGTGCCGAGCAGGACGACGGCATGGACGAGTTGCGCGCGCTCGTCGGCGGCATCTGGGCCGAGGTCCTGGGGGACGTCCCCGGGGACGGCCGAGCCGACTTCTTCGCCAGCGGTGGCGACTCGATCAGCGCCGGGCAGCTCGTCACCCGGCTGCAGGCCGCCTTCGGCATCGAGCTCGCCGTCCGCAGGCTGTTCGAGAGCTCGACCCTGGACGGTCTCGTGGCAGCGGTCGACGAGGAGTTGCTCGCCCGCGTTCTCGCCGAGACCGAGCCCGGTACGGGCGCCACCGCGACACCGGAGGAGCAGGCATGACCGTGGAGCGTTCCGGTTCCAGGAACCTCACCGACGAGGCCAGGAGGCGCCTGGTGGCGCTGCGGCGCGGCACGGGCACGGCGCTCCCCGCCATCATCCGCGCCGGGCGCGACGCGGGACCGCTGTCCTACGCCCAGCAGCGCATGTGGTTCCTGCACGAGTTCGTCCCGGCCGCCGAGGCGTACACCATCGCCGGGGCGTTGCGCGTCGTCGGCGACTTCTCCGTCGAGGCGTTCCGCTGGGCGCTGACCCGTGTGGTGGAGCGGCACGAGGCGCTGCGGTCGACGTTCCACACCGTGGACGGCGACGTGGTCCAGCGCGTCGGCCCGGCGACCGTGGAGGTGGTCGAGGTCGAGGGCGGAGACGTCGACCACTGGGCCGGCGTCGAGCTCGCCATGCCGTTCGACCTCACCAGCGGCAGCCTGGTCCGCGCCCGGATCGTGCACACCGGCGGCGACGAGCGCTTCGTCGTCGTCGCGCTGGACCACATCGCGGGAGACGGCTGGTCGATGGGTGTGCTCATCCGGGAGGTGGCCGCCCACTACGCGGAGTTCGTGACCGGCGCACCCGCCGGCCTGCCCGAACTGGCGGTCCAGTACCTCGACTTCGCGCTCTGGCAGCGGGAGACGCTGACCGGTCGGCGCCTGGACGGGCTGCTGGGGCACTGGCGGGACGCGCTGGACGGCGCTCCCCCCGTCCTCGATCTCACCGGCGACCGACTCCGCCCCGCCATGCAGAGCTTCCGCGGCTCGACGGTGCGGCGCGTGCTCGGCGGGCCCGACGGCCGGGCCCGGGCCACCGAGGTCGACGAGTTCGCGCGGAAGCTGGGCGCGACCCCGTTCATGGTGCTGCTGTCGGCCTTCGGCTCGCTGGTCTCGCGCTGGGCCGACACCGACGACGTGCTTCTCGCGACGCCGATGGCGAACCGCAGCCGTGCCGAGATCGAGCCGCTGGTCGGCTTCTTCGTCAACACGCTGATCATGCGGGTGCGGACGGCCGGCGACCCGTCGTTCGGCGAGCTGGTCGAACGGGTCCGTCAGGTCGCCCTGGACGCCTTCGCCCACCAGGACCTGCCGTTCGAGAAGCTGGTGGAGGACCTCGCGCCCGAACGGGACCTGTCGCGCAACCCGGTGGCTCAGGTCATGTTCATCCTGCAGAACGCCAGCACCGACGAGCTGTCCCTGCCGGGATGCGAGGTCACCCGGGTCGCCGTCGAGTCGACGACGTCGAAGTTCGACCTCACCCTCGCGCTCACCCCGACGGCCAACGGCTACGAGGCGGAGTGGGAGTACGCCACCGACCTGTTCGACCGTCGCACCGTCGAGTCGATGGCGGACGCGTTCGACCTGCTGCTCGCCGCCGCGCTGGCCGAGCCCGACGAGCGCGTCGCCGGGATTCCGCTGGCGACGGCCCGGCAGTGGGACGAGGGCCCTCGCCGGGACTTCGACGCCGGCACCACCGTCGAGCTGATCGCCCGTCAGGTCGCGGCGCGGCCCGACGCGATCGCCGTCCGCTCTGGTGGCACGACCCTCAGCTACCGGGAGCTGTGGGACCGGGCGGGCGCCGTCGCGGCGCGGCTGCGGGACCGCGGCGTCGGCCCAGACGTGCCGGTCGGCGTCGCGATGCGGCGCGGCCCGGCGCTGCTGCCGGCGCTGCTCGGTGTGTGGCTGGCGGGCGGCGCGTACCTGCCCCTCGACCCCGACGACCCGCCCGAACGGCTCGGCTACATCCTCGGTGACGCGGCGGGCGTGGGGCTGACCACGGTGCTGGTCGACGAGGACGTGACGCCTCCCGTCCCGGACGGCGCGGCCTGGAGCGCCCTGCCCCTGACCCTCCCGCTGGAGGCGTCCCCCGCGTTCGCCCTGTCGCCGGGGGCGGCGCCGGAGAGCCTGGCCTACATCATCTACACCTCAGGGAGCACCGGCAGGCCCAAGGGCGTCCTCATCGAGCACCGCTCGCTGGTCAACCGGCTGGTCTGGATGCAGGAGGAGTACGGGCTCGCCCCGGAGCACCGCGTCTACCAGAAGACCAACCACACGTTCGACGTGTCGCTCTGGGAGCTGTTCTGGCCGCTGACCGCCGGCGCGACGGTGGTGCTGGCGACGCCCGGTGTGCAGCGCGAGCCGGTCGAGATGGCCGCCGAGATGGCGCGTGAGCGTGTGACGCACACGCACTTCGTGCCGACCGCGCTGAGCACGCTGCTGAGCGTCGCCTCGCTGCGCGACGTGCCGCTGGAACTGCTGGTGTGCAGCGGCGAGGCGCTGCCCGCCGAACTCGTCAGGCAGGTCGGGGACGACTGCGGTCTGCCCGTGCGCAACCTCTACGGCCCGACCGAGGCCGCGGTCGACGTCAGCCACATCACCTGCACGGCCGGCAGCGTGCCCGAGGGGACCCGGACGCCGATCGGCCACCCGGTGGCCAACACGGACCTGCACGTCCTGGACGGGCACCTGAACCCGGTACCCGACGGGATGCCGGGCGAGCTGTACATCGGTGGCGTCCAGTTGGCCCGTGGCTATCTCGGCAACCCGGCGCTCACCGCCGAACGGTTCATCAAGCACCCCGCGACCGGCGCGCGGCTGTACCGGACCGGCGACCGTGCCCGGCGCCGGCACGACGGGGCGCTGGAGTACCTCGGCCGGACCGACGACCAGGTCAAGGTGCACGGCTACCGGATCGAACTGGGCGAGATCGAGGCCGCCCTGCGCGAGCACCTCGCGGTGCGGGACTCGGCCGTGGTCGCGGACCTCGCCGACGGCGGTGGCAGACTGCTCGGCTACGTCACCCCGGACCTCGGCGCGGTCGCGGAGAGCCTGGCGAGCGACCAGGTCGACCAGTGGCGCGAGGTGTTCGACGGCGTGTACGCGACGGACGCCACGACGGGCTCGGACCCCGGGACCGGACCCGCCGACCTGGACATCAGGGGCTGGCAGAGCAGCTACACCGGGGAGGAACTCTCCGCCGGCGAGATGCGCGAGTGGGCCGACGACATCGTCGGACTCATCCGCTCGCGCCGACCCGCCCGGGTCCTGGAGATCGGTTGCGGCACCGGCCTGCTGCTCTTCCGGCTCGCCCCGGACCTGGAGCGTTTCACCGGCCTCGACGTCTCCCGGCCGGTGCTCGACCTCGTCCGGGCGCGGCTCGGACCGCTCGCCGACACGGTCGACCTGATACCCGGCAGCGCCGAGGACATCGCGGCCCCGCGCTTCGCCGACCGGCTCCTGGCCCGGCCGGACTGCGTCGTCATCAACTCGGTGGCCCAGTACTTCCCGTCGGCCGACTACCTCACGACCGTCCTCGACGCGGCGGCCGAGCTCGTCGAGCCCGGCGGAACGATCATCGTCGGCGACGTCCGCGACCTCGGACTGCACGCGTCGCTCTCCCGGTCGGTCGAGCTGTTCCGCGACCCTGGCCTCGACGAGGAGACGCTCGCGGCCAGGGTCGCCAGGCGCCTGGAGCAGGAGGAGGAGCTGGTCCTCGCGCCGGAGTTCTTCCTCGCGTGGGCCGCCGCACGGCACCTTCCCGTCGACGTGTGGCTCACGCCGAAACGGATGACCGCGGACAACGAGCTGTCCCGCTACCGCTACGACGTCGTCCTCACCGTCGCCCCGCGCGGCGCCGCGCCCCGCGCGGACCGTCAGCTCGACTACGCCGACCTGGGATCCGACCCGGAACGGCTGCGCGCGGTACTGGCGGGCACGGGTGCGGTCGCCGTCGCGGGGATACCGAACGCCCGCCTCACCACGGCACCCGGCGCGCTCACGGTGCCCGAGATCCTGGCCGCCGCACCGGGCGCGCACGTCACCTACGACCTCACCCGCCCCGACCACGACCACCTCGTGGTCCACCGCACCGCCGAGCCCGGCGCGCTGCCCGCCGTCACCGCCGCCGTCGACGGCTCCGTCGCCCTGGCCAACAGCCCGCTGCTCGCCACCGCGGCGCGGAGCCTGCCCTCACAGCTGCGCGCCCACCTGGAACGGCTGCTGCCGGCGCACATGGTCCCGGCGATCACCGTCCTGGCGGAGTTCCCCCTGACCTCCAGCGGCAAGACCGACCGCAAGCGGCTGCCGCGGCCCGACGAGGCGCGCGCGCTGAGCTCTGCGACGTACGTGGCACCCAGGAGCGACACCGAGCGCGCGTTCGCCCTGGTGTGGCAGGACGTGCTCGGGGTGCGGGGGATCGGCGCACTGGATCGTTTCTTCCAGGTCGGCGGCGACTCCATCCGGGCGGTCCAGGTGGTCGCGCGACTGGTGCCCGCGGGCTACGACCTCCAGGTCAGCGACATGTTCGAGCACCAGACGCTGGAGGCGATCGCGGCGCTCGCCGACGCGCGGGCGGCCGGCCCTCGGCCGACGGCGCTGGAGGCGGTGGACCTGCGGACCGCCGCCGACCGTACCGCGGGCGTCGCCGGGGTGTACCCGCTCGCGCCGCTTCAGGAGCACATGCACGGGTTCGGGGCCGGGGCGCCCGGCCTGTTCACCATGCAGCGGGTGCTGCGGTTCTCCGGGCCGCTGGATCCCGACGCCGCGCGGCGCGCCTGGATCGCCACGGTCCGCGCGCACGGCCTGCTGCACACCAGCCTGGACGAGCGGGACGGCGTGCCGGTGCAGGTCGTGCACGGCGGGGTCGACGAGGCCGCCGCCGCCGGGTCCCTGGTCTACGAGGACTGGAGCGGCGTCCCCGCCGCGGAGCGGGAGGCCAGGACCCGCGCCGCGCTGGCCGCCGACCTGTCCCTCGGCTTCGACGCGGCGGTCCCCGTCCCGATGCGGCACCGGATCATCCGCCTCACCGACGACGCGGGAATCTGGCTGCTGTCCTGCGACTACCGGCGGCTCGACGGCTGGAGCTTCTCCCTGTGCATGGGCCACTTCCTCGACGCCTACGCCGACGTCGTCCAGCGCGGTGAGGCCGCGCCGCCGGCTTCGGACTTCGACTACGGCCTGTTCGCCGCCTGGCTGGCCAGGGAACGCGCCAACCCCGAGCACGCCGAATGGTGGCACCGCCAACTCGGCGGCACCACGGTCCGCAACGCGCTGTCGGCGGGAAGCGCGGCCGAGTGGACGCACTCGCCCTTCCGCGTGCTCGGCGCCGGGGTGCCCGGCGAGGTGGGCCGGGGCCTGGCCGCCACGGCGCGCAGGCTCGACGTCACCGTGGCGTCGCTGTTCCAGTCCGCGTGGGCGCTGGCGCTGCTGCGCACCTCCGGCCACCCGGAGGTGACCTTCGGGGTGACGGCCGCGGGCCGGCCGCCGCAGTTGCCCGGCGTCGAGGGGGCCGTGGGCGTGTTCATGAACACCGTGCCGGCGGTGGTGGGGTACGTGCCGTCGGAGCGGCTCGGCGACTGGTTGCGGGAGCGGGGGCGGTGGTTCGCGCAGCTGGCCGGCCACGACTTCCCGACGCCGGGCGAGATCGCCCGGTGGACCGGCCTGCCCGAGAACGCCGCGCTGTTCGACTCGTACTTCGTGTTCCAGAACACCCCGCGGCACCGGGCCTCCACCGCCGCCGACGACCTGGTGATCAACGACCGGCCGCTGATCATCATGGCCCGCCAGGAGCACGCGGTCCGCATCGACATCTACCCCTACCCGGACGGCGTCTACGAGGTCCTGCAGTCCGGCTACGAGTCCGCCGTCGACGCCGACACCCAGGCCCGCCTGCTGCGCGACTTCGTCTGCTGCCTGCGCGAACTGTCCACCGACGACCGGGGGCAGACCGTCCAGGCGGTCCTGGCCAGGGCCTTCGACCACGAGGTGGGGATCAGCTCCGCGGAGTCCCGCCTGCAGCACATCCTTGAGGAGCAGCCGTGAGCGCTACCGAACCGGACATGTTCCCCGCGTCCTTCGCGCAGGAGCGGCTGTGGTTCCTGGAACAGCTCGTGCCCGGGTCGTGTGTCTACAACGTGGTCGTCGGCTACCGGCTGACCGGCGAGTTCTCCTCGTCCGGTTTCCGGTGGGCCCTCGCCCGCGTGCTGGAACGGCACGAGGTGCTCCGCTCGACGTTCCGCGTCGACGACGGCGCGGTGATGCAGGTGGTCGGCGAGGCGGCGCCCGAGGTCACCGAGGTGTCCGGCGGTGACACCGACACCTGGGTGCGCACCGAACTGTCCACCCCCTTCAGCCTCGAGTCGGGCCCGCTCGTGCGGGCCAGGATCGCCCACGAGGGCGCGGAGCGGCACGTCGTGATCCTCGCCCTGCACCACGTCGTCGGGGACGGCTGGTCGTCGGGCATCTTCCTCCGTGAACTCGCGGCCTACTACCGCGAGTTCGTCACCGGCGAGGCGGCGGACCTGCCGGAACTCGAGGTGCAGTACCTCGACTTCTCCGTGTGGCAGCGGGAGGTGCTCCGCGGGGCGCACCTGGAGAACCTCCTCGGCTACTGGCGCGCGGCGGTCGCCGGCGCGCCGCTGGTCCTGGAACTGCCCGCCGACCGGGTCCGCCCCGCCGTGCAGACGTTCCGGGGCTCGACCGTGCGCCGGACGCTCGGCGGCACGTGGGGAGGCGCGTGCGCGGCCGAGGTCGACCGGCTCGCGAAGCGGTTGGGCGCCACGCCGTTCATGGTGCTGCTCGCCGCCTTCGGGACCCTGGTGTCGCGCTGGTCGGACGTCGACGACGTGCTGATCGCCACGCCCATCGCCAACCGCACCCGGCCCGAGATCGAGCCGCTGATCGGCTTCTTCGTCAACACGCTGATCATGCGGGTGCGCAGCGACGACGACCCGGAGTTCGCCGCGTTGGTGGAGCGGCTGCGGCAGGTGGCGCTCGACGCCTACGGGCACCAGGACCTGCCGTTCGAGAAGCTGGTGGAGGACCTGGCGCCCGAGCGCGATCTGTCGCGCAACCCGGTGGCCCAGGTGATGTTCGTCCTGCAGAACGCCTCCGACACGCGGCTGGCGATGCCGGGCCTTCGGGCGGAGCCGATCGAGGTCGGTTCGACCACGTCCAAGTTCGATCTCACGCTGACCCTGATCCCCGGTGAGGAGGGCATCGAGGCGGTCTGGGAGTACGCGACCGACCTGTTCGACCGCGCCACCGTCGAGGCGATGGCCGACGCGCTCGACGTCCTCCTCGAGGCCGCGCTGTCCACGCCGGACACCCCGGTCCGGCGGCTGCCGCTGCTCGGCGCCGACGAGGCCGACCGCGCGTGGGCCGACGGCCGCGGGGAGTCGCTTCCCGTCCCGCACGTCGCCACGCACCAGCTGATCCGGGAGCAGGTCCTCCGGCACCCGGAGAAGGTCGCCCTGCGCGCCGGCGACCGGACGTTCACCTTCCGCGAACTGTGGGCCCACGCGGGCGCGATCGCCGCCGACCTCGCCGGCCGGGGAGTGGGCCCCGGCGTCCCGGTCGGCGTCCTGATGGGGCGGACGCCGGCGCTCGTCCCCACGCTGCTGGGCATCTGGCTGGCCGGCGGCGCCTACCTGCCGCTCGACACCGACCACCCCGCCGACCGGCTGAGCTACATCCTCCACGACGCCGCGCGGGCGGGCCTGCGGCTGGTGCTCGCCGACCCCGGCACCGGCGTCGATCCCCCCGCACCGGCGGACCCGGCCTGGCAGACGCACGCCGTCACGCTGCCCGACGACACCCCGGCGACGGCGTTCACCCCCACCACCGTCACGCCCTCGGACCTCGCCTACGTCATCTACACCTCCGGCAGCACCGGCCGGCCGAAGGGCGTCCTCATCGAGCACGGGAGCCTCGTCGCGTTTCTCACCGGGCTGAACCACACGCTCGGCGCGCCCGAGGACGAGACCGTCCTGGCCACCACGGCCGTCACCTTCGACATCTCCCTGCTGGAGCTCTTCTGGCCCCTGACGACCGGCCGGACCCTCGAACTCCACGACGGGCTCCTCACCGGGGTGACCGGCGGGGCGCCGGCCGCCACGACGACCGGTCGGCGCCTGGTCCAGGCGACGCCCACCACCGTTGACCTGGCGCCCCTCGGCGACGCTGACGGCGGCCTGCGGCTGCTGGTCGGCGGGGAGGCGTTTCCCGCCGGGCAGATCGCGAGGCTCACGGCCCGCGTGCCGGATCTGGTCTCGATGTACGGGCCGACGGAGGCCACCATCTGGGCCAGCGCGACGCGACTCTCCGGCCCGATCGGCACGGCCGTCGCGCCCCTCGGCGTTCCGCTCCCCAACACCGGACTCCACGTCCTGGACCGCGACCTCGCGCCGGTGCCGCCCGGGATGCCGGGGGAACTGCACATCGCCGGCGAGCAACTGGCCCGCGGCTATCTCAACAACCCGGAACTGACCCGGGAGCGGTTCGTCAGCCACCCCGTCACCGGGCAGCGGCTCTACCGGACCGGCGACCGCGCCCGCCGCCGCCCCGACGGCACGCTGGAGTACCTCGGGCGGGTGGACCACCAGATCAAGCTGCGCGGCCACCGGATCGAGCTCGGCGAGATCGAGGCGGTGCTGCGGGAGCACCCCGCGGTCCGCGACGCGGCGGTCGTGGCCGACCTCGGCATCGAGGACGGGGGCAGGCTCCTCGGCTTCGTCACCCCCGAGATGGAGCACGTGGCCGGGGAGCTGGCACAGGGCCAACTCGACCAGTGGGCCACCGTCTGGGACGGGGTCTACGCCGACGGCACGGCCGACGCCGGGACCGACGCCGGGGCAGGAGCCGAGGCGACCGCGGCCGATCTGGACCTCAGCGGCTGGCGCAGCAGCTACACCGGCGAGCCGATCCCGCCCGAGGAGATGCGGGAGTGGGCCGACGGGATCGTCGCGCTCGTCAGGTCCCAGGGCGCGCGCCGGTTCCTGGAGGTCGGCTCCGGCACCGGGCTGCTGCTGTTCCGCCTGGCGCCGGACGCCGAGTGCTACACGGGCCTCGACGTCTCGCCCGCCGTGATCGACCTCGTCGCCTCCCGGTTGGGGCCGCTCGCGGACCGGGTGCGGCTGCTGCGGGGCAGCGCCGCCGAGCTCGCCGAGCCCGGGTTCCGGGAAAGGCTCGCCGCCCGCCCCGACTGCGTCGTCATCAACTCGGTCGCGCAGTACTTTCCGTCCGCGGAGTACCTCGCCGGCGTCCTCGACGCCGCCGCGGGCCTGCTCGAACCCGGTGGCACGATCGTGGTCGGCGACGTCCGCGACCTGGCACTGTTGTCCGCGTTCCACCGCTCCGTCGAGCGGGTCCGCGACCCCGCGCAGGACGAGGAGAGCCTCTCCCGGCGGGTCGCCCAGCGCGTCGACGACGAGGAGGAACTGGTCGTCGATCCGGCGTTCTTCCAGGGGTGGGCCGCACGGCAGGGCGTTCCGGTCGACGTCTGGGTGGCGCCCAAGCGGATGACCGCGGACAACGAGCTCTCGCGCTACCGCTACGACGTCGTCCTCACCGTCGGCGCCCCGCGGAACGCCGCCGGGCGGGTGCCGACCATCGACCACGCCGCGCTCGGCCGGGACACGGAGCGGCTGCGTGAGCGCCTCGCCGCCGGCGACGTCGTCACCGGCATCCCGAACGCCCGGCTCACCGACGCCCCGGGCGCGTTGTCCGTGCCCGAGATCCTCGCGCTGAGCCCCGACGCCCAGGTCACCTTCGACCTGCGGCATCCGCACCACGACCACCTGACCGTCCGGGCCGGCGCCCGCCCGCCGCTCGCGGTGAGCGCCCCAGCCACCCCCCTGACCAACCGGCCGCTGTTCTCGGCTGCCGCGCGCAGCCTGCCCGCGCGCCTGCGCGGCCACCTGGAGCAGCTGCTGCCGCGTCCGATGGTGCCGGCCATCACGGTGCTCCCCGCGTTCCCGACCACCGCGAGCGGCAAGGCGGACCGCAGGCGGCTGCTGGACCTGGGCGGCTCGCTCCGCCGGCGCTCCGGTGAGGTGCGGGAGCCGGTCACCGACACCGAGAAGATCCTGCAGGAGATCCTCGACCGGATGCTGCCGGACGAGTCCGGCAGCACCGACGAGAACTTCTTCGACCTGGGCATGAACTCGCTGACCCTGGCTCGGTTCAGCATCGCCCTGTCGGAGCGGCTCGGCCGCGAGGTGCCGGTGCTGGCGCTGTTCACGCACACGAGCGTCACGAGGCTGGCCGCGTTCCTGGACGACGGCGCGGAGCAGGCGCCCCTGGCGCACAGGGGCGAGGAGCGGAACCGGGCGCGGCGGCGCCAGCAGGCACGGCGCAGGGCCGTCGCGGGCAGCGTCGGACCAGGGGAGGGGAACTGATGAGCGACGATTCCAGCGGGACCGTGGTCGACGACCGGTTCGACGAGATGTGCGACGCCGTGATCGCGGTGCTCGCCGACGTCCTCGACGTTCCGGTCTCGGACATCGACCGGGACCGGGACTTCTTCGAGATCGGCGGCAGCTCGGTCCTGGTGCCTCAGGTGGCCCAGCGGGTCGGCTCCCGGTTCGGCATCGAGGTGACGTCCGCCCTGCTCTACGAGAACCCCGAGATCGAGGAGCTGGCGCGGGCCATCATCGAGCGGCAGGACCAGGACGTGGCCGGGACGCCCGGCGACGCGGTCATCCCCCGCCTGGCCGACCGCGACCGCGTGCCCGCCTCGTTCGGCCAGCAGCAGCTGTGGTTCCTGGAGCAACTCGTGCCCGACGCCTGCGTCTACAACGTGGTGGCGGGCTTCCGGTGCACCGGACGGTTCGTGCCGGACGCGTTCCGGCGGGCCGTGCGGGAGGTAGCGGGCCGGCACCAGGTGCTGCGCTCCACCTTCGAGGCCGAGGACGGCGCGGTCCTGCAGGTCCTGCGCGACGTCGAACCGCCGCTGGCCGAGGTCGACGCGGTCGACGGACGAGACTGGGCGCGCGTCGAGCTGCGCACCCCGTTCGACCTCGCGACGGAGCCGCTGCTGCGGACCCGGGTCGTGCGCAACGGGCCCGAGGACCACACGATCTACCTGGCGATGCACCACATCATCACCGACGACTGGTCGCTCGACGTGCTGATCCGGGAGATCGCCGCCTTCTACCGGCAGTTCACCGGGGGAGCCGCGGCCGCCGTCCCCGAGCTGCCGGTCCAGTACGCGGACGTGGCGGCCTGGCAGCGCGCGACCCTGACCGACGAGGCGTCGGCCGAACTGCTCGCCTACTGGCGGGAGGCACTGGACGGCGCGCCGCTGGTGCTCGACCTCCCCGCTGACCGGCCGCGCCCGCCGGTGCAGTCGTTCGCCGGCGCGGTCGTGCGCAGGACGCTGTGCTCGGGGGGCGACGTGCTCGCCGGCGCCGCCGACCTGGCCAGGCGCCTGGGCGCGACCCCGTTCATGGTGCTGCTCTCGGCGTTCGGCGGGGTGCTGTCGCGCTGGGCCGACGTGGCCGACGTCCTCATCGGCACGCCCATCGCCGACCGGGACGTTCCCGAGAAGCAGTCGCTCATCGGCTTCCTGCTGAACACGGTCGCCATCCGCGTGCGCACCGGAGCGGACCCGACGTTCACCGAGCTGGTCGGCCAGGTCCGGAGCGCGGCGCTCGGCGCCTACGCCCACCAGCAGCTGCCGTTCGACCGGGTGGTGGAGCTGCTCGCCCCCGAGCGCGAGCTGTCGCGCAACCCGGTGGCGCAGGTGATGTTCATCCTGCACAACGCGGCGCCCGAGCTGCTCGCGCTCGACGGCCTCGACGTCGAACGGGTCCCCACCGAGGCCGTCACCTCGAAGTTCGACCTGACGCTCTCCCTGATCCCCTCGGACGACGGAGTGGTCGCGGAGTGGGAGTACGCGACCGACCTGTTCGACCGCGGCACCGTCGAGTCGCTGGCCGCCGCGTTCGACACGCTCCTCGGCGCCGCGCTCTCCGCGCCCGACGTCGCGCTGTCCGCGCTGCCGCTGCTTCCCGAGGCGGACGCCCGCGAGGGCTGGGAACGAGGGCGGGGCGCGCGGCTGGACGTGCCGCCGGTCGGCACGCACGAACTGATCCACCGGTGGGTCGAGTCCACGCCCGACCGCGTCGCCCTCCGCTGCGGAGACCGGGCGCTCAGCTACGCCGAGCTGTGGGCGCACGCCGGCGCCATCGCCGAGACGCTGCGCGCCCGCGGTGTCGGACCCGACGTCCCGGTCGGCGTCCTGATGGGGCGGACGCCCGCGCTGGTGCCCGCGCTGCTGGGCGTCTGGCTGGCCGGCGGCGCCTATCTGCCGCTCGACACCGACCACCCCGCCGACCGGACGACGTACATCCTCGACGAAGCGGCGAGGGCGGCCGGACTGCGCCTCGTGCTCACCGACCCGGGCACCGAGCTGCCCGTCCCCGACCAGGCGGCGTGGGCGGCGCTGCCCGTCGCGCTGCCGGAGGGCACACCGGGCGTCTCTCCCGACCTGCCGGCCACCACGCCGGCCCACCTCGCGTATCTCATCTACACGTCGGGAAGCACCGGCCGGCCCAAGGGCGTACTGATCGAGCACCGCAACCTCGTCGCGTTCCTGACCGGCCTCACCGACGTCCTCGGCGCGCCCGGTGACGAGGACGTCGTCGCGACCACGTCGATCACCTTCGACATCTCGCTGCTCGAGCTGTTCTGGCCGCTGGCGACCGGGCGGACGCTTCGGCTGCGCCCGCATCTCCTCGACGCCGCGCCCGCGCTCCCGGGCGCCACCGACGGCGCGACGCTGTACCAGGCCACCCCGACCACCGTGAAGCTACTGCCCGCCGAGGCACTGGCCGGGCGGTCCAGGCTGCTGGTCGGGGGTGAGGCGCTGCCCGCGGCGCAGGTCGCCGGACTCGTCGCACGGGTGCCGAGCCTGATCTCGATGTACGGGCCGACGGAGGCCACCATCTGGGTCAGCGCCGCCGCCCTGTCCGGGCCGGTCGCCACCGGCGCGGCGCCGCTGGGCGACCCGCTGCCCAACTGCGGCCTCCACGTGCTCGACGCGGGCCTGACCCCGGTGCCGGTCGGGATGCCCGGCGAGCTGTACCTGAGCGGCGCGCAGTTGGCCAGGGGCTACCTCGGCGACGCCGAGCTGGCCGCACAGCGGTTCGTGACGCACCCGCGGACCCGGGAGCGCCTGTACCGCACCGGCGACCGCGCGCGACGGCGCGTCGACGGTGCGCTGGAGTACCTCGGCCGCACCGACCACCAGATCAAGCTGCGGGGCTACCGGATCGAGCTCGGGGAGATCGAGTCGGTCCTGCGCGAACACCCCGCCGTCAAGGACTGTGCGGCCCGGCTGTCCACCACCGACGCAGGGGAGCCGGTCCTGGAGGCGTTCCTCGTGCCCGCGCCGGGCCACGAGGAGACCGGGGTCGACTGGCACCAGGTGCTGCGCGACCGCCTGCCCCGGCAGATGGTGCCCGGCGCGTTCGGGCTCGTCGAGAGGATCCCGGTGAACGCGGCGGGCAAGGTGGACCGCGGCCGTCTTCCCGCGCTCACCGCCAGGACGGCGGACCCGGACACGGTGGTCGCGCCGCGCACCGACGTCGAGCGGACCGTGTGGGAGCTGTGGACCCGGCTGCTGGAACGGGACGGGTTCGGGGTGACCGAGAGCTTCTTCGAGCTCGGGGGCCACTCCCTGATGGCCACGACCATGCTGTCGCGGGTCCAGGCCGAGCACGGGATCGAGGTTCCCATCCGGGAGTTCTTCGAGGCGCCCACCGTCTCCGGCCTCGCCGGCCTGATGGGCCGGCCAGGGCGGACCGCCGGCCCCGAGCTGCCGCCGATCGTTCGGGTCCCCCGGCGCGCCCGACCCTGACCCACACCAGCCGTTCGTGACACCAGCCGTCCGTCAACCGGAGAAGAACCGGAGAAGAACCGGAGAAGAAGGAGCATGACCCAGACCTCCCAACCACTCGACACGCGCGTGCCGCACGCGGCGTTCGACACGTTCCTCGACGTGCTTCGGTGGCAGGCCGTCAGCCGGCCCACCGCCGTGGCCGCCTCCTTCTGCTGGTTCGACGACGCGGACGGGGCCGAGCGCGGCGAACTCACCTACCAGGAACTGCTGCGCCGGGCGGCCGGCCTGTCGGAGGTGTTGCGGCGTGACGGGTCGAGGGGCCCGGTGGCCATCCTGTGCCCCCAGGGCCTCGACTTCCTCGTCGGATTCGTCGCCTGCCTGCTCGGCGACCGCGTCGCCGTGCCGCTGCACCCGAAGGAGCCCGGTCGCCCGGACGGCCGGGTCATCGCCGCGATCACCGACGCGGGCGCCCGCACCGTGCTGACCACCACGCCGCATCGGGCGTCGACCGAGCGGTTGCTCTCGGGGCTGCACGGGGCCGAGCCGTTCCGGGTGCACCTGGTCGACACCGTCGCCGAGGGCGACGTCGCGACGGCGGAGGCTCCCCGACCGCCGCTGGACGCCGTCGCCTACCTCCAGTACACCTCGGGATCCACCCGTCGTCCCGCGGGCGTGCGGGTCACGCACGGCAACCTGGCGACCGGCACCGCTCAGTTGGCGGGCGTGACCGGACTCGTCCCCGAGTCGCGGTTCGTCAGCTGGCTGCCGTTCTTCCACGACATGGGGCTGATCTTCGCGCTGACGGCGCTGCGGGTGGGCGCGCCCGCGACCTACCTGGCGCCGTTCCAGTTCGTCTGGCAGCCCCGGCGGTGGCTCGACCTGCTCACCACCGAGCGCGCGACCCACTCCGTGACCCCGAACTTCGGCCTGGACATGTGCGTGACGCGGGTGCGGCCCAAGGACCGCGCGGGGCTGGACCTGAGCGCCCTCACGGTCCTCGTCAACGGGTCCGAGCCCATCCGCAGGACCACCCTCGACCGGTTCTCCGAGGAGTACGCACCTCACGGGTTCCGCCGGGGCGCGCATGCTCCCGGCTACGGTCTGGCCGAAGCCACGCTGACGGTGACGTGCACCCTGGCCGAAGCGGAGATGGTGACCGGCGCCTACGACCGCGAGCGGCTGCGGGCCGGCCAGGTCGTGCCGCTGCCGTCCGGGCACGCCGACGCGGTGGACCTCGTCGGCTGCGGTGCGCCGGTCGGCCAGGACGTCCGCATCGTCGAGCCCTCGGAGCGCACCGAACTGCCGCCGGGGCGCGTCGGTGAGATCTGGGTGCGCGGCGGCAACGTCTGCGCCGGGTACTGGGAACGCCCGGAGACGTCGGCGACCATGTTCGACGCCGAACTCACCGCCGCTGACGGGACGACGAGCCGCGGCTGGCTGCGCACGGAGGACCTCGGGTTCTTCGACGCGGGCCACCTGTACATCGTGGCGCGGTTGAAGGACCTCGTGATCATCGACGGTCAGAACCACTATCCCGCCGATCTCGAGGCGACCCTCACGGAGGCGATCCCGGCCGCCACCCTCACCGCGGCGTTCGGCACCGAGGCCGACGACCGCGAGCGGCTGGTGCTGGCCCTGGAACTGCGCGGGGACATGATGACCGGCGTCGACCTGCGCGCGCTGCGGCGCACGGTCCGCAGATCGGTCGCGGAGCGGCACGGGGTCTCCGTCCACGACGTCGTGTTCGTGCGACGCGGCGGCATTCCGCGAACCTCCAGCGGCAAGGTGCAGCGCCACCAGTGCCGGCAGCTCTACGGCGAGGGCCGTCTCGCGACGGTTCCCGAAACCCGGTGACCGGAGCGCACCCTCACCATGAAACGCACCCCTGAGATGGCCGACACCACGGACCCGACCACCGGCGGCAGCAGGAGACTCGCGCTCGCCGTGTTGTCGCTCGCGCTGGCGCTCGACGTCAGCAGCCTGGGCATCGTCAACCCCGCGCTGCCCGAGATCGGCGACCGGCTGGGGATGGACAGCCAGGGACTGCAGTGGATCGTCAGCTCCTACGCGGTCGCCTTCGCCGCGCTGCTGCTCTTCGGGGGCCGCGCCGCGGACGTCTTCGGACGCAGACGCGTCTTCGCGGCCGGCGTGGCGGTCTTCACCCTGGGGTCGCTGTTGGCCGCGCTCGCCACCGAACCGGCGTTCCTGATCGCCGCCCGGGCGGGGCAGGGCGTCGGCGCGGCACTGGCCGGCCCGGCCTCGCTCGCGCTGATCACGCACCTCTACCCCGAGGGCGAGGAACGCAACCGGGCGTTCGGCGTCTACGCCTCGGTCGGCGCGGTCAGCTTCACCGCGGGTCTGCTGCTGGGCGGGGTGCTGACCGACGCCTTCGGGTGGCGCTCGGTGTTCCTGTTCACGTTCGTGCTCGGGGTGATCACGCTGTTGCCCGTCGGCCGGGTGCTCCCCGAGAGCGCGGGGGTGGCCCGGTCGCTGGACCTGCCCGGGCTGCTGCTCGCGACCTCCGGGCTGGTGCTCTGCGTCTACGGCGTCACCGAGCTGTCCTCGGCCGGTTCGGCCACGGCCCCGCTGCTCGCCCTCGGCGTCGCGGTGCTGCTGCTCGCCGGCTTCCTCGTGCGGGAGCGCGTCGCGGCGGACGCGCTGCTGCCGCTGGCCATGCTGCGGTCGGCCCCGGTGCGCGACGGGATGCTCACCGCGGTCGCGTTCTTCACCGCCATGACCTCGGTGCTGTTCTACGCACCCATCTACATGCAGGAGATCCTCGGCTACTCGCCGTTGCAGTCCGGGCTCGCCGGGCTGCCGATGGGGGCGGTCGTGGTGCTCTCCGCGGGCCTCGGCGGGAAGCTGCTCAGCCGCACCGGCCCGCTCCGGCTGATGATCGCCGGTCTGCTGGTGGTGGCCCTCGGGGTGGCGTGGTGGGTCAGGACCCCACTCGACGGCGTCTACTGGATCGACATCCTCCCCGGCGTCCTGGTGATGGGGCTGGGCCAGGGACTGACCTACGTGTCGATGACGGCCTCCTCGCTCACCGGAGTGCCCGACGAGCAGCACGGGGTGGCGGGCGGGCTCAACGTCACCGCGCAGCAACTCGGGGCCGGCGTCGGCCTGGCCGTCGCGGCGACGATCGCGGTCGCCTTCACGCCGTCGGAAACACCGCAGGACGTACTCGCCGGGCAGCACAGCGCGTACCTGACGGGCGTCGCCGTCGCGGTGGCCGGCGCGCTGCTGCTCGCCCTGCGCCTGACCGGGCCGCGGTGGGCGGGCCGGCGTCGGCGCGCGGTGCCGGACGCCACGACGGCGATGGAGATCGGAACCGCGAGGACCCAACAGGCCGATGCGGCTGAGGAGCAAGGGAGAGGGCGATGAAGTTCTCGGGCACGACGTTCACGTCGAAGGAGGCGTGCGTCCACGCGCTGCGCCACCCGGAGTTGAGCTCGAACCCGGGAGGCGCCACGGCCGGCTCGGCAAACCTGCTGTTCATGGATTCCGACGACCACGCGCGGTTGCGCGGCGTGGTGCGCGAGGTGGTCAGCCGCCTCGAACCGCTGCCGGAGGAGGTGCTGGCGGAGATCAGCGGCGTCGTCCGGGGACTTGACGGTCGAACGGAGCTCGACCTGGTCGCCGACTTCGCCCGCCCCGTCGCGGCCGTCGTCGCCTCGGCGGTGCTGGCGGTGGAGGAGGAGCTGAGCTATGCCCTGCTCGACCAGATATCCCAGACCGCCGCGAATCTCGACGTGTGGATCGACGGCACCACGCCCGCCAACACCGCCATGCACCGGGTCGTGCGCTTCTTCCTCAAGGCGCGTGCGGTGCCCGGCGGCGGTCTCGACCTCCTGCGACGCGCGGCTGAGGCGGGCGAGATCACCGAGGACGAGCTGCTCGTCACCCCGGTGATGCTGACGCACGCCGCGTACGAGAACTCCATGAACTTCCTCGCCGCGTCCGCCCTGCGCATCTCCCAGTCCGGCGAACTCGCGGCCCGTTTCACGGCCTCGCGGGGCCGGGGCCGGACCGTCCGCAAGCTGGTCAACGAGATCTGCCCCACCCGCCACGTCATGCGCCGGGCCGTGGCCCCCGTCGCGATCGCCGACACCCCCGTCGCCGCGGACGAGCGCATCGCCATCTGGATCGGACCGCCGAACGGGTTGGCCTTCGGCATCGGCGACCACACCTGCCCCGGCATCCGCATCGCCCTGGCGGAGGCGGAGTTCGCCCTGACCGAGATCACCCCCCTCCTGGAAGGCGGGTGGGAGGTCGTGGACGTCGCGGAGAAGAACCACTTCGTCTTCCACGGGCTCACCCGCGCCCTCGTGCGCCGCGACCTCTCGTGACGCGGCACCCCGAAACACGGAAAGAGCCCGAAACACAGAAAGAGGCTGACCATGCAGCCGACTCCTGTTCTCTGCGGAATTGGCACCTCACTGCCGGACAACGTCGTCACCAACGACGATCTGGCGGCCTACCTCGACACCTCCGACGAGTGGATCCGTTCCCGCACCGGCATCCGGGAACGGCGCGTCGTCCGTCCCGGCACCGCCACCGGAGACCTCTCACTGGCTGCGGCGCAGGGGGCGTTGAAGTCCTCGGGGTCCGCCTCGGTGGACCTGGTCGTCCTCGCCACCACCACGCCCGACCACCGGTGTCCGGCCACCGCCCCCGACGTGGCGACGCGGCTGGGGCTGGTGGGCGTCCCCGCCTGGGATCTGTCGGCGGTCTGCAGCGGTTTCGTCTACGGCCTGGCCTGCGCCGCCAGCTTCGTCCGTGCGGGCGCCGCCCGCCGTGTCCTGGTCATCGGCGCCGACACGTACTCCACCATCACCGACCCGGGCGACCGAGCCACCCGGGCGGTCTTCGGAGACGGCGCCGGGGCGGTCGTCATCAGGGCCGGCGAACCCGGGGAGCCCGGCGCCCTCGGCCCGGTGTCACTGGGCAGCGACGGCTCGCTGCGGGACGCCATCCTCGTGGCGGCCGGCGGATCGCGACAGCCGCTGGGCGGTGACGGCGCCGCGCGGGACGGCCGCTACTTCGCCATGCGGGGCAAGACGGTCTTCCGGCACGCCGTCGAGCGCATGACGGAGGCGGCCGAACGGGTGCGTGCCGAGGCCGGATGGAGCGGAACCGACGTGGACTGCCTCGTCGCCCACCAGGCCAACCTGCGCATCGTCCAGGCCGTCGCCGCACGCCTGGGCGTGCCCGCCGAGCGGTGCGCCCTCACCATCGAGCGGCTCGGTAACACGGCGGCCGCGTCCATCCCGCTGACGCTGGCCGACGCCGCGTGCTCCGGCCGGTTGCGCACGGGCAGCCGCGTCCTGCTCACCGCCTTCGGCGGCGGGGCGACATGGGGCGCCGCCGCGCTGACCTGGCCCGACGTCACACCCGTCGCCGCCTAGCGCCCGTCCACACCGCACACCCGACATCATCGAGCAGGAGCAGGAAATGACAGCGACACAGATACAGGCCGTGCGTGAGCAGTTGATCGAGCTGCTCACCACCCGCTTCGGGCTGGACGAGGCGTCACTGGGTCCCGAGGTGACGTTCGACTCGCTGGAACTCGACTCGCTGGCGCTGGTCGAGTTCTCCCTCGTTCTACAGGAGCACTTCACCGTGCCGGTCGGCGAGGAGGAGGTCAGCGCCGAGAGCACCGTCGACGAGGTCGCCACGCTGGTGGCGGACAGGATCACCGCCAAGGGTCCGGTCGGATGACGGCCACCGCCGGCCGGCCCTTCCACGCGGCCGTCACCGGCTTCGGCATGGTGACCGCCGGTGGTCTGGGCGTGGCCGACACCTGGCAGGCCCTGCTCGCCGGCGCGGCCACCGCCGACCACGTCCCCGAACTCGCCGGCATGCCGGTGGACTTCGCCTGCAGGGCGGAGCGGTTCGACGGCGACGCCCTGTTGGGGCGGCGCACGGCCTGGCGGCTCGACCGCGTCACGCAGATGGCGATGGTCGCGACCAACGAGGCCCTGGAACTGGCCGGACTGGACCCCGCCGAGTGGGACGGCGAGCGCGTGGGCGTGGTGCTCTCCAGCGCGCTCGGCGGCGTGGCCACCTGGGAACGGGAGAGCGACCGCCACCGGGAGCACGGACCCGGCATGGTCTCCCCCCTGCTGATTCCCATGGCGGCGGTCAACATGACGGCCGGGCACGTGGCCGCCGCCCACGGGGCGCGCGGCCCCAACTTCGCGCCGGCCACGGCCTGCGCGTCCGGCGCCACCGCGCTCGGAGCCGCCCGTGAGCTGCTGCGGGCGGACCTGTGCGACGTGGTGATCGCCGGGGGCACGGAGGCGCCCATCACGCCGCTGGTCGCCGCCAGCTTCGCCAAGATGGGCGCGCTCTCGGGCCGGACCGACGACCCCGGCACCGCGTCCCGTCCCTTCGACGCGACGCGGGACGGCTTCGTCCTCGCGGAGGGCGCCTCGGTGCTCATCCTCGAACGGCCGGACCACGCCCGCGCCCGCGGCGCCCGCGCCTATGCCCACCTCAGCGGCTACGGCGCCGCGGCGGACGCCGGCCACCCCACCCGCCCCGACCCCGAGGGCGCCGGGGCGGAACTGGCGCTGCGGGCGGCGCTGCGGGACGCGGGACTGGCACCCGGGGACGTCGACCACGTCAACGCCCACGGCACCTCGACGCCGTTGAACGACGCGGTCGAATCGCTGGTCATCCGCCGGGTCCTGGGTGACCGACCCGCCGTGACCTCGGTCAAGGGAGTGACGGGTCACTGCCTCGGCGCGTCCGGCGCGCACGAGGCGGTGGCCGCCACGCTCTCGCTGCACCACCAGGTGGTCCCGCCCACGGCCCACGTGGCGGAGCTGGACCCGGAGGTCGGGGTGGACGTGGTGGTCGACAAGCCGCGACGGCTGCAGATGAGCACCGTGGTGAGCCACTCCTTCGGCTTCGGCGGGCAGAACGCCGTGCTGGCCTTCACCCGCGCCTGAACCAGCCCCGACACCACCGGACGGTCCCGGGCCGGCGGACCCCTCCGCCGGCCCGTCCCGCCCGGGCCCGCATACCGGATCGCATTCCCATGAACACCAACGAACAAGAGCAGAAGCGGACTCTTCGGAAGCGACTTACGCACATCTACGGACACGTTGCACCTATCTCCGCGCGGAGACCCTTTGATCTCCTGAGGCAGGAGAGGCGGGAGGTGAAAGACCATGCGGCCAGGCCATGACGGGCCCCGGGGAGAGGCCACGGCGGGAGAGGAACTGCGCGCGTGGGCCGGCCGGTTCCGGCTGCTGGCCGACGACGCCCACCGAGCGACGCTGACCACGGCGCGCCCGGCACACATCGCCGTCCGCCTCTTCCCGGTCGCGGAGCCGAGGGTGCTCGCCCTCGCCGCACAGTGGCTCGCCGTCAACTTCCTCGTCGACGACCTCCTGGACACCGAGGACGACCCGGCCCGCTGCGACGCCGTCGCGGCCGCGCTGCTGCGCGCCGCCGACGGCGCCGCCCCGCCCGCCGCGGCCCCGCTGGGCCGGGCGCTCGCCGACCTGTGGCACCGCACCACCGCGGGACGCTCGTCCGGCTGGTGCCGCACGTTCCGGGCCGACCTCGCCAGCTGGCTGGGAACGTACGCCCGTGAGGCCCGCGACCGGCTGGCCGGGCGGGTCCCCGAGACCGACGCGTACCGCCGGCACCGGCGCCTGTCCTCGGGGATGCTCGTCTTCGTCGGCCTGGTGGAGCCCGCCGTCGGCGTCGACCTGCCCGACGAGGTGCGCGGGGACCCCGCCGTGGCCGCCCTGCGGGGCCTGACCGCCGAGCACATGGGGTTGGTCAACGACCTCTACTCGGTGGACAGGGAACTCGCCTCCGGGCAGGTCCACAACGCCGCGAGCGTGATCATGCACCACACCGGCGTCGGCCGGGCGGAGGCGCTGCGGAGGGTGGTCGGCCTCACGACCGACTGCCAGCGGGCGTTCCAGGAGGCGACCCGCTCGCCGGCCGCCGCGGACTCCAGCGTCCGGCGGTGCGTGCGGGGCTACCGGGCGCTGATGCGGGGCGCCGTCGACATCTGCCAGGAACTCGACCGCTACGCGCACCCAGCGCTCACCACCCCCGGAGGGACCCAGGCGTGACGACCCACCCCGTGCCCTACATGCCGTTCGCGCCGACACCCCCCAACCCCGCCCGCGCGTCCTGCGCCCCCCGCGTGTGGCAGTGGATCGACGAGGCCGGACTGGCCGACGACGAGGAGGTGCGCCGGCTGCTGCGCCGCGCCGACCCCGAGCTGACCACGGCCCGCTACTTCCCGGCCGCCGATCCTGAACTCTTCGTCTACCTGGCGCGGCTGATGGCGTGGATCTTCGTCAACGACGACCAGTTCGACGACGGCCGGCTCGGCCGGGACCCCGCGCTCTGCCGGTCGGCGGTCGCCGCCCGGCTCGGCGTGCTCGACGGCGTCCCCGCCCCCGGGGTGATGGAGCGGGCGCTGGCCGAGCTGTGGTCCCGGCTGCCCGAGGGCCGGTCGCCCGGCTGGTACGCGACGCTTCGCCACGACCTGAGGGCGTTCCTCGGCACCTACACCGTCGAGTGCGAGGAGCGGCACGCCGGGCGCGTGCCGCCGCTCGACGCCTACCTCGCGCACCGCAGGGACACCGCCGGCACCCGGTGGTGCGCCGTCCTCATGGAGGTCGCGGTGGGCGTCGACCTTCCCGACGAGGTCCGCCGACTGCCGGCCTACCGGGCGCTCAAGGACGCCGCGGCCGGTCACTGCGGCCTGTTCAACGACATCCACTCGATCGGCAAGGAACGAGCCTCGGAGCAGATCCACAACGCGGTGCGCCTGCTCATGCACCACCAGGGCCGCCCGCTGGACGCGGCGCTCCGCCTGGTGAACGACATGGCGACCGGCTGCGTCGGCGCCTTCGAGGAGGCCGCCCTGGCCCTGCCCCGGACCGACGCGGTGGACCGGTGGGTCACCGGGGTCCGACACCTGGTCAGGGGAAACGTCGACTGGCACTTCGAGTCCGAGCGCTACCGCGGCGACCTGAGCCGCATGAGAGGAGCGGCGTGAAGAACCACGGCACCGACGGCGACTGGGACGTCATCACCGGTCACGCGGACGATCCCTACCAGCCCCGCGTCGAAGCGGTCTACGAGGACGACCCGGCGACCTGGCGCGCCGTCATCGGCGAGGAGTTGTGGTTCCAGTTCGGACTCTACGACGACGCCCCGAGTTCCCCGCGCACCCTCGACGAGGCGGGCGAGCGCTATTTCGACCGTCAACTCGACCTGGCCGGGCTGCCGCCGCGGGCGCCGCTCGGCCGGATACTCGACGTCGGCTTCGGCTGGGGCACGACACTGCTGCACATGGCACGGCGGTACCCCGACTGCCCGCGGATCGACGGAGTCAACATCAGCGGCCCGCAGACGCGGTACACGGCCGACCGGCTGGCGCGGGCGGGGATCGCCGACCGGGTGCGGCTCTACCGGTGCAACGCCAAGGACATCGAGCTGATCCCTGACCACGACCCGCCGTACGACCTGGTGGTGCTGCGCGGCAGCATCGGCCACCTGACGCCGGCCACGCTCGAGGCCGCGACGAAGGCGATCTCGGTGCGCACCGCCGACCACGCCCCCGTGGTGATCTCCGAGACCCTCTTCACCATCCCGCTCGACGCCTATCGCTCGGCGATCCCCGACGAGGTGGACCGGCTGGCGTGTGGTAACCGCAAGACGCTCGCGTACCTCATGGACGTACTGGAGCGGAACTCCTTCGCGGTCCGCGACCTGCAGCAGTTGCCCTCGGCCCGGGAGGCGGTCCGGTGGCTCGCCGCCGTCAGAGGGCGGATCGAGCGGCACGTCGCGGCGCCGGCACCCCGGCCCTTCGAGGAGCTGCGGGACGTCGCCGACAACCTGTCGGCCGCGCTGCGCGCCGGCACGGCGAGCGTCTACAGCGTCATCGCCCGGCGCCTTCCCTGACCGCCCGACCGCCCGACCGCCCAGATCCAAGGAGTCCACCATGACAGCGGCGACCTTCACCAACGGAGTGGCGCCGGGCGCGCTGCCCCTCGTCGGACACGGGCTGCGGCTCCGTAACCACCTGCTCGACTTCCTGGAGTCGCTGCCGCGGCACGGTGACCTCGTGGAGATCAGGCTGGGCACCCAGCCCGCCTACATGGTCTGCCATCCCGCCCTCGTCCAGGAGGTGTTGATCGACGACCGCACCTACGAGAAGGGCGGGCCCCAGATGGACAAGCTGCGCGAGTTCATCGGATGGGGACTCGCCACCGCCGAACACGACGGGCACCGCCGGCAGCGCCGACTGGTGCAGCCCGCCTTCCACAGGTCGCGGATGGACGAGTACTGCCGCATCATCGGCGAGGAGACCGACGCGACGTCCAACGCGTGGCGGGACGGCAGCACCCTCGACATCCAGCCCGACCTGTACCGGTTCGCGGTGATCACCACCGTCCGCACCTTCCTCGCGTCCGACATGAGCGCGGAGGAGGTCGACGGCGTGCGGGACTCCGTCGACATCGCCTTCGAGGGCGTCTACAAGCGGGTCCTGGCGCCGCTGGGGATCAAGGAGAAGCTCCCGCTCCCGTCCAACCGGCGCTACGCCAGAGCGCTCGACGACCTCAGGGCCACCCTGGACGACGTCATCGCCAGGCATCTCGCCTCCCGGAAGGACGACGGCAACATGCTCGGCGGGCTCATCACCGCCCGGCACGAGGACGGCGACGTGCTGTCGGCGCTGGAACTGCGGGACACCGCGCTCACGATGCTGATGGGCGGCTCCGACACCACGTCGTCGCTGCTGACCTGGACGCTGCACCTGCTGGCCGAGCATCCCGAGGCGGCGCGGCGGGTCCGCGAGGAGTCCGACGAGGTCCTCGGGGGACGGACGGCGACCTGGGAGGACGTCCACCGGCTCGGCTACCTGTACCAGGTGCTGAAGGAGTCGATGCGGCTCTATCCACCCGTCCCGCTGCTGACCCGCGCGGTCACCAGGGACACCGAGCTCGCCGGCCGCCGCATCCCCTCCGGCGCCACCGTGATCTACAGCCCCTATCTGATGCACCGGCAGCCGGAGCTCTTCGAGGACCCCGCCCGCTTCGACCCCGACCGGTGGAGCGACGGTCGTCCCGCACCGTCCCGGGGCGCCTACGTCCCGTTCGGTCTTGGCGCCCGCCAGTGCATCGGCAACGACTTCGCCACCATGCGCGCGGCCCTGGCCATCTCGACCTTCTACGGCCGCTGGCGCTTCGAGCCCGTCGCCGGTGAGCCGGTCCGGCTCGCCGCGAACGCCACCGTCCTGCATCCCGAGCACGTGATGATGCGCCTGTCCGCGCGCTGACACGGGACCGCCGTGGGCGGGGACGTCACTGGCGCCTCAACAGTCCCACAGCGAATCCGAAACGCCCGCATGGCAGGTTTCGGCCATGGCGGGTGTACGGGAGCGGGACTACGAACAGATGCTGGAACTGGCCACCGACGTGCTGAACGGACGGGCCGGGGTGCCGCCCTGGGCGCACGTGCTGGCGGAGCTCGGAAGGGCCCTGCACACCACGACGGCCGGGCTGACCAGGGCGAACTGGGAGCGACGCGAGGGCAGCCCGGAGGCCTGGTCGCCCAACGACATCGGCACGCGGCGGATGGCGGAGATCTCGCGCCGCCTGATGCGCGCCGGGCATCCGCTGGCGCGACATTACGCCACCACGCCCGACACCGAGCCCCGCACCGGCGCCGAGGTGATGGGCGAGGCGGCATGGCGCGACAGCAGAGTGGCGAGCCTGAGCCGGGAACTGCACGGGGCCGGGCACGTGATGTCCATCCCGTTGCCGGGGCGGACCAGGGGTTTACGCGGATTCGTTCTCTACCACGCGGACGCGGACGGCGACTTCACGGAGGAGGAACGCGCCTACGCCCTGCGCGTTCAGCCGCTTCTGGTGGCGGTCGACGCGCACCAGCGGCAGTTGGAGCGCTGGCGTGCCATGGTGGACCGAGCGGGTGCCACGGGCGGTGCCGCCGAGGCACGGGCCAAGCCGAGGGCCGAGGAGCGGGCCAGGCAGTACAAGCTCACGCCGCGCGAAGTGGTGGTGCTGAAGCTGCTGGCCGAATCGCTGCCAGCGGTGGCCATCGGGCACCGGCTGGGTATCTCGACGCGCACGGTGCACAAGCACGTCGAGCACCTCTACCGGAAGCTGGAGGTGAGCGACCGGCTGTCGGCGGTGATGCGGGCGCAGGCCTTCGGTCTGCTGCCGGAGGGGCGTCCTGGGCCGGACGGCACGGGCCCCGCGGAACTCCGCCGCCCCCCGCCACCGTTGCTTCCCTCCCAGTGCACGCTGACGGACGCCGGGGAAGCGATCGGCTGCCGTGGCGCGGAATAGCCGGGTGGGTCAGGCCGATCGCTTGGAGGCCGCGTGGCCGATCCGGTTCGAGGAAACGCCACGGGTCCTCATCGGAGGGCGCCGGGAGGTTCGTTGTGGGAACACGGCGGAATCGTAGAATCCAACCCTGTGGCCCGCCGTGTGAGGGCCAGTGGACGGGGCCGGGTTGTTCGGGGGCCGGCTCCGGTGCGACGGGGGAGGAGAGGGGGATCCGGCATGCGGCTGGAGCTCGGGCTTCTCGGCACGATCTCGGCGCGCGTGGACGGTCGGGCGCTCGACCTGGGGCACCCCAAGCAGCAGTGGGTGCTGGCGGCGCTGCTGGCCGACGCCAACCGTGCCGTCTCGCTCGACCAGCTCACCTACCGCGTCTGGGGGGAGCGGCAGCCCCACAGCGCGCGGGCGACGCTGCGCACCTACATGTCCCGGCTGCGCACGGTGTTAGCGAACGCGACGACCGACTGCTCCGTGCGTCACGAGGGCGCCGGCTACCTCGTGGCCGTGGACGAGGCGGCCATCGACCTGCACGGCTTCCGCCGCCTGCTGGCTCAGGCCCGCACCTGCGTGGACCCGGGAGACGCGGTCGAGCGGTACCAGCAGGCACTGGACCGGTGGCGGGGTGACGAGGCGCTGGCCGGCATGGACACCCCCTGGGCCGACGCGTTCCGCACGACGCTCCACGCCGAGCGCTTCGCGGCGCGACTGGAACTGTACGAGGCGCTGCTCGATCGGGGGGAGCACACCGCGCTCCTGCCCGAGCTGACCGCGCTCGCCACCCAGCATCCCCTGGACGAGGCTCTCGCCGGCCAGCTCATACTCGCCCTGTACCGCAGTGGCCGCCAGGCCGACGCCCTGGCCCACTACGACCGCATGCGGCGTCGCCTCGCCGACGAGCTCGGCGTCGATCCGGGCCCGGAACTGCAGCAGCTCCACCGGCAGATCCTCCGAGCCGACCAGCGTCTCGGGCCCCCGGCGGCCAGCCCGCGTGTCATACCGGTCCAACTCCCCGCCGACTCTGGAGTGTTCACGGGACGCCGCACCGAGCTCGACGGGATTCTCTCCCTCCGCCCCGATCACGGTTCCGCGACGCTGGTGATCAGCGCGATCGACGGGATGGCCGGGGTCGGCAAGACCGCTCTCGCGGTGCACGCCGCGCACCGGCTGGCTCCCGCCTTCCCCGACGGCCAGCTCTTCCTCGACCTGCACGGCCACACCCACGGGGTCGAGCCGATGGAACCGCTCGCCGCGCTGGAGGTGACACTGCGCGCGCTCGGGGTGCCCGGCGAGCGCATCCCCCCGGGTCTCGACGAGCGCGCCGCGCTCTACCGCACCCACCTCGACGGCACGCGCACGCTGATCGTGCTGGACAACGCCTACAGCGAGCACCAGGTCACGCCGCTCCTGCCGGCCGCCCCGGGCTGCTTCGTCATCGTCACCAGCCGGCAACGCCTCTTCGGTCTCGACGACGCCCGCCGGGTGTCCCTGGACGTCCTGCCCCTGGCCGACGCCGTCGCGCTGTTCACCAACGCCGCCGACCGGGCCCAGGTGGCCGCCGAGACGTCCGGGCACCTGGCGGAGATCGTCGAGCTGTGCGGACGGCTGCCCCTGGCGCTGCGCATCGCCGCCGCCCGCCTGAACTCCCGGTCCGCCTGGACCCTGGCGCACCTTGCCGAACGACTCGCCGACCACCAGGGGGTGACGGAACTCCAGGCCGGCCAGCGCAGCGTGACCGCCGCTCTCGATCTGTCCTACCGGCACCTCACCCCGGCGCAGCAGCGGACCTACCGGCTGCTGAGCCTGCATCCCGGCAGCGACACCGACGTCTACGCGGCCGCGGCCCTCACCGGCACCGCCGTGCGGCAGACCGTCGGACTGCTTGACCATCTCGTCGACGCCAACCTCCTGGCCGAACCGCTGCCGGGCCGCTACCGCTTCCACGACCTGGTCCGCGCCCACGCCACCACCGCGGCCGCCGTCGAGGACACGGACGCGGCGCGCCGCCGCGCGCTCGACGGCCTGCTCCGCCACTACGCCCACACCGCGTCCGTGGCGATGGACGCGGTCTACCCCCACGAGACGGAGCAGCGACCCGCCACCCCGCCGGTCACCACACCGGTGCCGGCCTTCGCGGCCCCCCGGCAGGCCGGGTCCTGGCTGGACGCGGAGCTGGACAACCTGCTCGCCACCGCCGGCCACGCCGCCGCCCACGGGAGCCCAGGGCACACTCTGCACCTGTCCGCCGCCCTGCACCGCCACCTGAGGACCCGTGGCCGCCATGACGAGGCCGTGGTGCTGCACGAGCACGCCCTGCGCCTCGCCGCCACCGCCCGCGATCCCGCCGGCGAGCTGGCGACGCTCAACCGCCTCGGGGACATGCACTACATGCGGGACCGGAACGAGGAGGCGGCGGGCTGTTTCGAGCGCGCCCTGGACCTCGCCCGCACCACAGGTGACCGCGAGGGCGAACAGAACGCGTTGACGGGCCTCGGACACATCAACCGCCATCGGGGCGAGTACCAGCGGGCCGCGGAGTGCTTCGAGCGGGCCCTGGACCTCGCCCGCACCACCAGCAACCGCAGCGGCGAGGGGTACGCGTTGTACGGCCTCGGCCACGTCCGCAGCAAGCTGGGCAGCTACGAGCGGGCCGCGGAGTGCTTCGAGCGGGCCCTGGACCTCGCCCGCACCACCGGTGACCCCAGCGGCGAACGGGACGCGCTGTCGGCGTTCGGACACGTGCACGGGCACCTGGGCCGGTACGAGCGGGCCGCGGAGTGCTTCGAGCGGGCTCTGGAGCTCGCCCGGGCCACCGGTGACCGCAGCGGTGAGGGGTACGCGTTGTACGGCCTCGGCCATGTCCGCGGCATGCTGGGCAGCTACGAGCGGGCCGCGGAGTGCTTCGAGCGGGCCCTGGACCTCGCCCGCACCACGCGCAACCTGCACGGCGAGATGTACGCGCGACACGGCCTGGGGGACGCCCGTCGAATGCTCGGCCAGTACGCGCCGGCTGCCGAACACTATGGTCGGCTGCTGGAGCTGGCCCGGGCGGCCGGTGACCGCAACGGACAGTTCGAGGGCCACGAGGGCCTCGGCCGGTGCCATCACGCCACCGGCGACCACCCGGACGCCCTGGCCCGCCACCGCAGCGCCCTCACCCTCGCCACCGAGCTCGGCCAGCTGGACGACGAGTGCCGCGCCCACGACGGGCTCGCCCGCGTCCACCACGCCCTCGGCGACCACGAGAAGGCCCGCGAGCACTGGCGGACGGCCCTGGCCGTCCTCACCCGCCACGGCAGCGAACACACCTGGGACCCGCAGGTCACCGCCGGCGCGCTCCGCGCTCGACTGGACGCCCTCTGACCCACGGGGGAGGTCGGCGCCGTCGCTGTTGGACACCGGGGTGACCTAGAGTCGCCGCATGCGACGAAGCACAGGGCTGGCGATAGCCGGGGCCGCGGCCCTGGCCTGGGGCGAGTGGGTGAACTGGCGCTGGTCCCGGGCACTCGTGGGACACCGCGAGGGCGCCACCGAGGCCGTGGTCGTGTTGGGCTACCGGAACCCCCAGCCGACGGCGAACGTCATCACCCGCTGGCGCGTCCGTGCCGGAGTCCGCTCCGTCACCGCCGACCGCGCGCGTGGCACTCGCGTGATCTTCAGCGGCGGCGCGACCAGCGGTGGGGCCGCGGAGGCCCAGATGATGGCCGACTACGCCCGGTTCGTGCTCGGATTCGACGGCACGGTGCTCCTCGAGGACCGGAGCGGGACGACCTGGGAGAACATCACGAACGTGATCCCGCTGCTGGAGGACGTCGACCGGATCAAGATCGTCTCGCAGCCGGCTCACGCGTTCAAGGCCCGCGTCTACCTGCGAAGGCAGCGTCCCGACCTCGCCGAGCGGCTCGTGCGCGCGGCTGACTACCGCCCCGGCGAATGGCTGGTCGCCAAGCCACTGTTGGCGGTGTACGGCCTGTGGAGACTCCGCGATCTCGGGGACGACGGACGACGGAAGCGCTCGCCGTAGGGGCCGCCGTCGCGTCGGTGTGACCTGTGTGACCGATGGTCGTTCTGGGCATGGAGTTCTGGGCGGTGACGGCCCGTCGCGTCAACGCCCTTACGCATCAGACCTGTTGAAGGAGAAGAATGTCCTTACGCACGCGCACGCGCTCGGTGGGCCTGCTCGTCGCCGGAGCCGTCTCGCTCTCGTCGGTCCTGGTGGCCGGCGCCGCGGGACCCGCCACCGCGTCGGCGTCGGCCGAGTGCACCGGGGTCAGGTCCCTCTGCCTCTTCGAGGGCGCCGACTTCACCGGCGAAGTGCTCACGCTCAGCACGCCGAACGAGTCGGGGGCGTGCGTCAACGTCGCCGACCACGACTGGGCCGGGCGCGTGGCCTCGGTCATCAACACCCACACCCAGCCCGCCGCCCTCTTCGCGAACGACGACTGCGTCGGCGACCCGTTCGGGGTGCCCGGCGGCGGCCAGATCGGCGACCTGGGCAGCTTCTCGCCGCGTAGCGTCTGGATTGCCCACTGACCCTCGGCTCCCGCGTGGGACCGCGACCGGGTCGGAACCCGGGCTTCGGGGTGGGTCAGTCGTTGGTGATGGCGTTACCGCACTTGATGAAGTCGGGGGAGAACGCCTCGAAGGACGTGGAAAGGATGCTGTCGGCATCGCACGACGCGATCGATGCGTTGTACTCGACCTCGAAGTCGATGTCGGCGGCCGCGGTGCCGGCGGTGCCGATCATCCCGCCGATGGCAAGGGTGAGAGCGGCGAACACGGTACGGATGCGCACGAATGTCTCCTGTGAGGGTGGGGGCGGCCTGGTGCCGCCCATCGCTGCAGGATCGTCCAGTTCGCGTGGCCGTGTCCGGCCACGCAGCCCGCCGGGGACACGCGGCCACCCGTCCACCGCAATGCCGCTGCTCCGTAAGGCTGACCGGCGCCGGCGCCAACCCGGCGACCGGCTCAGGGCCGATCGGCGGCGGGGACGTCCCGGGGCGCGGTGGAGACGACGACGGTGTTGGCGGTGACGATCACGGCGATCGCCAGCCAGGCGGCGGCGTCGAGGTGCTGGTCCAGGACGGCGAGGCCGACGAGCGCCGCGAAGACGGGGTTGACGCTCATGACGACGCCGAAGAGGTGCGGCGGCACCCGGCGCAGCGCCAGCAGGTCCGACACGAACGGCACGGCCGAGGAGAGCACCCCGGCCGCCAGCGCGCAGCCCAGCGCCGCCGGGGTGGGCGGGTGCTGCCAGAGCACCCAGGCGCCCACCGGCAGGTACACGGCGCCGGAGACCAGCGCCGCGGCGGCCGAGCCGGTCAGGCCGGGCAGCCGGGCGCCGACGGTCCGGTTGCACAGGATGTAGCAGCCCCAGCAGACCGCGGCCAGCAGGGCGAGGCCGATGCCCAGATAGTCGGTGGAGGGGGTGGGGCGGGCGAGTACCGCCACCGCTCCCGCCGCGGCCGGGGCGGCGACGAGGTCGATCCGGCGCCGGGAGCCGGCCAGGGCCACGGTCAGCGGGCCGAGGAACTCCAGCGTGACGGCCAGCCCGAGCCCGATCCGCTCGATCGCCGCGTACAGGGACAGGTTCATCGCGGCGAACACCAGCGCCAGGCCCAGCACCGGACGCCACTGCGCCGCGGTGAACCCGCGCAGCCGCGGCCGACCGGCCGCCCCGAGCACGGCGGCCGCCACCCACTGGCGCACCGCCACGACGCCGACGGGACCGAGCACGGGGAAGGCGAGCGACGCGACGGCCGCCCCGCTCTGGTTGGACAGTCCGCTGCCCAGCATCAGCGCCATCCCGCCCCAGCGGGCCGTGCCCCGGCCCGGACCGTGCGCCTTCGCGGCCCGCGATCCGGCGGGGGCGGGAACGGGGGTCGGGGGAGTGGCGGTGACGGAGTCCGGAGCGGACGCGGGCTTCATGCCCCCACGATGGGACGCCGATGGGCATGCGCAAAATGCAATCGGCGCCCCACCTATACGCTGGGCACATGGATGAGGCAGGAAGGGCGGCCGGTGCGCTGGAGCTGAGGCACCTGCGTTGCCTGGTCGCCATCATCGACACCGGCAGCTTCACCGACGCCGCCCGGGAGCTCGGGATCTCCCAGGCCGCCGTCTCGCGGACCCTCGGCGCCCTGGAGGGCGTGCTCGGGGTGCGGCTGCTGCACCGCACCAGCCGCCTCGTCGCCCCCACCACCGTCGGCGTGCAGGTCCTGGCCCGGGCGCGGGTCCTGCTCGCCGGCGCCGACGAACTCGTCCGTGCGGCCACCGGCGGCCACACCCGCCTCCACATCGGCCACGCCTGGTCCGCGTTCGGCCGCCACACCACCGAGTTCCAGCGCCGCTGGCACGAACAGCACCCGGAGACCGAACTGCGTCTGGTCCGCCACAACAGCCCGACCGGCGGCCTCGCCGAGGGCCGGTGCGACCTCGCCGTCGTCCGCGCCCCGCTCGACCTCGCCTCGTGGTCGCACGCACTCGTCGGCTACGAGGACCGCCGCGTGGCCCTGGCCTCCGACGACCCCTGGGCCCGTCGCCGCGGCATCCGGCTGGACGAGGTCGCCGGCCGCACCCTGGCGATCGACCGCCGCACCGGGACCACCACCCTGGACCTGTGGCCCGAACACGGCCGGCCCGCCGTCGAGTACACCCGCGACATCGACGACTGGCTCGCCGCCATCGCCACCGGCCGCTGCGTCGGCCTCACACCCGAGGCCACCGCCGCCCAGTACCGCAGGGAGGGCATCACCTACCGCCCGCTGCGCGGCGCCGACCCCGTTCCCGTCCATCTCATCTGGCGCACGCACGACGCGCACCCGGCCACCCACACCGTCATCGCGCTCGCCGCCGAGCTCTACCGGTAGCGGACGGGACGGCGGAGGGACGGCGGAGGGGATCGCCGGCGGCGGGCGGCGGGCCGGTCAGCCGAAGATCTCCGCGGCCCACTCCGGGTGGTCGATGAACGGGTTCCGGTTGTGCTGGTAGTCCGTGTAGATGACCTCGTTGCGCCGCGTCTCGAACGCGTCCGGCGGGTCCTGCTCGTGCCACTCCAGCAGGGTGGACAGCCGACCCATGTACGGTTCGCCGCCGTTGTCGACCTGGTCGTTGACCTCCAGATCGGGGAAGCCGTCGCCGCCCTCGTAGCGGACGGCCATGTAGAGGATCATCCGGGCGACGTCGCCCTTGTCCTCGTCGCGCGCCTCCCAGGAGTCGGCGTCCGCGTAGTTGCCGGGTGCGGCCGAGACGGGCGAGCCGCCGTCGTCGAAGTCCAGGTTGCCGCGGTAGCTGTTGACCTGGACGTCGCTGGGGCGCAGGTGGTGCACGTCGGTTCCCGGCCCCGGAGAGGTGCCGAAGTCGCCGTGCGACTGGGCCCAGACGTGCTCCCGGTTCCAGTCGCCGACGTCGCCGCCGTTCAGGTCCGCGTCGCGCGACTCGCCGGTGTAGAAGAGGACGACGCTGCCCGGGTCGGCCGGGTCCTGGTCGGTGTCCTTGAGCGCGTCCCAGACCTCGTCGTAGGTGAGCGTGCTGGTGCCGGTGCTGACGATGTCGTGCAACGCGTCGCGCAGCGCCTCGCCCGTCAGTCCCGCCGCGTCGGCGTAGTAGTCGTCCTGTTCGAGGACCGGGGCGGTCGTGCCGACGGATTCGGCGACGGTGGTGGGGTCGGCGGCGTTGGCGGTGGCGAGCGACAGGGGTGCTATCAGTGCCGCCGTCAGGACGCCGGTCGTCAGGGTCCGGTGCATGTGGGGGGCCTTTCGGTGCAGTGGTGTGACTGATGTGTACCTGCCACTCCTGACGGGATGACAAACTACGCGCGTAGTGCGGATGAACCGCCCGGCCGGCAGCGCGAACGCGCCGACCGCGGGGTCCTGCTCCGGGAAGGCGGGCGAACCGGCGGGGCGCTCGCCCCGAACCGGCCACCCCCGGTGGCCCGGCCCTCGCCCGTGGTGCGGCGTCCGGCCAGTTCGGCGGCGCATCCGCACCTCGGGGCCGGGGAAGGCGGCCTCGGTCGAAGTGGCCTGAAACGAGCGCCGGCAGGCGATACTTGGCGAGCATCGATGATCAGCGAACGGGGGAACCGTGAGACCACTGCGACCAGAGGACCCACAGGCGCTGGGCCAGTACCGGCTGTTGCGAGCGCTGGGCGCCGGCGGCATGGGGCGCGTCTATCTCGGGCGCTCCGCCCAGGGGCGGATGGTGGCGGTCAAGCTGATCCATCAGGAGTTCGCCGCCGAGCCGGACTTCCGCCGCCGTTTCGAGCGGGAGGTCGAGGCCGCCCGGCGGGTGGGCGGGGACTGGACCGCTCCGGTGCTCGACGCGGACACGACGGCCGAGATTCCGTGGGTGGCCACCGGATACGTGCCGGGGCCGCCGTTGCAGCAGGTCGTCGACGAGCTGTACGGGCCGCTGCCGGAGCCGACGGTGTGGCGGCTGGCCGAGGGACTCGCGAGGGCGCTGAAGGCCGTGCACGCCAGCGGGCTGGTGCACCGGGACCTGAAACCGTCCAACGTGATGGTCACCGTGGAGGGGCCCCGGGTCATCGACTTCGGCATCGCCCGGGCCGCCGACTCCAGCGTGGTCACCCGCACCGGCGCGGTCATCGGCTCACCCGGCTTCATGTCCCCCGAGCAGGTGCGGGGCGAACGGCTGGACGCGGCCAGCGACGTCTTCAGCCTGGGCACGGTGCTGGCCTTCACGGTGAACGGCGGCGGCCCGTTCGACACCGAGAACGGCGCCGCCCATTCCCTCATGTACCGCGTGGTGGCCGAGGAGCCGGACCTGGGCCGGCTGTCCGGACCCCTGCGCGACCTCGTGGCGCGCTGCCTGGCCAAGGAGCCCGGCGACCGTCCGACGCCCGACGAGATCGCCGAGCTCGCCGCCCGGCACGCGGGCGGCGGCGGCCCCTGGCTGCCCCCGGAGCTCACCGACCGACTCGCCCGTGACGCCGCGGCCCTGCTCGCGCTCGAGGGGCCGATGCCCACGCAGCTCACCGCCCCGCTCCCCGCCACCCCCGCGCCGTTCCCCGCCACCCCCGCCCCGTTTCCCGCCGCCTCGGGCCATTCGGCGATGCCCACCGTCACCGCCTCTCCCGGCACCGCCACACCGCCGCCGGGGAGCAGCCGCCGCGGGCGCTCCACCGTTCTCGCCGCGGTGGTCGGCGCGGTCGTGACGGCGGTCGCGCTGCTGACGCTGATTCCGCTGCTGGGCGGTGACGGGGACGACGCCGGCCAGGCCGCCTCGGGGGAGACCGCCGGACAGGGGGACGGAGCGTCCTCCGGTCCCACCGGGCCGTCCGGGGACGCCGCCGAACCGTCCACCGAGCCGTCCCGGGACCAGCCGCCCACCGGCGACGAGTCGGCCTCCGAGGACCCGGACCCGGGAGGCTACGACTTCACCGGCAGCTGGCAGGGGAGCGCGATCCAGAACAACGTGGAGTGGGACATCGCGGCCGAGTACACCGGCGGCGACATCGGCGACGAGGTGGCGACGGTCAGCTACCCGTCGTTGGACTGCGCGGGCAGCTGGCGGCTGGAACAGCAGACCGCCGAGGCGGTGACGGTCTACGAGCGCATCAGCCAGGGAGACTGCCCGGACACGAGCATCACGCTGACGGTCGTGGACGACTTCACCCTGCACTACCTGGCCGAAGGACCCGTCATGTCCACCGACGGCGAAGGCGAGTTGAAACGCCAGTGAGCGCCGGCCGGTCCCGGGAGCATGAAAGCGGCAGGAAAGCCCTCGCCGGCAGGATTGCCCATCAGAACCGGGCAAACGCCACGGGATCCGCAGAGCGTGGAGGCAGTCATGAATCGCTACACGACGGGCGTCGACCCGTCCCCCGGCCCTCGGTCGCCGCTCGCGAGGACACGTCCCCGCGTCGTCGTGGCGGCCGTGGCGCTCGCGCTGTTCGGCACCCTGGCGCTCCCGGCCTCGGGGGCGGTCGCCGCGGGGGAGGTCGGCGCCGCGGCCTACTCGTGTAACGGCGAGTTCGACAGCGGGCGCTGGTACTACGGCTACTACAGCGGGATGACCGTGATCCCCTCCACCTCCGGGGTCTCGTCGGCGGGCGTCGAGGCCCAGTGCTCGCTGCGGCGGGCCAGCCTGGACCTGGGGCGTTCCGACATGAGCCCCGGCACCATCGACGGCGTGTTCGGGTCGAACTCGCAGTCCGCCATGAGGGCGCTCCAGCGCTGGGTGAACAGCACCTTCGGCAGCGGGACCGTGGACGTGGACGGCCTGCCGGGCCCGGAGTCCTGGCCGTACCTGCGCATGCTGCACTGACCGCGACCGGAGGGGGCGGGACGGCCCGGCCGCCCCGCCCCCTCACCTCACCTCACCTCAGGTCATCTCGTCCCGGCCCGGATCAGGAGGCGTCGGTCGGGCGGGGCGCCGTGGAGGGGGCGTGCTTCTGCTGCCCCACCGCGGATGACCCGCCGGCCTCGGCCGCCTCGGCCTCCTCGATCTGCTCCTCCGTCCAGCCCGCGTCGCGGCGCCGGACGTACTCCAGCACCCGGTTGAGCTCCCTCTTCACCACGGGCGCCAACAGGTACAGCCCGATGATGTTGAAGACCGCGGCCAGGAAGAGGAAGCAGTCCGACAGGTCCACCAGGGTCCCGAGCGACAGCAGCGCGCCGGTGATGGTGATGACGCAGAAGAGGGCCTTGTACACGTACTCGCTGGTCTGCGACCTGCCGAACAGGTGGGTCCAGGCCTTGAGGCCGTAGTAGCCCCAGGTGATGATCGTGGAGAAGGCGAAGAGGAAGACCGCCAGGGTCAGCACCCACGGGAACCAGGGCAGCGCGGTGTCGAAGGCGTCGGAGGTGATCGCGATGCCCGGGTCGCCGCCCGCCTCGGCTATCCGCTCCGCGGTGGCCGGGTCGCCGCCCCCGGCCGCGGTGTCGCGAGCGGCCTCGTAGAGGGGGCCGCCGGCGATGATGATGGTCAGCGCGGTCATGGTGCAGATGATCACGGTGTCGACGAACGGCTCCAGCAGCGCGACCAGGCCCTCGCTGGCCGGCCGCTTGGTCTTCACCGCGGAGTGGGCGATGGGCGCCGAGCCGATGCCCGCCTCGTTGGAGAACGCGGCCCGGCGGAAGCCCTGGATGAGGGCGCCGATCACGCCGCCGGTGACGCCCTCGGGGCTGAACGCGCCGCTCACGATGGTGCCGAGGGCGTCGGGCACCTGCTCGACGTTGAATCCGATGACGACGAGGCAGGCGGTCACGTAGATGATCGCCATGGACGGGACCAGGCGGCTGGTGACCTGGCCGATGGACCGGATGCCGCCGATGATGACCAGGCCGGCGAGCACGGCGACGACCACGCCGAACAGCAGCGAGCCGCCGGAGCTGGCGAAGAAGTCGGTGTGCTCGCCGGTGACGCTGTTGAGTTGCTCCAGGCTCTGGTTGACCTGGAAGAGGTTCCCGCCGACGAAGCCGAAGAAGAGGATCATCAGCGCCGAGGCGAACGACAACACCGTGCCGAGGCCGGCCAGTCCGCGCTCCGCGAGGCCCTTGCGCAGGTAGTACATCGGACCGCCGGAGACCCGGCCCTCCGCGTCGATCTCCCGGTACTTCACGCCCAACGTGCACTCGACGAACTTCGTCGCCATGCCCAACAGGCCGCACAGGATCATCCAGAACGTGGCGCCGGGACCGCCGATGGAGACGGCGATCGCCACACCCGCGATGTTGCCCAGGCCCACGGTTCCCGAGACGGCCGAGGTCAACGCCTGGAAATGGCTGATCTCGCCCGGCGCGTCCTTCTGGTCGTACTTCCCGCTCACGAACTTCAACGCGGTCCGCAGGTACCGGAACTGCGCGAAGCCGAAGTACGCGGTGAAGACCAGGCCGGCGAGCACCAACCAGCCGACGATGAGCGGGAAATCGCTGTCGAACACGCGGACGTCGTAGAAGACGATCTCGCTCAGGAACTCGGTGACCGGCTCGAAGAAGTCGTTGACGGCCTCGTCAACGCTGTCGGTCCAGGACTCGTTGGCCACGGCGGGAAACCTCTGACTGGGAACGGGGGACAGCCCGCGCGCAGGGACGAATCGCGCGGACACCGGCAATGCTGGGCTTCCTACCACGAGACCCGCGCTCGACCGAGTGGTCTGGGCCATCTCCCTAGTTCATCCCCAAAAACGTCACGCGCTGACGCCGGCGGCACCGGGTGGTCGGTATCTCGAACGCGGTTCTCCATGTCGGAGGTTGGTGCTACCTTGTCGTGTACACGACTGTGAGTCGTTTCAATTGGAAGGGAGACGCATGGGGCAACGGCGCGCCTCAGGGCGCGTCGCGCTATGAGCACCCGCACCGCCACCTCAACCAGCAGCCGCAGGACGGGATCCTGAGCCGCACGTGACAAGCGTCCCGTCCGCAGCCGCCGGGTGACGCCGGCCGAGCGCCACCGCCCCCGCCCCACTCCGCCCCCCGCCCAAGCAGCCGCACGACCACCCGGGGGCACGTCGGAGACGTTCACGGGTCGGTCCCCCCGTCAGGCGCCCGGCACAGCCCGGCACGGTCAGGCACCGAGAACTCGCCGAAGGTGTCAGCGCCGTGCGCGCGGATCCCGCCGCGCCGGCACGCGCTGCGGTCAGTCCTGCCCAGCCTCGGGCCCGCCCCGCCCACTCGCTTCCTGGTTCCTCGTCTCCGGCTCGCAGCACCCCCGCACACCAGCGAAGAAAGGAGGCACCCCGATGACGCATCGGAGACCGCTCGTCACCCTGGTCTCGGCGGCGGCAGCCCTGGTCCTCGGCGCCCTCGGACTCGGTGCCGTGGCAGGTCCGGCCTCGGCCCAGCAGCCCGGGTACGCCGCGGGCAGCACCAGCGCCGAGGCGTGGGAACGGTCCGCAGACGAGTCGGAGAGCGTGCCGGACACCCAGGACGGTGTCGGGCCGATGGCGAACCCCATCGTCACCGACATCTACACGGCCGACCCCGCCACGCTCGTCGTCGACGGCACCGCGTACCTCTTCACCGGGCGCGACGAGGCGGCGTCCGGCCAGCAGCAGTTCGTCATGCGCGAATGGCACGCCTTCTCGTCGCATTCCCCCTCGAACGACCCGGACGCCTGGGAGCACCACGGCGCGGTCCTCTCGCTCGACACCTTCGCCTGGGCCGGTGCCAACGCCTGGGCCTCCGAGGTGGTGGAGGGCCCCGACGGCCGGTTCTACTGGTTCGTCTCGGTCGACGGGAACACCGACAACGGGTGGATGAACATCGGAGTCGCGGTCGCCGACAACCCGCTCGGCCCCTACCGGGACGCCATCGGCGGTCCGCTGATCTCGGACTCCACCCCCAACTCCTCCGGGCTGAACATCGACCCGACGGTGTTCATCGACGACGACGGCGAGATCTACCTCTACTGGGGCTCCTACTGGGAGCCCAGGGCGGTGCGCCTGCAGGACTCGATGACCGCACTGGACGGCCAGGTCTTCGAACCGGCGGGCCTGACGGGCTTCTGGGAGGCGCCCTGGCTGTTCGAGCGCGACGGCGTCTACTACCTGGCCTACGCCGCCAACTCCGGCGGCGACTGCGTCACCGACGGGGCCTACGCCTGCATCAGGTACGCGACCGCCAACAGCCCCGCGGGTCCCTGGACGCACCGGGGAGTCGTGCTGGGCCAGGTCAGCTCCACGACGAACCACCCGGCGATCATGGAGTTCGGCGACCAGTGGTTCATGGTCTACCACACGGCCGACGCTCCCGGTGGCGGCAACTTCCGTCGCTCCGTGGCCATCGACGAGTTGTTCTTCAACTCCGACGGCACCATGCGCAAGGTCGTCCAGACCCCCTGACAGCCCCCTGACAGACCCCCTGAGTCGATGGCGGCCCCGTTCCGTCTCGGGGCTGCCCACACCACGCAACGGAAAGGTGGTCCCATGTTCCGACGTTCGCACAGATCCGGCCTACGGACCCTGCGGCGGCGCGGCCTCGCGCTCTTCGCCGCGTTCGCCACGGCGCTCGTGCTCGCGGGCCCGGCTGGCTCGGCCAGCGCGGTCTCCGACCCGCAGACCCGGGCGGCGAAACAGACGCGGATCCCGCGGTTCATCACCGACGCCGGCGCCGAGACCGGGAACGTCGCCGAGTCCGAGCACTTCGCCGTCCGCTGGGGCGACGCGGTCGACGTCGTCGCCTGGGGACGGCAGAACCGTGGTCTCGACAACTACCCGCAGTGGGTGGCGGACCACATGGACGACATCTACGACTACTACGTCAACGAGGTCGGGTTCGTCGATCCCGCCGACCACCCGGTCGGATCCCAGTACAAGATCAACGTCTACCTGTGCGGGAGCTGGTCGGGCGGCTTCCTGCCCCCCGCCAACTGGGCGGGGCCCGACGACATCGGGCTGGGCCACATCTGCCTGCCCTACGACAAGATCTGGGACGACTGGGTCGAGTCGCACGAGTTCAACCACGTCCTCCAGAACTACGCCGTCGACATCAACATCGCCAACGGCAACGGCGGCGGCTGGGGCGCCGGCAACCCGGTGTCCGGGCCGGTCTGGGAGGCCCACGCCAACTACATGGCCCGCATGATGCGCCCCGAGGTGGTCGTCGGCTCCGGCTACTACGTCGACCGCCAGCACCGGCGGTGGCTGTCCCAGGAGACCTACTACGGCGACTGGATGCTGTTCAACACCATCCGGGACCTCTACGGGGCCGAGGCCGTCGACCGGCTCTGGTACGAGGCCCGACAGGGCGAGCACCCGATCGACACCATCAAGCGGGTCCTCGCCCTCGACCACCAGGAGTTCGCCTCGCTGATCGCCGAGTACACGTCCCGGCAGGTCGTCTACGACTGGTCCGACGGCGCCGAGATCCGCAGCGACCTGTGGCGCAGCGGGGGATACCGCCCGCTGCACACCGACCCCCTGCAGAGCCTCGGCGGCGGCCAGTACCAGATCGCCAGCAGCGACGCCCCGCACCAGTACGGGCACAACGTCATCCAGCTGAACCCGAGCGGCGGCCAGGTGACCGTCGGGCTGCAGGGCCAGTCCAGCCTCTCCGGCGCCGACTGGCGGTTCCGCCTGGCGGCGGTGTCGTCCGACTTCTCCGTCCGGTACAGCGACACGTTCGCGCCCGGCCAGACGGCGAACTTCAGCCTGCAGAGCGGCGAGACGCACCTGATGCTCGTCGTGGCGGCCACCCCCTCGCAGCACCGCAACTACCCGATGTGGGAGGTCGGCGTCGGGGACCCGTTCCCCTACCGGCTCACCATTCAGGGCGCCTCCCCGGCGTAACGGGCGAGAACGCGCGTCGGCCCGCCGCACCACGCGGCGGGCCGACCGTGGTCGCTCAGCCCTCGCCGGGCGGCGTGCCGCAGCTCAGACCGCCGGGACCGTCGAACTGCACCGAGCTGAAGAAGTCCCGGTAGTCGGAGAAGAAGTTGCCCTTGCCCGTCGGTCCCGACGAGGTCACGGCCGTGCAGCCGGTGTAGTTCGCGTCGGACCAGAGGTAGATGGTGGAGGACGTCCGGTTCCAGTCGGACTTCGCCCGGTCGTCCATGCCGAGCGCCGCGAGGTCCGGGGTGTCGGCGCTGAGGGTGATCATGTCGCCGGTCCCGTCGAGGCCCGAGAACATGCAGTAGGAGCCGTCGGGGCACCGGTCGTAGCCCTCGGCCGCGTGCGCCGTGGACACCGGCGCCACGGTGGCGAACGCGGCGCCCACCGCCACGACCAGTACGGAGAGCTTCTTCCTCATCGCTGTCACCCTGCTCATGCCGAACCGCCTTCGTCATCAGGACCCGCGCCGCGGCGGGCTCCGGCCACCGGAACCGCCCGCCGCGCGCGGGCCGTTGTCACCCAGCCTTTCTGCCCTCTTCGCCGAGCCGCTATCCCCGGGCCCAGCTGCCGCTTTCCGCGTGCCGGCCCCCCAACCGGCGCGGGGGGTGTACCTGGGTACACCCCGCCCGGCAGACAGGTGCAATGGCCTCGTGGCCGGGCGGCGGGATCGTCGTGGGCATGCGAGACAAGCGAATGTCATCGAAGGACGTCGGGGCGCTGGTCCTGTTCCTCGTCGTGGCCTTCCTGGCCGCCGGGGTGCTGGGTGCCGTCCAGCCCGTGACGCGGATACCCGGCGAGGTCATCGAGCTCACCCAGTTCGGGCCCGCCCTCGGCGTCGGGCTGGCCGCCCTGCTGTGGCCGGACCGGGTACGGGCGCTGCTCACCGGCGCCGCGGAGCCGCCCGGCCGGGCCGGCGGCGGCCGCCCGGCGCTGCTGGTCGCCACGGCGCCGTTGATCATCGTCGCCAGCGCGGCGGCGTACGCCGCGCTGGCCGGGGACACGCGGGTGGCGGGCACCGCCGCCCCGTTCGCGCTGATCGCCTGGGCGCAGCTGGTCGGGGCGTGCGCCGAGGAGGTCGGCTGGCGCTGCTTCCTGCAGCCGTTGCTGCGCACCCGGTTCGGCCCGCTGGGGGCGTCGGTCGCGGTGGGCGCGGCGTGGGGCCTGTGGCACGTCCCCGTCCTCGCCGAACATCCGGTGTACGCCGCGGCGTTCCTGCTGGCGGCCGTGTCCATGTCGGTCGTGCTGGGGTGGGCGCTGGAGGGGATGGGGGAGCGCAGGCTGCCGCTCGCGGGCGGTTTCCACGCCCTGATCAACCTCGGCATGCTGCTGTTCATGGACGAGGAGTCGGGCGCGGTGCTGCCGATGGCGCTGTTCGGCGCGTCGTGCCTGGCCGCGGCGGTGGTGTGGACGTGGGCGAGCCGCCCTGGCGGGGCACCGGCTAGGATTCCCGCGGTCCTGAAAGATGTCCGATAAGCCACGCCCAGCCGCCGCCCGCGCCGGCATCGCGCTCGGCAGGTGCCAGCTGGCGAGCCTGCACGCCCTCGCGGTGCCGGCGGTCGGCGCGCTCGTGGTGCTCGCCCTGCTGCTGGTGCCCGTCGGCGTCGGCCTCTGGCTGCTGCCGCCCGCCGCGCGCGCCCTGCGGGCGATGTCCGACATCGCCCGCTCGCGCGCCGACCGGTGGAGCGGCGTCCCCGTCGACCCGCCGGAGCCGCTGCCCGGCCGGGACCGCGCCGCGAGCGGCCCGCGGCGGGCCGGCGCGATCCTCGGGGACGACGGCTTCTGGCGCGACGTGGTCTGGGCCTGGCTGGAGCCGGGGGTCGGCGGGCTGCTGGTCGCGGTGCCCCTCGCGCTCGTCGAGTACGGGGCGTTCGGCGCGCTGGTGCAGCCGTTCGTCTGGCGACTCCTCGACGACGGCAACTGGTACGCGTTCATCCCCGTGAGCAGCACGGCGGCCATGCTCGCGGCGCTGCTGCTGGGCCTGGCCCTCGCGGTCACCGGCCTGCTGCTGGCCCCGGTCCTCCTGCGCCTGCACGCCCGGTGGAGCCGGTGGCTGCTGGCCGCGCCGCGCGCCACCCGGCTCGCCCGCCGGGTGGCGCGGCTGACCGACACCCGCACCCGGGCCCTGGACATCCAGGCCGCCGAACTGCGCCGCATCGAACGGGACCTGCACGACGGCGCGCAGGCCCGGCTCGTGGCCCTCGGCATGACGCTGGACCGCGCCACCCGCCTGCTGGAGACGGATCCGGGGACCGCCAGGGAACTGCTGCTGGACGTCCGCGGCACGTCCGAGCGGGCGCTCGCCGACCTGCGCGACCTGGTCCACGGCATCCACCCGCCGGTGCTCACCGACCGGGGCCTGGGCGACGCCGTCCGGTCCCTGGCGCTCGACAGCTTCCCCGCCCTCGACGTCCACGTCGAGGATCGGCTGACGGGCCGGCCCCCGGCGCCGGTCGAGGCCGCCGCCTACTTCGCGCTGAGCGAGGCGTTGACGAACGCGGCGAAACACTCCGGCGCCCGCGAGCTCCGCGTCGCGCTCACGCACCGGGACGCGCTGCTGCGGTTCGCCGTGACCGACGACGGGCGGGGCGGCGCCGACGTCTCCCGGGGCACGGGACTGGCCGGCGTGCGGCGCCGGTTGGATACCTTCGACGGAACCCTCGACCTGCGCAGTCCGCCGGGCGGGCCGACCACCGTGACAATGGAGATCCCATGCGCGTTGTCCTAGCCGAAGACCTCTTCCTGCTGCGGGACGGACTCACCCGCACGCTGGAGGAGCACGGCTGCGAGGTCGTGGCGGTGGACAACGGGCCTTCGCTGCTGCGCGCGCTGCTCGCCGAGGGGGACGCGGCGCCCGACGCCGCCGTGGTCGACGTCCGGCTGCCGCCGACCTTCACCGACGAGGGCCTGCGGGTCGCCCTCCAGGCCCGCCGCCGGCGTCCCGGGCTGCCCGTCCTCGTGCTGTCCCAGTACGTCGAGCAGCTCTACGCCAACGAGCTGCTGGCCGGGGGCGAGGGCGCCGTCGGCTACCTGCTGAAGGACCGGGTCACCAACACGGAGCAGTTCGTCGACGCGGTCCGCCGGGTCGCGGCCGGGGGCACGGTGATGGACCCCCAGGTGATCTCCAGGCTGCTGTCCCGCGGCGACGCCCGGGGCACGATCGGCACCCTGACGCGGCGCGAGCGCGACGTGCTCGAGCTGATGGCCGAGGGCAGGTCGAACGCCGCGATCGCCGGCGGCCTGCACATCAGCGAGAGCGCCGTCGCCAAGCACACCGCGAGCGTCTTCGACAAGCTGCGGATAGCGCCCTCGGCGGACGCCAATCGCAGGGTGCTGGCCGTACTGGCGTATCTCAAACGCTAGCCGCGGCACCAGGTGGGGTGGGGCCGGGTCGAGCGGGGCCGGGGGAGGGGGTTGGACCGCGGAGGAGCGGAGAGACGTGGAGATTCTGGTACTGGGCGCCCTGGAGATCAGGCGGGACGGCGAGATCGAGGCGGTGTCGGGCCCGCTGCGGCAGGTGCTGCTGGGCGTTCTGCTGGCCCGGGCCAACCAGGCGGTGTCGGTCGACGTGCTGACGGACGCGCTGTGGGGGGACCAGCCGGACGAGCGGGCCGTGCAGCGGCTGCACCTCCACGTGCACCGGCTGCGGTCGGTGCTGGGCGACGGGGACCGGCTGTCCTTCGACCAGAACGGGTACCGGCTGCGGTTGTTGCCGGGGGAGTTGGACGCGGAGCGCTTCGAGACGCTGGTGACCGAGGGGGAGCGACTCGCCGACGAGGATCCGGAGCGGGCGGCCGAGGTGCTCCGCCGTGCGCTGCGGCTGTGGCGGACCACCCGGGCCCCGTTGGCGGAGGTGGACGTCCCGCTGGTGGCCGACTGGTCGAACCGGTTGACCGAGCGCCGGCTGGCCGCCTACGAGACGCTGTACCGGGCCGAGCTGGCGTGCGGGCCGAGCGCGGACGTCGTCGGGGAATTGGCCGAGCTGGTACGCGACCATCCCCTCCGGGAGCGGCTGCACGGGCTGCTGATGGTCGCCCTGTACCGGTCGGGGCGGCGGGACGAGGCGCTGGCGGCCTATCGGGTGGCACGGCGGCGACTCGTCGAGGAACTGGGCCTGGAGCCGGGACCCGAGCTGCGCGAGGTGGAGCGGCGGATCCTGGGCGGTGAGCCCGTGGAGGTCGGCGGGGAGCGCCGGCCGGAGGCGGCGTTGCCCGCCCAGCTGCCCGGGGACGTGGCCGGGTTCGTCGGCCGGGAGGGGGAGTTGGCGGAGCTGGACGGGCTGCTCTCGGTCAGCGGCGCGGGCACCGGACCCGTGGTGGTGACGGCGGTGACCGGCACGGCCGGGGTGGGGAAGACGGCGTTGGTGGTGCGCTGGGCGCATCGGGTGCGGGAGCGGTTCCCCGACGGTCAGTTCTACGTCGACCTGCGCGGCTACGGTCCCGACCGGCCGGTGACGCCCGAGGACGCGCTGGGGGCGTTCCTGCGCGCGCTGGGGCTGGAGGGCGCGGCGATGCCGCAGGACCTGGCCGAGCGGGCCGCGCGGTTCCGCACGCTGGTGGACGGGCGGCGGATGCTGGTGGTCCTGGACAACGCCCACAGCGTGGAGCAGGTGCGGCCGCTGCTGCCGGGCAGCCCGACCTGCTTCGCGCTGGTGACCAGCCGGGACGCGCTGGCCGGGCTGGTGGCCCGGGACGGCGCCCGCCGCATCGTCCTGGACCGGCTCACCCCCGGGGAAGCACGCCGCCTGCTCCACGAACTGCTCGGCGAGCGGGTGGCGGGCGAGCCGGAGGCGAGGGACGCGCTGATCGAGCGGTGCGCCCGGCTGCCCCTGGCGTTGCGGATCGCCGCCGAGCGCATCAGGGCCCAGCCGGGGCGCGGCGTCGCCGATCTGGTCGGCGAGCTCGCCGACCAGCAGGAGGCGCTGGACGCGTTGGACGTCGAGGGCGACCCGCACACGGCGGTGCGCGCGGTGTTCTCCTGGTCCTACCAGCGGCTGGACCCGGCCGTGGCCCGGGTGTTCCGGCTGCTGGGCGTGCACCCCGGGCACGACACCGATGCCTACGCCGTCGCGGCCCTGGCCGACGACGGGCTGCGGCAGACCCGGCGGGCGCTGCAGGTGCTGCTGCGGGCGCATCTGGTCGACCAGGTCTCCGGGGGCCGGTACCAGGCGCACGACCTGCTGCGCGCCTACGCCGCCGATCTGGCCGCGCACACGGACAGCGCCGACGGGCGCGCCGCGGCGCTGGTCCGGCTGCGCGGCTACTACCTGTTCACCGCCTCGATCGCGATGGACCGGATCGCGACCCACGAGTACCCGCGCCGGCCGCGGGTGCCGGCGTGGCCGGGCGAGGCGCCGCCGTTCACGGGCTACGAGCAGGCCTGGCGCTGGCTGGGCGCCGAATGGGCCAACCTGCTGGAGGTCACGGTCGAGGGCGAACCGACCTTCGTCGTCCTGCTGTCGGAGACGCTGTGGCGGTTCGTGAAGATCGGCGGGTACTACGACGAGGCGATCACGCTGTACGCCCGGGCGCTCCGGGGGGCGCTCACGGTCGGCGACGCGCTCGCGGAGGCGAACGCGCGACGCGTGCTCGGCGGCCTCATGAGCGGGGTGGGCGACGACGCCCCCGCGACGGACCACCTGGAACGGGCGCTGGCCATCTACGAGCAAGTGGGGGAGCCGCTGCTGCAGGCCGCCGCGCTCAACAACCTCGGGGTCCTCTGCACCCGGAAGGGCGACCTGTCGGCGTCGACCCGGCACCTCGAGAAGGCGCTGGCCATGGGGCGGCTCGGCGGCTGGCAGTTCCACTGCGCGATCATGGTGAACCTCTCGGAGAACCTGCGGGCCCTCGGCAGGTACGAGGAGGCCATCGGGCACCTGGAGGGCGCCTTCGTCCTCTTCCGGGACAACGGCGACCGGCCCAACGTGTCCTACGCGCTCGGGTACCTGTCCGAGCTGTACCTGTTCACCGGGCGCGACGAGGAGGCGCTCGAGCACGCCAACCGGGCCCTGGCCCTGTCCCGTGAGACGGGCTTCCGGGTGATCGAAGCGGTCTGCCTGCGGGTGCTCGGCGCCCTTCGCCAGAAGGCGGGCGACGACAGGGAGGCGCTGAGCCTGCACGACCAGGCGCTGGAGCTCACCCGCGCCGTGGGCGACACGAAGAAGATCGCCACGGCGCTCAACGCGCTGGCTCGCACCCACACCGGCGCCGGCCACCCGGCCGAGGCGCTGCGCCTCTACGGAGAGTCCCTGACCGTGGCGGAGAAGGGCCACGGCGAGGAACAGGGCCACGCGCACGCGGGCATCGCCGAGGTGCACGCCGGGCTCGGCGAACACGACCGGGCGCGTGACCACTGGCGCCGGGCCCTCGAGCACTACGAGGCCCTCGGCCTCCCCCACGCGGCCCGGACACGGGCACGCCTGGAGTCGCCCGAGCGGTGAGGGACTCACCAAACGAGCGGTGAGGGAGCCGTGAGGGACTCACCAAAAGAGGGGACAGGCGTCCCGTGCCCGCCGTGGCCTACCGTTGACCCGCCACCGGGCAGCCCCCGTCCTTCGCGCTCGAAGGAGAACCATGAGTGAGGATCCCCCCGTCATCATCGGTGACGCCTTCGGGACGGCCGCGATGCGTTGCTGGACGTCGGGCATGCGCCCGGGAGTCAGCCACGAGATCGTCGAACGCGACGACGGCCATCTGCACGCGATGGACATGGTCCGGCTGTTCGGCCCGGACCCCGCGGAGTGGAAGCAGGTGGAGCGCCTGGCGTGCGAGCGCGTCGAGGGCCGGATCCTCGACGTGGGATGCGGTCCCGGCCGGCATGCCGTCTTCCTGACGAAGAACGGCCATGACGTCCTCGGGTTGGAGCCGTCGAGCGGCGCGGCGGCCGTGGCCCGGGCCCGCGGGGTGGAGGTCGTCGAGGCCGCGGTGCTCGACGCGCGGGACATCGGCACCTTCGACACGGTGGTCATGCTCGGGAACAACCTCGGACTGCTGGGGGGACACGAGCAGGGGCGGGCCGTGCTCGCGCGCCTGGCCCGCCTCGCCGCCCCGGGAGCCCAGGTGCTCGCGTGCACCCAGGACCCGAGCAGCACGGACCCCGACCATCTGGCCTACCAGGAGCGGAACCGGCGACGCGGCCGGCTACCTGGCCAGCTCCGCATGCGCTACCGGGACCGCCGGCTGGCCACCCCCTGGTTCGACTATCTGCTCGCCACCCCCGACGACGTGCGGGCCACCGTCGCCGACACGGACTGGGTGGTGGCCGCGGTCGAGCGGCACGGGAGCGACTACCTCATCCAACTCCGGCTGCGCGGCTGACGGCTCGTCCGACCAGGTCACCGAGCAGGGCGGCCCGCACCAACTCCGCCTTGTTGCCCAGGCCCAGCTTCGCCCGGATCCGCTTCACGTACGTGTCCACCGTGTGGTGGCTGATCCCCAGCTGCCGGCCGACCTGCAGATGCGTCAACCCCTCGGAGATGAGGCGCAGGACCTCACACTCCCGGTCCGACAGGGCGGTGCGGGCCGGATCCCCGGCATCCGGCCGGTCGTGGGGCGCGGTCGGTCCGAGCGGCCGTGCGACAACGGGCGAGGACCGGGCCGCCATGCTCAGCACGGCCTCGGTGAAGACCCGCACGTCCGAGTCCTTGTCGATGACGCCGAGCACGCCCATGCGCGTCCAGTAGCGCAGGCCCCGCTCGTTCCCGTCCGCCGTGATGACGAAGGTGCCGGCCTGTCGAACGGCTCGCCGGACATAGGCGTGCGCGGTGGCGGCCGGCAGGGCCTCCGGTTGTATCAGGACCGCGTCCGCTCGGGCGTCGGGTCCGTGCGCGGCGGACCTCCGCGCATGGATCACCTCCGCGCCGGCCGCTGAAAGCGCATGTTTCAGGCCGTAGAGAAACACGGGCTCGCACGCCACGATCTCCGCTTTCATGCCAATGCACACTTCCTTCCGGGCGTCTGCCGCCAGTGGGCAGGAAGTGTGGCCCATACCGGTTTCGCGGGCTTGAAAGCGAGACGAAAGCGCCGCCGCCATCATCGACATCGTGGGCGGGCGGCGACAACGTCAGGAAGCGCGGGACAGGATGATCTCCTCCACGTCGGTCAGGAACGCGCGGATATCATCCGGCGGGACGAAGCCGGTGTCCGTGTAGAGCGAGAGGCCGTTCGGGGCGAAATAGTCGAAGAACCTGAGGCGTGCGATGTCCGAATGGCTCTTGTGCACCCATGCGAACGAACGGTGTGGTGGCGTGTCATCCGGGGTGCGCCCGCTCCGGGTGGGGCCCACGGAGTTGAATCCGGTATCGGTGTCCAGGTCGCGCCCGGTGGTTTCGGCGACGGACCCGATGAGCTCCCTGACCCGCCCCGGCGGGTACTGGGCGTGCTGGTAGGCGCGGAGCACCGCGGACTGTGCCGACCCGGCGATCTGGGCGAAGGGGCCGCGCAGGTCGACGACGACGGGGACGCGCTGCGGGAGGTTCATGACGGAGTCCCGCAGCTCCGGGGTGTGGCGGTTGCCGCACATGACGGTGATCGCGCAGGAGTCCTGGTCGAGATACCTGCCGTACGCGACCGCCACCGCCGAGAGGACCACCGACCGCTCGGTCCTGCCCACGCGTCGGGCGAGGGCGGGGATCGCCGTCGCGAGGGCGGGGGAGGTGAGGGTGCCACGCCAGAAGCGGGGCTCGCTGGGCCGCCGCGCCGGCAGGCGGAAGGCGGGGAACCTCTCCAACTGCCGCCTCCAGTACGTGAGCGCCCGCTCCGCCCGCGCGCGGGCCCGCGGCGTCCGCTCGTAGGCGGCCTGGTCCAGGGGCTGGCGACACGAGAGGGACAGCCCCGCCGGCGGGTCGTCTCCGCGCAGCAGGGCGGTCAGATGCCGGTGCAGCACCTGGAGGCCGGCCCCGTCGGTGGCCAGATGGGAGACGGTCAGGACGATCCAGCGGGGTTCGTCCCCGGCCAGCACGACGGTGGTCCGCAGCGGGAAGTCCGTGGTGTGGTCGAACCCGCCACCGCCCCACGTCCGCGCCGGATCCTCGTCCGTCGGGGCGTCCGTGTCGTCCATGGTGGCGAGGTCGATCGCCAGGGAGCCGGATCCGGCGACCTCCTGCCGCGTCTCGCCGGCCGGTCCCGCGACGAGCCGGGTGCGGAGCGACTCGTGACAGGTCACGAGCGCCACGAGCGCCGACGTGACGCGGGCCAGGGCGGTCCCCTCCGGCACGTGCACCGACACGGCCAGGCTCCGTTGGTCCTCCGGCGGCTGGCGGCGCAGCGCGTTCCAGATGTAGCCCTGGCCGTCCGTCAGTGGCCCCGACCGGGCGCGCAGACCGCGGAATCGCACGGTTGTCATCGAACGTTCTCAGCCTTCTCCGTTCTCGTCAGGCGGTTTCCGACTTCTCCGCAAGGATCAGGCGGGCCATTCCGCGAACGGTGTGCGCCTCGTCGTACATGGAGTACGGGGAGAGCTCGACCTCGAAGGCCTGATGGACCATGTGCAGAATCTGGGCGCCGGTCAGCGAGTCGCCGCCGAGAAAGAAGAAGTCCTCCTCGGGGTCGACGGAGGGCAGGGCCAGCACGTCCTGCCAGATCCCCGCCACTGCGGCTTCCAGGGGATGCGACGTCGTCACGACGGACTCCTCCTCTTGTTCGGCGGCGGTGACCTGCCCCAGGCTCTCCGCCACGTCCCTTCTGTTGATCTTTCCGCCCCGGCCCCGGGGAAGGGCGTCCACGAAAACGATCGTGCGCGGCACCTTGAAGGGCGCCAGGCGCTCCGCGGCGTACTTCCTGACGTCCTCCGCGCGAAGCTCCTGATCGCCGGGAACGATGGCCACGCCGACGTCCTCCTGGAGCACGTCGTGCGGCACCGGAAACGTCACCGCGTCGGCGACGGACGGATGGTCGGCGAGCACCTCGTCGATCTCGGCGGGCGAGATCTTCTCGCCGCCGCGGTTGATGATCTCCTTGATCCTGCCGTGCAGCGTGAGGTAGCCGTCCGCGTCCAGGCTCCCCAGGTCCCCCGTGCGGAACCAGCCGTCGACGAAGGAGACACGGTTGGCCTCGGCATCGTCCAGATAGCCGCCGATGACGTTGGCGCCACGGATGACGACCTCACCGACCTCGCCGACCTCGCTCAGGCCGAGGGGCCCGGCGCCGTTCCCGCTCAGGATCGCCACGTCGGAACCCGTGGGGCGGCCGATGGTGCCCGGCCGCCTGAGCCCGGGATCCAGCGGGGAGGAGGCGATCTGGTGCGCCTCGGTCATGCCGTAGGACTCGACGACGGGAAGCAGGTAGTTCCGCTCCAGCCGCTCCCGCAGCGACTCAGGAAGCGGTCCCGAACCGGCGCGCAGGAAGCGCAGTCCGGAGGTCGCCAGGTCGTCGAGTCGGCCCTCGAAGCGGTCGAGGATCTGCCGGTGCATGGTCGGGCTGGCGGAGTACCAGGTCACCCCCCACCGCCGGATCCAGTCCGGCATCCGGTCCGGGAGGAAACCCTCGGCGAGCACGATGCTGGACCCCGCGGCGAGCGAGGCGACGAGGGAGCCGACCAGACCCTGGACGTGGAACAGCGGCATGACGTTGAGCCGCCGGTCGGCCACGTCGAGCCCGTAGCAGCTGACCGTGGCCCGCGCGCCGGCCAACACGTTGCGGTGGGTCAGGGGCACCAGTTTGGACCGCCCCGTGGTGCCGGAGGTGGCGAGCAGGAACGCGACGTCCCCGGCGGCGGCGGGGGCGGGCTCGCGGCGGTCGCCACCCGCTGTCCCGGTCCTCGGGGAGACGGGGCGCACGGTCCCGGACGGTCCCGCGAGCGTCAGCACCTCCGCCCCCAGGTCCGCCGCCAGGTCCGTGGCCAGCCGACCGGCCACCGAGCGCTCCGCGGCGACGACCACCGCGCGGGGGCGCACCCGGGCGAGGAGACGCCGGAGCTCCGGCTCCCGCAGCGTCGGGTTCACCGGCAGGCAGACGGCGTGCGCGGCCACCGCCAGGGTGGCCACCGCCGTGTCGAACCCGTCGGGAACCATGAGCGCCACGCGGTCCGCGCGGCCGATACCGCGCCCCCGCAGGACGTCCCCGAGCGCCACCACCCGCCGGTACAGCTCGGCGTACGTCAGGCGCCGCCCGCCCGTGTCGAGGAGCGCCGGGTGCGGGCCGCGGGCGAGGGACTGGACCCGCAGCAGCTCCCCGAGGGTGGCCGCGGTCGCCGCGGTGCCGCCGTAGTCCTGACGCAGCGTCATGACAGCCGCTCCGCGAGGTCGCACAGCCGGGAAACGCTCGCGAGGGCCTCGTCCACGGGCACCCCGAAGTCGATCAGGCACGCCAGTTCCTGGACGCCGCTTTCGGCGAAGGACGCGGCCCTGTCGGCCACCGTCCCGGGACCGCCGATCAGCCCGGCCCAGTCGGTGATCCGGCCGACGCCGCGTTCGATGATGTCGCGCACCTGCTCCTCGCCGACCGCCGTGGCCGCCGGCGGGCCGCTCGCCTTCCCCTCGGCGAACCGCGCCCGCATGTCCAGGTTGGCCCGCAGATAGCCGCGCAGCGGGTCGGCGACCGCCTGCCGCGCCGTCGCGTCGTCGGCGCCGACGAACGTGTGCACCATCAGCGCGATGGCCGCGCGGTCCCGGTCGGCGGCGGCCCGGGCCTCCTCCCAGTACGTCTTCGCGTTGGTCTCCAGGACCGTGGGCGAGTTGAAGTTCAGGTTGGTGAGCACCGGCAGCCCGGCGGCGCCGGCCCGGGCGAACGTCGAGGTCGACTGCGCCGTCAGCCACACCGGCAGCTCGGGCTGCACCGGGCGCGGCAGCGACCCGATCTCGACGGTGTTCCCGGCGCCGTTGCGGCGCGGCAGCCGCTCGCCCCGCCAGAGCCGGCGCACCGTCTCGACGCGCTCCCAGGTCAGCTCCCGCCTCGCCTCGTAGTCCTGCGGGGCGAGGACGAAGTCGTTGACGTTCCACCCGGAGCCGAACGACAACTCCACCCGGCCGCCGGACAGCTGGTCGACGACGGACCACTCCTCCGCGATCCGCAGCGGATCGTGCAGCGGCGCGATGACGCTGCCGGCCCGCAGCCGGAGCCGGGAGGTGGCGACGGCGACGCCGGCGGCCAGCACCGCGGGATTGGGGTAGGGGCCGCCGAACTCCGTGAAGTGCCGCTCGGGCAGCCACACCGCGGTCACCGGCGAGTCGTCCACCCGGCGCGCGGCCTCCAACAGCAGGCGGTAGTGGTCCTGGTGGCCGGAGCCACCGGCGGCGAAGAACATCAGGCTGAAGTGCATGGCCGTCGCCTTCCTACGAGCCCGGGGTCGGGGTCTGGACCGAGGTCGGGGCCGCGGCCCGCAGCCACACCCGGAGCAGTTCGCGCCGGTGCCCGGAGTCGGGCCCGTCCGTGAAGGCCGTGCGGCTGTGCAGCATCCATCGGTTGTTGACGAACAGCACCTGCCCCCGGCGCAGTCGATGGCGCAACGCCACCCCCGGCGCGGCGAGGTGCGCGTCCAGGGCGTCGAACGCCCGGGTCTCCTGGCGGGTGAGGGGCCGGCCGGCGGCGCGATGCCCGCGGTGGATCCGGGCCCGGTTGTAGAGGACGCGGAGCTCGTCGCCGGACCGGCGGAAGACGGGGGAGGGCACGAGCGGCGGCTCGTTCTCCGGCACGTCGCCGCTGCGGTCGAAGAGGAACTCGCCCTCCAGCGTCGCCACGCACTCCGGGTCCTCGGCGGCCAGCGCCCGGTACGCCAGGTGGCCGCTGGCCAGCAGCGACTCTCCTCCCTCCGCCGCCTCCCTGACCGTCAGCAGCCCGAAGACGTCGGGGGTGGCGTTGGCGAAGTCGGTGTGGAAGCCCAGGGCGCGGTTGGTCTTGGCGCCGCGCACGGTGGCCCGCCCCTCGTTGCGGACCCGGTCCACCCGCTGGCCCTCGATGTTCTGCCGTATCGGCTCGCCGAAGAGGCCGGCCAGCAACCACAGCGTCAGGTCGGCGTCGCCGCCCACGGCCGCCACCGGGAAGTCGTCCACCACGGCGAAGCCGATCGTCCGCAGCAGCCGCCGCACCCGGGTCGCCCACGCCGCCTGCGGCTCCACCGGGAAGTCCTCGGGGCGCAGCGGTTCGGGCCAGCCGTGGGAGGGCCGCAGCCGCCGCGTTGCCTGCACCAGCAGTTCGCCCGCGGTGGCGTCGAGCGGAACGGTCCAGTGCGTCGGTTCGGAGAGGCCGTCCCCGCGCCACGCCGGGGCGTGGCGGAGGGCCGCGCTGTCCGGGGTGGGTGGCGTCATCGGCTGCCCGCCCCGTCCTCGTCCGGCTGGCTGCGGACCGCCCGGACATAGGTCCTCGGGAAGCGCACCGCGCGCCGCCCCGCCTCCACCTCGACGCGCAGCACGGCGATCAACTCCGCCGCCTCGGCCGGGGTCAGCGCCTCGTCGATCGCCTCCTGCAGCGTGGGCTGGTCGGGGCCCGCCGCGATCTTCCTGGCCTCGTCCCACACCGGGAGGGGCCAGTCCGACGTGTCGCTGATCTCCGTCTCGTGCAGCATGCTGATCGTTCGGAAGCCGGCGGCCTCCACCCAGGTCAACAGCTGCCGCTCGTCCCAGTCGGCGTAGGTGTCGGGCCGGTGGGCGAGCAGCACGTCGCGCACCCGGGCGGCGAGATGATCCACGCCCTCGGTCCGATAACCCAGCAGCCTTCCCGGCACGACCGGGCCGGGGAACATCTGGATGAACGACAGACGCCCGCCCGGCAGCAGCACCCGGTGATACTCGCGCAACGCCCGCTGCCGGTCCGGCACGTAGTTCAGGATGGAGCGCATCAGGACGACGTCCACCTCGCCGCTGCCGACGGGGGAGAGATCGTCGGGCTGCAGCCTCAGGAACTCCGCGCGGTGGGCCAGGCCGGCGTCCTGGACGTTCTTCCGGCATGCCTCCAGCAGTTCGGCCGACCGTTCCGTGAAGACGACGGTGCCCGTGTCCCCGACGCTCTCCAGGGCCGCGAGCCCCAGGTAGCCGTCCCGGGAGGCGATGTCCAGCACGGTGTCGCCAGGACGCACCTCGGCCAGGGCCATGATGCGGGCGCGGATCGGGGCCAGGAAGGCGTCGGTCTTCCTGCGGGCCTGCTCGTTGCCTCCGAAGCGGCGTTCCAGCACCCACCGCGCCCAGCGGTCCGGTGAAACCTCGCGACTGACCTGGCTTTTCGTGTTACCCGGCATGACCACCACCTGGCGTGCGGACGAGGGATGACAGGCCACCGATGCAAGCACCGGAAGGTTGGCGAAACGCCAATTCGCCCCCGCCAGGCTGGAATCGCTTTCACTCGGGTGACGGGAGGGGATCGACGTGCACGTGTCGGCCGAGACTCCCGCGTCCGGGCGATGGACCGCTCGGCTGGCCGGCTACGTGTGGCGTCGCCGACCGGCACTCGTCGTGGCCTGCGGCGCCTCGCTGGTGCTCGCCCTGGCCACCGCGGTGGTGCCGGTGCTGCAACGGGTGGTCGTCGACGACGTGATCGTGGCCGGACACCGCTCCCTCGGCTCCGTGCTCGCCGTGCTGGGCGGTGTTCTCGCGGCCGGGTTCGTCGCCGCCTGGATCCAGAAGACCGCGTCCGGGCGGCTCTCGCTGCTGGTCCAGCACGATCTTCGGACGGACATGTTCCGCTCGCTCATGGGCACGGACGGGCACGCCCAGGCCCGGCTGCGGGCCGGGAACGAGATCAGCCGCGTCACCTCGGACCTGTCGGGACTGCACGGCCTGGTCGAGCAGCTGCCGAGCACCGCGGGCCACCTCCTGATGTTCGCGCTGGCCCTCGGCTTCATGCTGAGCATGTCCCCGCTGTTGACGTGCGTGGCGCTCCTCGTCGGCCCGGTGATCTGGTTCGTCACCCGCCAGGCGCACCGGCGGTTGCCCGCCGCCGCACAGCAGGTGCAGCGCCGCACCGCCGAGATCACCGAGGAGATCAACGGCGCGGTGGTCGGCGTGCGGGTGGTGAAGGCGTTCGTCCAGGAACGCCGGCACCAGACCGCGGTGGGGGACCTGGCCCGGCGGCTGTTCGACGACCGGATGCGGCTGGTCAGGGCGCGCAGCGTCTTCGGCCCGTTGCTCGGCTCGGTGTCCGCGTTCGCGCAGGTCGCGGTGTTGGCCGTGGGCGGCGGCATGGCGGTGCGGGGCACGATCTCGGTGGGCACCTTCCTGGCCTTCAGCTCGTATCTGGCGCTGATGGCGGGGCCGGTCCGGATGCTGGCGGGACTGATTCCCACGGTGCAGCAGTGCTCGGCGGCCGCCGAACGGGTCTTCCAGCTGGTCGACACCCGCCCCCGCGTCGTCGAGGCGCCGGACGCCGTTCCGGTCGACGCCGGCCCGGTCGGCGTGCGTTTCGCGGACGTCGGCTTCGGCTACGGATCGGGACGGCCCGCGCTCGACGGGCTGAGCCTGACCGTGCGACCCGGCGAGATCCTGGCCGTGGTCGGCCCCTCCGGCGCCGGGAAGTCGACGCTGTCGCCGCTGCTGACGCGCCACTACGACGCGACGCGGGGCGCGGTCCTCGTCGGGGAGCGCGACGTCCGGGAGCTGACGCTGGAGTCGTTGCGGGACACGGTCGGCGTCGTCGCGCAGGACAGCTTCCTCTTCGCCGACACGGTGCGGGCCAACCTGGTCCACGGGCGCCCCGACGCCGCCGAGGAGGACATCGTCGCGGCCGCCCGGGTGGCCCAGGCGGACGAGTTCGTCGGGCGCCTGCCCGACGGGTACGACACCGTCGTCGGCGAGGCCGGGCACACCCTGTCCGGCGGTCAGCGGCAACGCATCGCCCTCGCCAGGACGCTGCTGGCCGCGCCCCGGGTGCTGCTGCTCGACGACGTGACCGCGGCCGTGGACCCGCGCACCGAGGCGGACATCCTCGCCGCACTGCGCAAGTTCCTCCCCGGCACGACGACGCTCATCATCACCCAACGGGGCTCCGCGCTGGCCCTCGCGGACCGGGTCGCCGTCCTCGACCAGGGGCGCGTCACCGACGTCGGGACGCTGCCGGAGGTCGAGGCCCGCTCCCCGCTGGTCCGGGCCCTGGTCGCCGCGTCCGCCGCGCCGCTGGAGCCGGAGGATCCGGCCGATCCGGAAGCCGTGGCACGGGCGGTGCGGGCCGTCCCGGCCGCGGCCGCCGTGCCCGTCCCGCCGCCGGCCGCGGAGTCCGCCCCTGTCCCGGACCGAGACGCGGCGCCGGGCCCGGCCCCGGACGCGAACCCGGACGCGGAGCCGGCGGCGAGCCTCCGCCCGCTGCTGTCCCCGCTGGCCCGGCGCATCGGCCTCGGCCTCGGCCTCGTCGTGCTCGCCTCGTGCTGCATGCTCGCGCTGCCCCTGGTCATCCGGGCGGGCATAGACGCCGGCATCCAGGACCGGGACCTCGGGGTCATCGCCGTCGCCTCGCTGTGCGGACTGGTCGTGGTGTTCGGCGGCTTCCTGCTCTCCCTGGCGCAGATCCGGGTGACCGGGCGGACCGGCGAACTGCTGCTCAGATCGGTCCGGGTGCACGTCTTCACGAAGTCCCAGCGAGTCGGCCTCGACGTCTACGAACGCGAGGGCTCGGGGCGGGTGATGACCCGGATGACCGTGGACGTCGACACGCTCGCCGCCTTCCTGCAGGCGGACCTGTCCAACGGACTGTCCAGCCTGCTCTGGGCGGTGGGCGCCAGCGGTCTGCTGCTCGCGGTGGACCCCCGGCTCGGGATGGTCATGCTGGCCGCCCAGCCGCTCCTGCTGCTCGCCACCCTCCTGTACCGGTCGCGGTCGACGGCCGCGCTGAACGACGCCAGGAGCCGGACGGCCGACCTCTCAGGGGCGCTGCACGAGCACATCGGCGGCCTGCGGCTCACCCAGCTCAGCGGATCCGAGCGCCGGTCCACCGAGCGGTTCACGCGGCTGGGCGAGGAGTTCATGGCCGCCAGCCTGCGGGCGCAGCGGCAGTCGGCCACCTATCTGACCTGCACGCGGCTGGTCACCGACGTGACCACGCTGGTCGTGATCGCCCTGGCGGCGCACTGGATCGGCGAGGGCGCCATGACCGTCGGCACGCTGGCGGCGTTCCTCCTGTACATCGGCGTCTTCCTGTCGTCCGTGCAGAACCTGGCGGAGTTCTTCGAGGGGCTGCAACGCACCTCGGTGAGCCTGCGCCGGGTGGACGCCTTCCTGCGGACGCGCGAGAACCCGCCGCCGCCGTCCCGTCCCGCGCCGTCGCCGGCGCGGCTGGCCGGCCGGCTCGCGCTGGACCGGGTGCACTTCGCCTATCCGGGGACCGCGACCCCGGTGCTGGGCGAGGTCAGCCTCTCGATCCAGCCGGGGCAGACGGTGGTCCTCGCCGGGAAGACGGGCGCGGGCAAGTCCACCCTCGTCAAGCTGCTGGCCAGGTTCTACGACGCGGACTCCGGGGCCGTGCGCGCCGACGGCCTCGACGTGCGGGACGTGGACCTGAGGGGATACCGCCGCCGGCTGGGCATGGTGCCGCAGGAGACGTTCCTCTTCCCCGGCACCGTCGGCGACAACATCGCCTACGGTCGGGCGGCGGCGACCCGCGACGAGATCGAGGCCGCGGCCACGGCCATCGGGGCCCACGCCGTGCTCAGCGCCCTCCCGGACGGCTACGACTACCGCGTCGCCGCCGGCGGAAGCAACCTCTCCGCCGGGCAGCGGCAGCTCGTCGCGTTGGCCAGGGCCCAGCTCATCGACCCCGACGTGCTGCTGATCGACGAGGGGACCGCGGCCCTGGACCCGCTCACGGAGCGGACGGTCACCCGAGCCCTGCTTCGGCTGGCCAGGGACCGGACGACGGTCATCGTCGCGCACCGCCTGTCGGCCGCCGCCGCGGCGGACCGCGTCGTGGTCATCGAGGACGGGCGCATCGCCGAGCAGGGGCGGCACGAGGACCTGCTGCTGGCCGACGGCCCCTACGCCCGGCTGTGGCGGGCGCGGGCCATGGCCGCGGCGTGACGGCATCAGCTGACAAACCACCACCACGAAACGGTCAGGAGCCACGGTGAACCGAACGGAGAGTTTCCTCGACGGCAGCCACATGGTCATCGAAGTGGGAGGCGCCGCGCCGGATGTCTTCTCCCTTGTGGAACGCAAGGGGTTGGGGCATCCGGACACGCTGGCCGACCACTTGGCCGAACGGCTGTCCCGGGTCTACAGCCAGTACACCCGGCAGCACTTCGGGGCGGTGCTGCACCACAACTTCGACAAGCTCGCGCTGCTCGGCGGCTCGTGCGAGGTCCGCTACGGGGGCGGCGCGATGCGGGACCCGGTGCGCGTGCTGGTGAACGGCCGCGCCGCGTTCCGGTGCGGCGACGCCGACGTCCCCGTGCGCTCGCTGGTCGAGGAGGCCGTGCGCGGCTTCTTCGCGGAGCGGCTGCCCGAACTCGACGGCAGGCTGCGCATCGACCTCAACGTGACGCAGAACCCGAGCCCGGGGGCGGTCGTCACCGACGGCCGGGACGGCGACCGGACCCGGTGGTTCGCGCCCCGCTCCATCGAGGACCTCAGGGAGCGGCGGACCGTCCTGGCGAACGACACGTCGCTGGGCACCGGATGGGCGCCGCTGAACCCGTTGGAGTCGTTCACGACGGCCCTGGTCAACCACCTCTCGGGGGACAGTGAGTTCACCCGGGCCCATCCCTGGTGCGGCACGGACGTCAAGCTGATGGGCTACGCCGACGAGGACCGGGCGGACATCGTCCTCGCGGTGCCGCAGAAGTCGGCGCACGTGCCGTCCCGGGCCGCCTACCTGGCGAACCGGGAGACGGTGCTCGCCGAGTGCCAGCTGTTCGCCGATCGCCTGCTGCCAGGACTGCGCACCTCGTTCCGCCTCAACGCCCGGGACATCCCGGAGAAGGACGAGCTGTACCTCACGCTCACCGGCAGTTCGATCGAGTCGGGCGACGAGGGCGTCGTGGGACGGGGAAACCGGGTCAACGGGCTGATCACGCCGCTCCGCCCCATGAACCTGGAGGGCGCCAACGGCAAGAACCCGGTGTACCACGTCGGCAAGCTCTACAACCTGGCGGCCAACCGCATCGCCGAGCGTCTCGCGGACGAGACGGGCTCGTACGCCGAGGTGCACCTGGTCAGCGCCACCGGCCAGCGCCTCGACCGGCCGTGGCGGATCCTGGTCCGGCTCGCCGACACCACCGTCTCGCTCGACAAGGTGCAGGCGATCGTCATGGAAACCCTCGACGACTTCCCCGGGCTGACCGACGAACTGGTGTCGGCGGGCGTGCGACTTGCCTGAGGGGCGCGCGGACATGGACGCGGACATGGACACGACGGTCGGCACCCGGTTCGCGGGCGAGGATCCGGGCCGCTACAGCCCGCGGCTGGAGATTCGTCGCTGCCGGGCACGACAGCTGACGGGTCGTCAGAGGTCCGTGGAGCCGGTCAGGTCGCTGCTCGTCTGCACGAATCCCCGGGCGGGCAGTTGGATGCTGTGCACCGCCCTGGCCCAGACGTCGGTGGCCGGCTATCCCAGCGAGTACCTCATCCCCTGGGACGAGAAGGAGTGGTCCGCCCTCTGGGGGGCCCGGGACTACGAGGCGTTCCTGGCCGGCATGAGACGGGAGGGCACCTCGGCCAACGGGCTGTTCTCCGTCAAGCTGATGTGGGGACACGTGGAGCACCTGCGCGACCGGGTCCGCGAGCTCGACGCCTACCGGGCGCTCGACGCCGCCGACCTGCTGCCGGCCGTTTTCCCCGAGCCGACCTACGTGTGGCTGAGCCGCCGGGACACGGTGGCGCAGGCGGTCTCCCACGCCCGCGCGGTGACCAGCGGTACCTGGGCGGTCGGCGCGGCGGAACGGCCCGACGCGCCACCGGATGCCGCCGCCTTCGATCCGGACCTCGTCCGGCGGCTGCACACCGAGGTGCTGGAACAGGAGGAGGCGTGGCGGCGGCTCTTCGCCAGCCGCGGCGTCGAACCGCTGCGGCTGTGGTACGAGGACCTGGTCGCCGACTTCGACGGGTGTCTGCGCCGGGTGCTGGCGCACGCCGGGCTGGACTGGCCCGCCACCGCACGGCCGCCGCGCCCCCGGGTGGCCCGCCAGTCGGCCGCCGGCGGCGACCCCTGGCTCCCCACGGCGCGCCGGTTGCTCGGCGACGCCGCCACCGTGGAGGGGGAAACGCGATGACGGCGGCGAGACACCCGAGCGGCACGACGGGGGTGGGCGTGGTCGGCTGCGGCCGCATCAGCCCCGCCTACCTGACCGCCCCGGAACGCTTCCCGGGGCTGCGGATCGTGGCGTGCGCCGACGTCGACCCCGCGCGCGCCGCGGCGCGCGGGGAACAGTTCTCGGTCCCGGTCAGCCCCGACGTCGACTCCCTGCTCGCCCGGCCCGACGTCGACGTGATCGTCAACCTCACCCCGCCGGCGCGGCACGCGGAGGTGAGCATGGCCGCGATCCGCGCCGGCAAGTCGGTGTACGCCGAGAAGCCGCTCGCCACGGACCGGGAGGAGGCCGCCTCGGTGCTCCGCCTCGCCCGGCAGGCCGGCGTCGAGGTCGGCTGCTCTCCCGACACCTTCCTCGGGCCGCCGCTGCAGACGGCGCGGCGCATGCTGGACCAGAACGCCATCGGCAGGCCGGTGGGCGCCGTCGCCTGTTTCACCTCCGCGGGCCCGGAGCTGCGCCACCCGGACCCCGGGTTCCTCTACGAACAGGGCGCGGGCCCGCTGTTGGACATGGGGCCCTACTACGTCACCGCCCTGGTGAGCCTGCTCGGGCCCGTCGTCCGGGTGTCCGGCGCCGCCACCAGCGGCCAGGACCGGCGCCTCGTGATGGCGGGGCCGGCCCGCGGCAGCACGGTCCCGGTGTCGGTCCCCACCCACGTCACGGCGAACCTCGAGTTCGCGAACGGCGTCGTCTGCTCGCTGATCACCAGCTTCGACGTGTGGGCCGCGCGGCTGCCGCGGATCGAGATCTACGGCACCGAGGGCTCGTTGAGCCTCCCGGACCCCGACGGCTACGAGGGACGGGTCCTGCTCCGCCAGGCCGGCTGGACGCAGTGGCGGGAGGCGGAGGGCCCGCGCTTCCCGGCCGGGCGGGGCATCGGGCTCGCCGATCTCGCCCTCGCCGCCCGCCTGGGCGACCGCCCCCGCGCCGACGGCCGGCTGGCCCGTCACGTGCTGGACGTCCTGCTGTCCGTTCTGGAGTCGGCCGAGCACGGGACGCACCAGGACGTGGCGAGCACCTGCCCCCGGCCGAGGCCCGTGGGGCCCACGGGAATCACCGAAAGCACGGGAAGCACGGCAAGCACGGGAGCCACCGAAAGCACGGCAAGTGCGGCAGGCACGGGAAGCACGGGAAGCACGGGAAGCACGGGAGCCACCGAAAGCACGGCAAGTGCGGCAGGCACGGCAAGCACGGCAAGCACGGCAAGCACGGCAAGTACGGGAGAGGAGACGGAGGATGACCGCGATGCCTGACCGGCTCGCCATCGACGGGGGGACCCCGGTGCGGCAGGTCCCCTACCCGCGCGGCCGCGGGGCGGAGCTGCTGGGTGCCGAGGAGATCCGGCGGGCGACCGGCGTCCTCGGCGACGGCGCGCTGTTCCGTTACGGACCCACCGCCGGCGGTCGGGTGACCGCGGTCGAGGACGAGCTCCGCCGGCGGTGCGGCACCCGCCACGCGCTCGCCCTCAGTTCGGGCAGCACGGCCCTGTCCACGGCGCTCACCGCACTCGGGGTGGGCGAGGGGGACGAGGTGATCGTTCCCGCGGTCACCTTCGTCGCGACGGTGGGCGCCGTGGTGATGGCCCGCGCCGTGCCCGTCTTCGCCGAGGTGGACGACTCCCTGACGCTCGACCCCGCATCCGTCGCCGCCAACGTCACCGAGCTGACCCGGGCCGTCATCCCGGTCCACCTGGACAACGTCGCCGCGGACATGACGGGCATCGGCCGGGTCGCCACCCGCCACGGCCTGTTCGTCCTGGAGGACGCGGCACAGGCGGCCGGCGTGCGCTTCCACGGGCGCCCCGCAGGCAGCTTCGGGGACGCCGCGGCCCTCAGCTTCCAACAGGGCAAGAACATCACCTGCGGCGAGGGAGGCGCGCTGCTCACGTCCGACTGGGACGTGTACGACCGCGCGCTGCGCTTCCACGACCAGGGCGGCCAGTTCACCACCAGCACCGGATCCCGCAGCCACCACTCGGGGGCCCCGTTCATCGGCACCAACCAGCGCATGACCGAACTGGCCGCCGCGGTGCTGTCCGCGCAACTCGACCGGCTGGACGGCATCGTGTCCCGGTGCCGGGAGGTGGCGCGCGCGATCCGCGACGCGTTGGGCGACCTGCCGCTGACCTGGCGGCGCCTGCCCGATCCGACGGGGGAGGGCGGCAGTCTGATCTTCTTCACGGAGGACGCCAAGACCGCCGCCCGGTTCGCCGCGGCCCTCGCCGGCGAGGGCATCCCGGCCGGCCAGATGTACGGCGGTGCGCCGGTCTACCTCAACCCGGCGGTCCTGGAACAGCGAACCGCCTGGTCGGACGGCTGCCCGTTCGCGTGCCCCCGGCATCCCACGACCCGGCGCTACCACCCGGGCCTGTGCCCGGTCAGCGAGGACCTCTTCGGGCGTTCCGTCATCGTCGCCGTCAGTCCGGTGATGACCGACCGGGACGCGGAGGACGTGGTCACGGCCGTCCACAAGGTGGCGCGGCACCTGCTGTGATCACCGCGCCGTTCGCCCCGCCACGCCGTGGCGGCTCAGGATCCGGTGGAAGGAGGCCAGTTGACCCTCGGCGACAGCGTGCCACGAGGAGTACCGCGCGGCGAACCGCAACGCCTCGGCCGAAAGGTCCGGGTATCCCTCCGAGTCCAGCATCGCGAGCGCCGCGTCGGCCAGCGCCGCCGGGGCGTGGACCGGCACCCGGCGGACCGCCGGCGTGCGATAGGTGGCGCGCGCGAAGGGCACGTCGTAGGTGACGGCGGGCACGCCACACGCCAGCGCCTCCAGCAGCGCGATGGCGAACGTGTCCCCGGCGTAGGACGGATAGACGAAGACCCTCCCGGTCGCCAGGAGCCGGTACTTGTCCTCGCCGCGCACCCAGCCGGCCAGGTCCACCCGGTCGGCCACGCCGTGTCGCCGCAGCAGCGCGTGGAAGCGGCGTTCGTCGGCCCGGCCGGCGAACGTGCCCAGCACCAGCAGCCGCGACCCGGGCCGGTGCCGCGCGATCCGTTCGAGGATGCCGGGCAGCTGGAAGACGCCCTTGCCGGGGATCAGCTTCCCCATGAAGACGCAGTCGTACTCGGGTTCGGGAGGGCCGTGGCGCGGTGCCGTCGGGACCGAGACGGCGCTGCCCGGACTGGCCTCGGCGAAGACCAGCCCCGGGAAGTAGGTTCGCAGATAGTGGCCGACCGTCTCGTTGGCCGCGATCAGCGGCACCGTGCGCAGCGTGCGCACCGCCGCGCCCAGGCGGCGCAGCGTGAAGACCGCGCCGAGCGGGTCGCGGTCGCGCAGCACGCGGGCCACGGCGTCGCGCCGGAACGACGTGGGCCGCGGCGGGGCGTAGGCGAAGGGCATCGCGTGCAGCATGGCCGCGAACGGCACACCGGCCGCCCCCAGCCGGGTGGCGAGGGCCCGGACCAGGTCCCAGATCTCCCAGTAGAGCACCACGAGGTCGGCTCGCCATCCGCGTGCCTCCCGCGCCACGCGCGCGGCGACGGCGTCCGCGTCGCGGACGAACCAGCCGCGCGTGCGGTAGTCGAGGGGCACCACGGCGACCCGGCATCCCTCCGCGATGGCGCTGAACTCCGCGCCGGGCTCACCCAGCGAGAGCACCAGCACCTCGGCGCGCGCCGCCAGCGAGGGCAGCACACCCGCCAGCACGTTCTCCGCGCCGCGGCCCTGGCTCAGGTCCGGCGGGCACACGATCGCGACGCGCAGCCGGTCATCCGGCTCGGGGCGCGGACCTGCCGTGCCGTCCATGGATCTCCTCCTCGGAAAGGCGTCCACAATGGCTGACCACGTGGTCGAACTCGTCGCTGAGAGCGGTCGCTACCGGTTGGGCGCCCGGCTCGGCACCGGCACCTGGTGCGACACGTACCGGGCGGTCGACGCGCGGACCTCCGCGCCGGTCGTCGCCCAGCTGTTCCATCAGGACCTGACCGCGGACGCCGCGTTCCGCGAGCGGCTGCTCGGGATCCTGTCCGCGGTCGCCGCCCTCCGGCATCCGGCCCTGGTCGCCGTCCTCGACTTCGGCACGATGTCGGGATCGCGGGTGTGGAAGGTCCAGGAACGGGTGGCCGGACGCAGCCTGCTGGCCTGGACGGCCGAGGGCCGGCTCCACCCCGACCAGGCGATCGAGGTGGTGCTCGCGCTGGCCGACGCGCTCACCGCCGCGCACCACCACGGCGTCGTGCACGGCGGTCCGCACCCGGGCGTGGTGCGGATCGCCGGCACGGGCGCGGCGCCGCGGCCGAAGCTGAGCGACCTCGGACACGCGGTCGCCGACCGCGCGGCGGCCGGCCCGCGGCTGAGCGGCACCGTCGCCTTCCACCACGAGACGTGGGCGCCCGAGGTGCGCGCCGGCGGCGAACCGACGGTCGCCAGCGACGTGTTCGGCCTCGGCGCGCTGCTCCGGACGGTCCTGGCGTCCGGCGGGACGACGGCCCCGCCGGAACCGGCCGCCGCGCTGGCCGCCGTGGCCCGGCGGGCGACGGCGCGGGAGCCCGGCGACCGCTTCGCCACCGTCGCCGCGATGAGGACCGCGCTGGAACGCGCGCGGCGCACCACACACAGCCGAGCCTGAGGAGGCAGCGAGATGGACGACCCGGGCGCGACGGCGGCCTTCGACGGAGAACTCTCCGCGGGCCTGCGGGACCTGGGCTGGACGACCGGCAGCTGTTCGGGCTGCCGCCGGACCTACTTCACCCGGAACCGGGCCGAGGGCTGCGGAGACCCCCGGTCCGGCTGCGGGGAGTGGTACCGCTTCGTCGGCCGCCGGGCCGGGGTGCGGCACCGGCCGGCGGCGGAGGTCCTCGGCGTGATGACCGGGGTGTTCGAGGCCACCGGCTTCCGCAGGACGGTGCTGGAGAACCTGCTGTCGGCCGCGCGGGACACGTTCTTCGTGGTCGCGGGCGTGCAGCTGTTCGACGACGAGCTGCACCGGGGAGCCCAGGTGAAGGAGGGACGCTACCTGCTCGCCCAGCCCTGCGTGCGGGTCCGCACGCTGGCCCGGGTGGGCAGGAAGGAGGGCATCTCCAGCTCCTTCGTCAACCTCTGCACCGAACAGGCCAACGGCGACATGGCCGACTACCTCGCCCACCTGCGGGCCTGGACCGCGGCGCTGCTCGCGCTCGGCCTCGACGCCGACGGCCTCGCCCTCACCGTGGAGCCGGACCTCAGGCGCCGCGGCGAGCTGGCCTTCCGGACCGTCAACGTGACGTACTTCGGCTTCGAACTCGGCGAGGCGATCCTGCTGCGGGCGACGAACGACCGGCTCGCGGTGCGCAGCATCATCGACGTCGGGTTCGGCTTCGAGCGGATCGTGTGGGCGGCCAACGAGGCCGACTCCTACTTCTCGCTCATCGGACCGATGCCGTACGCCCTGGTGGGCCACCACCGCCTCGTCGACCTGGTGCGGACGATGACGCTGCTCGCCGGCGCCGGCCTCGTCCCCGCCAACAAGGGCAGGGGGCACGTCATGCGGCGCCTCGCGCAGCTCGCCTGCGCCGAACCCGAGGGCTCCGGAGCCGTCGTCGAGGAGGTGGCACGCCATTCCCACGCCTACTGGTCGGGCTTCCTGCGCCCACGGGTGGCGGCGGCCGAGAGCGTGCGCGCGGTGGTGGCCGAGGTGCACCGCAACGAGAACGTCGCCCTGGCCCGCCGGCTCGGACTGCGTATGACCGGCGCGGACTTCGGCGGCAGCCCCGAGGAGTTCATGACGGGTCTGCTGCGCAGCCGGCGAGTCGACCTGGCCGCGCTGCGCGCGGCGCTGGGGAGCCCGTGATTCCAATGATCAACTCCGCAGCCGGGCGGCGAGGTCGGCCATGGACGCCTCGGGCCGCTCGTGCAGCAGGCGCACGGCGTCCGCCATCAGGCCGAGCAGGCCGTCCACCACCTCGGGCGCGTACGCCGTCGCGCCGTACTGGCAGGTCAGCTCCGCCGTGTCGGTGTGCACCTGCACCTTGACGCCCGGGTGCAGCTGGCTGCCCTCCGTGGCGGGCAGCCGCACCGGCCGGGCCACCACCGCCCCCGCCCGCCAGGGAGCCGGGGCGGCGCCGCGCACCTGGAAGAACACGTAGGGCGGGGTGTCGATCGAGCCGTACCAGCTCGGATAGAGCTCGCGGACGATCTCGCCGAAGGGCATGTCCGAGAACCGCATGGCCTGGTGCGTGCGGGACCTCACCTCCAGGAGCAGGTCCCCCAGCGCCCGGTCCCTGGACACCGGCAGCCACAGCACCGACAGGTTGGAGAAGCGGCCGATCAGCGCCTGCGCGCCGTAGCCGGCGCGGAGATCGACGGGAAACAGCGCGCCCACCCGCTCCTCGCCCGACCAGGCGCGCTGGGCGGCCAGCAGCGCGGTGCTGAAGACCATGAACGAGGTGGCCCGGTGCCGTCCGCGGATCTCGGGCAACGCCCGGGCCAGATCCGGGCCCAGGGCCAGCCGTGCGACCGCGCCGCGCCCCAGCGACCGTTCGCTGCCCGGGGCGAGCGGGGGCAGTCGCAGTTCGGGCTCCGCCACGTCGGGGGGCAGCCGCGGCCGCCAGTGGTCGAGGATCTCGTCGCGCAGCGCCGGCGTGAGCCAGGAGCGGTGCGCGACCGCGAAGTCGCTGTACCGGAAGGGCAGCGGCGGCAGGTCGGGCTCCGCCCCACCGGCGTAGGCCGCGTAGCAGCGGGCCAACTCGTCGTGCAGCAGGCGCAGGGACGCGATGCCGTCGCTGACCACGTGGTCCAGGCAGAGCACCAGGAGGTGTTCGGCACGGCGCAGCCGCAGCACGAAGGCGCGGAACAGCGGTCCTGACTGGATGTCGAACGGCGTCTCCACGCAGCCGCGCAGCGCGGACAGCGCCGCCTCCTCGACGTCCGCCGTGTCCGCGGTGTCCGCCGTGTCCGCCGTGTCCGCGACGTCCGCGGTGTCCAGCGGCGGCAGGACGTCCAGCGCGTCCCCCGCCGGACGGACGCGCGCCACGGGCGGCCGCACCTCGTCGGGCGGAAAACAGGTCCGCAGCGGTTCGTGCCGCCGCACCAGGAACTCCACCGCGCGTCGAAGCGCCGTCAATTCCAGCGGGCCGGTTATTCGGTAGGCCAGATAGAGATTGTCGAGGCGATGCCGCCCGGCGCACCGCTCCTGCCTTTCGAAGAGGACCTGGCGCTCCTGGAACCGTGATACGGAATACCTGTCCCCGGTCGGCGCGGGCGAGACATGAGGTCTTTTCCACGTCACCAGAAGAACCTCCCACCGAGTCAGGCCGATTCGTTACCCGGTGCCATGTTTCCGTGACGCCCACACGGCGTCAACGGAACGGCTGTACCCGGAATCCGGGACATGCCCAGCCGCCGCGCGACGGTTACGGTATTCGCCGATGATTGTCCTCGCGCCGTCACCGCGTCGGTGACCGTTCTCATCCTCTGCTCTCGCCCCATGAGTTGACTTCGCCACGATGAATGGAGGTCATGTGAATACCAGATACCTGCCGCGCCTCGACGCCATGATCCTGCAGGCGGTCGCGGCGGGTCTGTCCAGCGTGCAGATAGGCGCGCAACTCCACCTGAGCAGGCAGGCCGTCGACTACCGCATCGGGCAGATGCTGCGTGAACTGCGAGTCGTCAATCGGCCGCAACTGGTGTCCAGGGCCTACTCCCTCGGATTCTTCCCCGCCCGCAGCTGGCCGCCGCGATTCTCCCCCGAGTACATCAGGGAAGGCTGAATGGCCGCCTCGTCCACCGCCCCCGTGCTGCGCGACAGCCTGGCCCGCGCCGCGGCCGAGACGCCCCGCGCGGCGGCGGTCATCGAGTCCCGGCGGCGCGCCACGCGCGTCCTGAGCTGGTCCGAACTCGCCGAGACGAGCGCGTCCTGGGCGGCGTCGCTACGCCGCCGCCTCACCGGCGGCTCGCCGGCCGCGCGGCCGGCGCTCGTCGTTCCGGTGTCGAACACCCTGGAGGGCGTGCTGCGGCTGGTAGCCGCGCTCAGCGCCGAACTGCCCGTGTTCCCGGTCGGCGCGGCCACTCCGGCGCCCGAACTGGCGCGGCTCATGGACCTGGTGGCGGACGCCCACGGCACCGCCTACCGCATGCCGCGGGACCCGGACGGCGCGCCGGAGCGGGTGGCCGGTCCTCCGTCCGCGCCCGCGGCGGACGCCGACGTGGACTACCTCCTCGCCGGTGGCGGCACCAGCGGTCGCCCCCGGCTCTCCGCGGGCAGCTTCGGCGACGGTTCCCTCACCGGTCTGCGCCTGCTGCTGCGCAGGACCGGCTGGCGCGAGCGGACGCGCCAGATCGTCCTCGGGCCGCTGTCGCACTCCGCGCCGTTCCTGAGCGCGGTGGCGGGCCTCGCCGACCGGCACACGCTCGTGGTGCAGGGCGTCTTCTCCCCGGACCGCGCGGTGGCCACCATCGCCGAACACGGCGTCGAATGGCTGCAGGTCACCCCGTCCCACATGCGGCGGATGCTCGAGGCGGCGCCGCGCCGCGGCGACCTGGCCCGGCTGCGCGGCCTGCTGCACACCGCGGCGCCCTGTGACGTCGCGACCAAACGCGCCTGGCTCGACCTGCTCGGTCCCGAGCGGGTCTTCGAGATGTACGGCGCCACCGAGCAGATCGGCATGACCCTGGCCCGCGGCGACGAATGGCTCAGTCGACCCGGCACCGTCGGGAAGGGCTTCCTCACCCAGCTGCGAATCCTGGACGACGACGGCGCGGTGCTGCCCCCGGGCCGGGTCGGCACCGTCTTCATGCGGCGGGGCTCGCGGCGGAGCCGTGCCCTCGCCGGCGCGGCACCCGGGCTGCGGCACACCGTGGACGGCTTCCTGTCGGTGGGCGACCAGGGCCGCCTCGACGAGGACGGCTACCTGCACCTCGTCGGCCGCCGCGCCGACATGATGACGGTCGGCGGCAGCAACGTGTATCCCGCCGAGATCGAGCGCGTCGTCCTGGAACTGCCCGGCGTGCGCGACGTGGCGGTCGTCGCCCACCCGCACGCCGACCTCGGCAGCGTGCCGCACGCGCACGTCGTGCCGGCCCCGGGCTCCGGCCTCACGCCCGCGGACGTGGCCCGACACTGCCGCGCGGCGCTCTCGCCCGCCCAACGGCCCCGCACCATCGCCTTCGTCGCCGAACTGCCCCGGACGGACGCCGGCAAGCTGCACCGCTGGAGAGTCACGAACCACGCTCAGGAGGACACCGCGCCATGACGGGACCCCACCAGACCACCGCGGCCGACCAACGCGTCCGGGAGTCCGCGCTCACCCACCCCGACGTGCGCGAGGCCCTCGCCTTCCGACACGACGACGCCTGGGCGCTCGCCGTCGTGCCCGTGCGGTTCACCAGCGTGATCGAGATCCGCGAGCACCTCTGGTCGCTGCTGGCCGAGGACGGCCCCGCGCTCGTCGCGCTCGTCGACGCTCTGCCCGCGGACCCGGACGCGTTCGCCGCCACCCTGCCGACGCTGCCGGCGACCCGGATCACCCGCTTCGTGCCGCCCCACTCGGAGCTGGAGCGCACGCTGTGCGCCATGGTCGCCGAGTCCGTCGGCGTCCCCGACGCCTCCCGGGTCGGGCTGGACGACGACTTCCTGGACCTCGGCGCCGACTCGATGAGCGTCATCCAGCTGGTCACCCTCGTCCAGGAGTCGCTGGGCGTCGAACTGCCGCTGGAGGAGGCCGTCGACGCGGGAAGCGTCCGCGCGCTGGCCCACGCCGTCAGCTCCCGCTCGGGCCGGGACGCCTGACCACCATGTGGCTGGCCGACGGAGCCCGTGACGACACCGCGCTGGTCCATCCGGACGGGAGCGGCCTGACCTACCGCGACCTCGACCGCCGCTCGGCGGGCTGGCGCCGGCTGCTCTCCGGCCTGGGCACCAGGAGCCTGGTGGTGCTGTTCGCCCGCGCCGACGTCGACACCGTGCTGTGCTACCTCTCCTGCCTCGACACCGGGCACGCCGTGCTGTGCGCCGACCCCCGGCTGACGCCGGCCGCCGTCGACAGGCTCGTGACGGCGTATCGCCCCGAACTCCTGGTGCGTCCCCCCGCGCCACCCACCGCGGGCTACCGGCCGGACGGCGACCTCTTCCGGCGGATCGCTCCCGACGCCGGTCCGCCGATCCACGACGACGCCCGGCTGCTGCTGCTCACCTCCGGTTCCACCGGCTGCCCCAAGGCGGTGACGCTGTCCGCGCACAACCTTCTCAGCAACGCCGACAGCATCGTCGCGGCCCTCGGCATCACCCGGCACGACCGCGCGATCACCTCGCTGCCGCTCCACTACTGCTACGGCCTGTCGGTGCTGAACAGCCACCTGCGCGCCGGCGGCAGCGTCACGCTGACCACCGCGCCCTCCTCCGGTCGCGAGTTCCTGCGCGTCCTGCACGGCACCGGGGTGACCTCCGTCGCCGGCGTGCCGCTGACCTACCAGGCGCTGCTGCGGTCCCTGACCGCGCGCTGGCCCACGGAACTGCGCTCGCTCACCCAGGCGGGCGGCTTCCTGGCGCCCGACCTCCGCGACGCGCTCCGCACCACCGCGGAACGACACGAGGCCCGGCTGTTCCTGATGTACGGGCAGACGGAGGCCACCGCGCGGATCTCCGTCCTCGACGCCCGCGCCCACCCCGACCGCGTCGGTACCGTCGGCCGGGCCGTCCCCGGTGGCCGCCTGTCCCTGGCGCCCGACGGCGAGGTCCTCTACCAGGGGCCGAACGTCATGCTGGGCTACGCCGCGGACCGCGCGGACCTGGCCAGGGGCGACCGGCTCAGCGGGCTGTTGCGCACCGGCGACCTCGGATCGCTCTCCGCCGACGGCTTCCTCACCCTCACCGGCCGCGTCCGGCGCATCGCCAAGATCGCCGGGCGGCGGGTCAGTCTCGACGAGGTCGAGCAGGCGCTCGGCACCGCAGCCCGGCCGGTCGCCGCCGTTCCGGACGCCGCCGGCATCGTCGTCTACTGCGCCGGCGACCCGACCGGAACGCGGCGGCGGCTCGGCCCGATGTGCCGCGAACTCGGGATCCCCGCACCCGCGGTGCGGGTCGCCGCCCTGCCGGAGCTCCCGTTGACGCCGGCACGGAAGATCGACTACCCGCGGCTCGTCGCCCTCACCGCCGGGGCCGGGCTCACCGGGGGCGCGGAACGAGGAGCCGGTCATGGATGACGAGGAGCTCTGGGCGGCCCTGCGGTTGGGGGAGCGGGCGCCGGACGGGGCGGTCGAGGCGGTGTCGCTGCGCGCGCCCGGCGGCGTCGTCGCCCACCTCACCGTCGGCGCCGCCGAACCCGTCCGCTTCCCCTACATGTGCGCCGCGAAGCCGATCGTGGCCGCCGCGCTCCTCCGGCTCGTCCAGGAGCGGCCGGAGACGAGCCTCGGCGATCCCGTCCACGCCTACGTCCCGGAGCTGGACCGACCGGGAAAGCGGGAGATCACCCTGCTCGATCTCCTCACCCACCGGACCGGCATCACCCGGGAGCCGATCCCGCGCGGCTGGGACGAGGCGAGGATCCGCGCCTGGATCGCCGGCTCGCCCGTCGACACGGCCGCGCGCACCGTCCCGCGCTACGGGATGTTCACGTCCTGGTACCTGGTCGGGCTCGTCATCGAGAAGCTCACGGGGACGGACCGGGTGACGGCCGTCCACGACCTGGTGCTGGGGCCGCTCGGGCTGCGCATCGGCTTCGGTCCGCCGGCGCACCACGGGACGCCCCCGCCGCCCGTCGGCGTCCTGGACGCCAGAAGCGACGATCCCCGGCCGCTGGACTGGATCAGCGACCCCCGAGTGCTGGACGCGGCATGGGCCGGCACCGGAATGTGGGGGGACGTCGCGCAACTCGCCGCGTTCTACTCGTACGTGCTGTGCCCGCACCGGCCGCACGTCCCGGGGTCCCTCGCCCGCGCCCTCGCCCAGCTCTCCGACGAACTCGGCACCGGCATGACGGCCTGGGACGCGGGCGGGCAGGGCTGGGGCTACTCGGCCGGCGCCTACACCGGGTCCGGCTGGGTGGGCGCCCGGTTCGCCTTCCCCGCCGTCGGCGTCGACGCCGCGACGGGCACCTTCGGCTTCGCCGACCACACCAACGGCGTCGTCATGACCTACGCGTCCAACCTGATGCGGCTCAGCACGCCCGTGCTGCTGCGCCGGCGGCGGATCGTCGCCGCGGCGTACCGGCTGGCCGGCATCGAGGCGTTTCCCTGACGGTTCCAGGGCGCGGACCAGGATGCCGGCCACGATGCCGGTCGGGATTGCCGGTCGGGACCGGCTCGCGTCAGCCGGCCAGCGCGCGGCGCAGCGCCGCGGCGGCCTGGGGGATGCCGGCCGACGCCTTACCGGCGCCCTGGGCGAGCTCGGGACTGCCGCCGCCCCGGCCCTCCACGTGCGGCAGCGCCTCGGCCAGCAGGCGGTTGGCCGCCAGCCCTGCAGACCGGCCGGCGGCCGTGGTGGCGACGCAGACGGCGACCTTGCCCCCGTCCACCACCGAGAACAGCGCGACCACCCCGGGCGCCTGCCCCAGCCGGTCGCGGACCTGCGAGGCCATCGTCCGCAGTGTGCCGCCCGGCACGTCGTGGTCGGTGGAGACCACCGCCGAGACGCCACCCAGGCTCTCCGCCCTGCCCGCCAGCGCGGCGGCGGACGCCCGGAGCTCGGCCTGGCGTAGCTGCTCCAGCTCCTTCTCGGCCGACCGCAGCCGCTCCAGCAGGCTCTCGATCTTGGCCGGGATCTCCTCGCCCGGCACCTTCAGCACCTCGGAGATGTCCCGGACGAGCGTGCGCTCCCGGGCGAGATAGCGGAACGACTCGATGCCCACGTACGCCTCGACGCGCCGCTGCCCCGACCCCACGGAGGACTCCCCGACGAGCGCCACCGGGCCGATCTGCGAGGAGTGCGCCACATGCGTGCCGCCGCACAGCTCCCGGGACCAGGCGCCGCCGATCTCCACCACGCGGACGGTCTCGTCGTAGGTCTCGCCGAACAGGGCGAGCGCGCCGAGGTCCCTGGCCTCGGCCATGGTCATGTGCGCGACGCTGACGGGCAGGTCCCTGCGCACCGCCAGGTTGGCGACCTCCTCGATCTCGCTGCGCGTCGCCTCGGAGAGACCCTGCTGCCAGGCGAAGTCGAGCCGCAGGTAGCCGGGCTTGTTGAACGAGCCCCGCTGCAGCGCGTTGGGGCCGAGGACCTGCCGTAGCGCGGCGTGCACCACGTGGGTGCCCGAATGGGCCTGCCGGGCGCCGGTGCGCCACTCCGGGTCGACCCTCGCCAGCACGTGGTCGCCCTCGCGGAGCTCGCCCGACCGCACCCGGACCTGGTGGACCCACAGCTTCCGGTGCACCTTCTGGACGTCCAGCACCTCGAGTTCGAGGCCGTCGCCCAGCATCGTCCCGGCGTCGCTGGCCTGCCCGCCGGACTCGGCGTACAGCGGCGTGCGGTCCAGCACGACGTTGACGACGTCACCTGGCTCCGCGCTGGCGACGCGGGTGCCCTCGCGGACCACGCCGCGGACGGTCGCCTCGCTCTCCAACTCCTGGTACCCGGTGAACTCCGTGGCGCCCAGGTCGAGCAGCGGCTTGTACACCGCGCCGTCGGCGTGGCCGGTCTTGCGCGCGGCGGCGTCGGCCTTCGCGCGCGCCCGCTGCTCGGCCATCAGCTGACGGAACCCGTCCTCGTCGACCGTCAGGTTCTTCTCGGCCGCCATCTCCAGCGTCAGGTCGATGGGGAAGCCGTAGGTGTCGTGGAGTTGGAACGCCTTGGCGCCCGGGAGCACGGACCCGCCGGCGGAGGAGGTCTCCCTGACCGCCAGGTCGAAGATCTTCAGGCCGCTGGCCAGCGTGGTGAGGAACGCCGTCTCCTCGTTCTCCATGACGGTCGCGATGCGCTCGAAGTCCGCGACCAGCTCCGGGTAGGAGGGCGCCATCATGTCGAGGACCACGGTCGCGAACTCCCGCAGGATCGGCTCGTCGACGCCCAGCAGCCGGGTGGAGCGCACGATGCGGCGCAGCAGCCGGCGGAGCACGTAGCCGCGGCCCTCGTTCCCCGGCGTGACGCCGTCGTTGACGAGCATGACGCCGCTGCGCGCGTGGTCGGCGATGACGCGGAAGAGCACGTCCGTCTGGTGCTTCGCACCGTACTTCTGACCGCTGAGGTCCTCGGTCCGGTCGATGACCGGTCGCAGCAGGTCGGTCTCGTAGACGTTCGCGACGTCCTGGAGCACGATCGAGGTCCGTTCCAGGCCCATGCCGGTGTCGATGTTCTTCGCCGGCAGCGGGCCGAGGATCGGGAAGTTCTCCTTGTCCGTTCCCTCGCCGCGCTCGCTCTCCATGAAGACCAGGTTCCAGATCTCCAGGAACCGCTCGGTGTCGACGGCCGGACCGCCGTCAGGACCGAACTCGGGGCCCCGGTCGTAGAAGATCTCCGAACACGGGCCGCACGGTCCCGGAACGCCCATCGACCAGAAGTTGTCCGCCTTCCCCAGCCGCTGGATGCGGCTCTCGGGCAGTCCGGCGATGCCGCGCCACAAGCGCACGGCCTCCTCGTCGTCCTGGTACACCGTGACCCACAGCCGGGCGGGGTCGAGGCCCAGGCCGCCGTCCGACTGCGCGGTGGTGATCAGCTCCCAGGCCCAGGAAATGGCCTCTTCCCTGAAGTAGTCGGCGAAGGAGAAGTTCCCCGCCATCTGGAAGAAGGTGTTGTAGCGCGTCGCCTTGCCCACTTCGTCGATGTCGCCGGTCCTGACGCATTTCTGAACGCTGGTGACCCGCTTGTCGGGCGGCGTCACGTCACCCAGGAAGTACGGCTTGAACGGGACCATTCCGGCATTGACGAAGAGCAGGTTGGGGTCGTCGAAGATCAGCGAGGCGCTGGGAACCACCTTGTGCCCCCTGGCCGCAAAGAAGTTCTGGAAGCGCTGGCTCAGTTCGTGCGTGCGCATGCTCGCGTCCTCGTCGTGTGACCGCAACCGTCAGGAGGCCACGCAGCGTCGCCACGTGACCCCCTCATACACTACCGGCCTGCGGGGGGAGGCCGGGGAGCCGACGCCCGCCGCCGCCGGGCCGCCCGCCGGGGCGCCACGGAGGGTGCGGAAGCGGTGGTTCGGTAATGTCCAAGCGGTGCGCTGAATAGTGCTCTTTCCCGCCTCTACGCTTCCGTTCCAGGCGCCTGGCCGGACGGGACCACCGGGCGCCCGGAGCCGCTTCGCCTCGCACTGCCCACCGGCACCGCCGCGCGATCACGGTCTCAGCCGCGCCCACCAGGCGCTCACGCCAGGACGCTTCCGTGTGGTCGCCCCACCACAGGCACTCGGCAGCCTCGACGGCCGGCCGGGACCACGACCCCGCGGAGCAGCACCCCCCACACTCGACGGCGCAGGAGGAGACCAGGATGAAACGATCAGTCGCACGGCGACTCCCCGTGGTGGCGACCGCGATGGCCATCGCGGCCGCGACCTGTGCGGTGCTGACGACGTCCCAGGCGTCGGCCGTGGCCGGCACCGCGACCGGCTACGCCTCCCAGAACGGCGGGACCACCGGCGGCGCGGGCGGCGAGACCGTCCGGGCCTCCACGGGCACCGAGATCCACGAGGCGCTGTGCGGCCGGGCCAGCAGCGACACGCCCATCATCATCGAGGTCGAGGGCACCATCAACCACGGCAACACCAGCGACGTCGACGGCGACAGCTGCAACACCGCCGACGACGTGATCGAGCTCAAGCAGATCAGCAACGTCACCATCGTCGGGGTCGGCGGCGGGGCCGTCTTCGACCAGCTGGGCATCCACATCCGCGAGGCCAGCAACATCATCATCCAGAACGTGACCATCCGGAACGTCAAGAAGTCGGGCTCCCCGACGTCCAACGGCGGAGACGCCATCGGCATGGAGAGCGACGTCCGCAACGTCTGGGTGGACCACACCACCCTGGAGGCGTCGGGCGGCGAGGACGAGGGCTTCGACGGCCTCTTCGACATGAAGAACAACACGCAGTACGTGACCCTGTCCTACAGCATCCTGCGCAACTCCGGCCGGGGCGGGCTCGTCGGGTCCAGCGAGAGCGACACCTCGAACGGGTACGTCACGTACCACCACAACCTGTACGAGAACATCGACTCCCGCACGCCCCTGCTGCGCGGCGGCATCGCCCACGTCTACAACAACCACTACGTGGACATCCACGAGTCCGGCATCAACTCCCGGGCCGGGGCCCGCGCCAAGGTGGACAACAACTACTTCCAGGACGCCCACGACGTACTCGGCACCTTCTACACCGACGAGGCCGGGTACTGGCAGGTCAGCGGCAACACGTTCGACAACGTGACCTGGTCCGAGCCGGACGAGGAGACCAACCCCGCGGGACCCGACCCGCAGTCCAACACCTCGGTCTCCATCCCCTACGCCTACGACCTCGACGCGGCCGACTGCGTGCCCGCCATCGTCGCCAGGACGGCGGGTGCCGGCACCGGCCTGGCGGAGTCGGACGGCAGCTGCTAGGCCCGCGGCGGCGACGGCCGTCGCCGCCGGAAGCGGCCGGACCCACCGACTGACGAAGGCGAGCGTCACCGGTCGGAGTTCGGCGACAGTACCGCCGCAGTGCCACCAGCGCTGCGGCGGTACTCCGGCGTCGCGGCGAACCGCCGGCGCCGTCACCGCCCCCGACGGGGTTGCGTCCGCGGCGCGGCGGGCGGCGGCAGGTCCGCCAGCCCGTTCATCCGCTCGGCCACCCGTGCCTCGCCGGGGGAGTCCAGGGCGTCCACGACCGTGCCGTCGGCCAGGAACAGCACCCGGTCCGCGGCGGCCGGCGGCCGGGTCGTGGGTGACCATCACCACCGTCTGCCCCGTCACGTCGACGACCTCCCGCAGCAGGGCCAGCACGTCCCGGCGGGAGGCCAGGTCCAGGGCCCCGGTGGGCTCGTCCGCGAAGACCACGTCGGGCCGCGTCACCAACGCCCGGCCAGCGCCACTCGTTGCTGCTGGCCACCGGAAGGCTCGGCGGGCCGGCTGGCCCGCGTCTCGCCGCGGGCCGCGGACGCCGTCACCGCGTCCGAGGTCGACGCCGTGTGCCGGGCCGTGGACCGGATTGCGCTGGCCATCGAGCTGGTCGCGCCCCGGGTGGCCACCACCCCGTTGCCCACGGTGGCCCGGCAGCTGAGCACCCGCGGCGCGCTCCCCGACGCGCTGCACGCCGCCATCGACTGGAGCTACCGGCTCCTCACCGACGAGGAACGGGCGGTGCTGCGGGCGGTGTCCGTACTCGTGGCGCCCTTCACTCCGGACGCCGCCGCGGCCGTGGCGGAACGGCCGGGCACCGCCGAGGCCCTGGCCCGGCTGGCCGACAGGTCGCTGCTCGCCGACCGCACGGCCTTCGCCGCGATGAAGGCGGCGTTTGCCGGGGTGTCCGGCTGCCTCGACCGGCTGGAGTGCCCCGTCCACCTGGCGGTGGCCAACGACCGCGGGCCGGCGGTTCCGCCGTGGCCGGCTACTTCGGCGTGTTGCCGCCGCCGCCGTCTGGGCCGTAAGCCGCGAGATCCTCGTCCAGGGAGTAGTCCGGCGGGCTGGTGACGAGCCGGCCGTCGCGGAAGTCCACGAAGCTGTTCCCCGCCAGGTAGAGGTCGTCGGTCCTGAAGAGCGGCTCGACCTGCTGCCCGTCGGGGGAGATGCGCGCGATCTGCCCCGATGATTCACCGTCGAAGCCGGCCTGATGGACGATCACGCCGTCCTCGTCCGCGTCCAGCACAACCTGCGCGGAGAAGTCCGTGGCCTCGTAGGACCACTCGACCTCTCCCGTGGTGGCGTTCAGCGCGGTCACGATGGGATCGCTGAAGATCGTCGACGGGGAGGCGTAGAGCCGGTCGCCGTGCACGGCCATGCTTTCGCAGTCGTCCACCGGGCTGTACACGACGGTGTCCCCACGGCACGCCTGCTCGCTGTAGGCGGCGGTGTCGTCCGCCCCGAGGCCGATGTTCTCGATGGGCACCTGGCCGGTGATCTGCCCGGCCTCGTCGATGAAGGCCAGTTCGAGCTCCCCGCCGAACTCCTGGTCGCGCAGGGTGACGATCAGGGGCGAGACGCTGTTGATCTTCGACAGCCAGCGCCCCTCCGGCAGGTCGAGGCTCCACAGCGTGTCGCCGGTGGCCGGGTCGATGTTCTCCAGCCGGGAGAAGGGCGCCGACACCGCCCCCGTGGCGGGGTCGGTGACCGTGGCGCAGGTGCGCCGCCGGATCAGCAGTTCGCCGCCCGCCAGCGCGTCCACGGCGCAGACCTCCTGGCCGGTGGTGAGTTGCTGCTCCCGGGCGTAGTCCGTGTCGTTGACGGACTGGCCCAGCGCGTCGTACATGGCCGCCGCGGTCGAGATCGGTTCGCCGTCCTCGACGCGGTGCAGGTTCCAGCCGCCGAGCGTCTGGACGGCGTAGGAGGACCCCGCGATCGCGATGTGGAAGCTGAGCGGGTTCTCCTCCGGCTCCAGCGGCCGGCTCCATCCGGTCTCGCCGGTGGTCAGATCGATCTGGGTGATGTTCTGGCCGCAGTTGTGCTCCCCGTGCCCGATGACGATCAGGCCGTCCTCGGTGGTGGTGGCCGGCACGCAGACGGCCGTGCCCTCCACTTCGAGCGACCAGGCCTCGGAGCCGTCGGCCACGGCGTAGGCGGTGAACACGTTCCCGGTGGCCTTGACGACGGTGTCGCCGACCGGCCAGAAGCCGGTGGGTCGGTCGCCGTCCTCCGCGCCGTCCTCGTTGACCGCCCACATCTGCCCGCCGGGAGTGTTGGGATCGGCTCCTGTGGACCGCCCGCCGCCCTCGTCCTCGTCCTCGCCGGGGCCGAACACGAACCAGGCGCCCCCGGCCAGCGCCAGCACCAGCACCACGACGAGCACGGCCACCATGGGGGACCGGCCCCCGCGCCGCCGTCCGCCGGCCGGCGGACCCGGTTGCTGCGGTCCCGGATACGGCCCGGGATACGGCCCCGGCTGCTGCCCGGGATACGGCTGCCCCGGCTGCTGCCCGTTCGGCGACGCGGCGTTCGGCGGTGCCGCGTACGGCTGCGGCGGCTGCTGCTGCTGCGGCGGCTGCCCGGGATAGGGCTGGGCCTGCGGGTATGCCTGGGCCTGCGGGTACGGCTGCTGCGGCGGCTGCCCGGGTGGCGGGGGCTGTCCGGGCTGTGGCTGGTAGCCGCCTGGCGTAACTGACATGGCGTTCTTCTCCCGCTCCTGCTGCTGACCGATCAGGACGTCCCGCACCGGTCGTGTGTCCTCGGGCCTGGGCTGGGTGACGAACCCGGCGTCCGAACCGCGGGCGTCGCTGATCGGCGCGCGCCCGCGCTGTCAGCCACGGATCGCGCGCCCGTCAACTCCGGCAGCCGTGGTGCCCCTCCTGTACGCCAAGGATGGTGACGCCGCTTTCCTCGCGCTTTCACCGCGCGCCGGGCGACTCCCGGTGGGTCAGCAGCGCGGACGCGGCGTCGGCGAGCAGGGGGAGTTCCGGGGCGTCCGGCTCCTGCCGTCGCCCCGCTCTCGGGTCCGCGGAGAAGAGGAGAACATGTGCGAGACCGTCGCCGGTCCGGCCGACCGGGATCAGGCGCCCCGGCGGGCGCGCCGTCAGGTGGTGGCCGTGATGACGGTGGTCATGGTCACCGCCACGATCACCGCCTCCATGTCGCGGATCGCGGCGCGCACGCTCTCGCCCGCCCACTGCCCGGCGGCGATCGCGGCCATCCGGTCGGCCACCCGCTTACGGGGAACGCCGGGGAACGCCAGCCCGTGCAGCTTGGCGGCGTGAACCAGCGCGACGAGTCCCGCGGTCCGTTCGTCGGGGTCGGCGCCGTCCAGGACGGCGTCCCGGAGCCGCTGCCGCAGCTCCGCCTCCGCCGCGCCGTCGGCCTCGGGGTAGCGGCGCACCGGGAACAGACCGAGCCACTTCTGCCGCCGCTCGACCACCACGCCGCGCTCGCACAGCCGCTCCACCGCCGCGTCGACGGCGGGGGAGCGGTCCTTTGTCAACCAGTCCTTCACGCGGCGCTTCTCGTGGCCGCCCAGCCAGGACTCGAGCAGGGCGAGCCGGAGGTCGAGCAACGGCTCACCGGTGGGCGTCGCGTCCGCCAGGGCGAGGTTCCTGCCCTCGACGGACACCCGCCCGGCGAGGACCAGCTCCAGCAGGATCCCGCCCGCGACGGCCCAGCCCGCCGCGTCCCGCTGCTCCTTCGCCCCCGACTCGTCGTCCAGGGACAGCAGCATGATCTCCTCGGCCAACGTGACGGCCATGCCGGGTCCTCCGCTACGCCTCGTGTTCGCTACTGCCTACTGCCTACTGCCTGCTGGCCTGCTGGTCTGCTGGTCTGCTGGCCTGCTGGCCTGCTGGTCGGCTGGTCAACTGTCGCCTGGTCAGACGCGCGCGGTCACCCCGGAGGTTCGGTCCGGTCAGTCCGCGGGCCGGGGCGAGGTCTCGACCAGCGAGGCGGCGCGCAGCGTCGCGATGTGGTCGGCGGCCACGTGCAGCTCCACGTCGACGTTGCCGGCGGCGTTCTGCCGCTGCAGGCCCGCGAAGCCGAGCGTGGCCCCGTCGGCCCAGGCGCAGACCGGGATGCTGCTGATCCCGCCGGTGGCGGGGTCGGCCGCCTCCGCGTACTGGCACTTCATCACCGCACCGTCGAGGCCGGCCGGCTCCATCGGCTCCGGCTCGCCGACCAGGGTGAGGCTGGTGCCCGTGGCCGCCCCGCTCTGGCTGGCGCCGTAGTCGAGGAGCGCGTCCAGGGAGCGCCCCGGATCGGCCACCGCGCCCCAGAGGCCGTAGACGGTCATGGTGCTGACCTCGCGGGCGCCCAGCTCCGACAGGTCCGTCAACTGGGCGGCCTCGCCGGCGGTGATGCCGGCGAGGTAGGTGCCGGCGGTCCCCTCGGGCTCCCGGAGGCCGATCTCGGCGAGCTGGTCGCGGTCGAGGTCCGTGAGCTCCTGGGCGGAGCCGGCGATCCGGAAGTCGCCGCTGGTGACCGGCAGGACCAGCTCGTAGCTGACGTCCGCGTCGCCGCCGGCGTCGCCGTCACCGCCGGAGCCGCCGCCGGAGCCGCCGTCCTCGTCGTCGCCCATCAGGAAGACCGCCCCGACGAGCAGCGCCGCCACCACCACGACGGCGGCGATGGCGATGACCAGCGACCGGGACCGGTTCCCGCCGGGGTCTCGGGGATCTCCGGGGCCGCCGGGACCGGGGGCCTGCCACCGCTGCGGGGAGGGCCGCGGATACGGCTGCGCCGGAGTTCCGGACCCAGGTTGGCCGCCCTGCGGCGGCAAGCCGTAACCCCCTTCGGGCCCGGCCTGGCCGGGCTGCCCGAAACTCACGAACGCTTCCCCTTCGTCAACGGCCCGCACCAGCCCAGCGCTTGGTCAGCCCGCGTTGGCGTTCAGCCTAGTGGCCGGAGAACGCCGGCCACCGGGGCGGCGCCCGGTCGAGGAGCGCGGACGGCCGGTGCGCCGCCGCCTGGTGTGCCGCGCTCGCCGTCGATCACGAGGGCGGCGCACGTGCTCGTCCGCGCCGCCGGCAGCCCCGCGGGACCGGCCGCTGCCGAGGCGGTCCGTGACGCGTGGGAAACCGGGTGCGGAAGGTGCTCGCGGGGGAGTTCCGCCACCCGCCCCTGGCATATTCGCGCCAGCGGTCGGCAGATTGCTCGCGAAACCGACCGGGTAGGTGGTTCGTGCAAGTACCGCTGCAAGTTCCGCTATCCCTGATGTGGGAAGGTGACATGAGTCCGCACCCTGTGACAGAGATGGAACGCGTGCAGAGCGACGCCGAGTTCGACCTGGTGGTCGGCGAGGTGGAGATGGACATCCCCGAGCACGGGGCCACGTCCATGGCGAGCCCGCAGGTCCCCGAGACCTGCCAGGCGATCTACTGCTGCTGAACGCGTCGGCATGTCCCACGCCGCCAGAGCCGCGCTGTGCGTGCTGCGCGATCCCGGACCTGAGGTCCCGCGTGCCACGACGGCTGTGACGCGCGTGGTGGATGCCGTGAGGAACGGTTCCGCGCCCGGGCTGTTACCGCCGTTCGGCGTGCTCGGGCCGGAGAACACCCTGATGACCGGGGGAGAGCCGTGCGGTCCGGCGGATGCCCGCCTGATCGCGGGGGCCCTGGCGGGGCGGCGCTTCGCGCCGCTCGCGGCCCTGGTGGAGCGGCTCGACTCCTGGTGTCGGAGCAACGGTCCCGGCTGCGCCGGAGTCCTGGCTCCCGGAGTCCTCGAGGTGACCAACGGGGAGCTGTTCGGGCCCCTGTTCGGCGAGATCCTGCTGGCCTGCGCCGCCGGGTCCGAGGACGAGGCGCGGCGCCTGGCGGCGCTGCGGGTCGCGCAGTGCGAGAGCTTCCTCGGCGTCTTCCTCCAGCGGCTGCAGACGGACGGCCCGGACCTGGGGATCCGCGGTGCGGTGACCCGGCTGTGGGCGCACGGCGAGGAGACGCACAACGGCGGCCAGCGGGTGCTCTGCCTGGAGCGGGCGGACGGCACCCGGCTCGCCTACAAACCACGCCCGGCCTCCGGGGAACTGCTCCTGCTCGCCGAGGGCGGCGTGTTCGACCTGCTGAACCGACTGGCCCCGGCGTCGGGCCAGGTGCGCCTGCCGGTGCTCCCGGCCTGGCGCGGGAAGGGCGACGCGGGCTACCTCTGGCAGGAGTGGGTCACTCCGCCGTCCCGGCACCAGGGCGTGCTGCGCGAGGAGGACGGCTGGCGGATGACCGGCACCGTGCTGCCGGAGCCGGACGCCGAACGCTTCTGGCGGCGCGCCGGGGAGCTGACCGCGGTCTGCTACGCGCTGGGAGCCGCGGACCTGCACGCGGACAACGTCGTCGTGGGCTGGCGGGACGGGGAGCCGGAACCGCTGCTGTATCCGATCGACCTGGAGACGTACTTCGCGGACGTGCCTCGGCTGCCCACCACGGGGCTGACGTACCACCCGCTCGCCAGCGGCGGCCACCACCATCCGGGCCTGGAGAGCGGTGCGCGCTGGTGCTCGCTGGCCGCCGTGCCCTGCCACTGGCGGCGAGGCCCCGCGGGCACCCTCGAACTGTGGCGGACGGAGCAGGCCGTGGGCCGCGTCGCCGCCCCCTCGCTGGTCGCCGACGCGCGCGGGCGCACCGGCTACGGGCCCCATCTGCCCGCGATGCTCCGGGGCATGTTCGACGCCTGGACCCTGCTGTGCCGCCACCGCGACACCGTGGTGCGGTTCGTCGAGGAGCGGCGGAACGCCCATCACGTCCGGGTCATCCTCCGGCGGACCGCCGACTACTGTGCGGCCCTGCGCGGTGCCGGGGAGCTGGAGACGTTCGGCGCGGACGAACGGGCGCAGCTCGCGCGGGGCGACGTGCCGTACTTCTTTCGGTCCGCCGCCGGGGGCGGGTTGCTCAGCGTCGGCGAGGAGCCGCCCGCGCGGCGTTCCGCGATGCCCGAGGAGGAGTACTGGCCGCCCGCGACCCCCGTGGTGAGCGGGGCGCGCTGGCGCCTCGAGGGCCTGGGCGTGGCGCTGCGGGACGCGGTGGAGCACGTCTTCGACGAGGCGCCCGCGGCCGAGTCGGCGGGGGTCTCGATCGATGTGGGCGCGCCGGGCGAGGGCCAGGTCGCGTTCGCCTGGCCGGAGCGCGACCGGCGCGTCGTCTACCGCTGGGAGGGCAGTCGGGCGCGGATGCGCGTGGCCGAGCTGTCCGCGCCCCTGGCGCCGCCGGCGACCGGCCCGGCGGCCGAGGTGCGGCGCAGGCTGCTGCGGCTCGACCGCGTCGACGCGGCGCTGCGCGCCCCGTGGCGGGCCGGCGGGTTCGCCGACGCGGCGCTGGAGGAGAAGCTCCACCGGCTGACGGACGCCGGGCTCGTCTGGCTGCGCACGGTGGTCGACCGGCACGGCTGGCCGGGACGGGCGCTGGTCGGGGAGCGGGCCGCGGCGGTGGCCTGCCGGCTGGTCCAGCACGCGCGCGGCGAGGTGGCGTTCCGCACCAGCTGCCTGGAGCTGATCCGGCGAGCGGCCGAGGCGGGAGACATGCCGCCCCGCGAGATCGCCTACGTGACCGACGCGTTGCGGCTGGCCGAGGAACGCCCGCAACTGTACGGCACCAAGTTCGAACGGGTCGGCGACCTGCTCCGGCCCTGCCCCATCGAGGACCCGGAACGGGTGGACGAACGCCGGGCCGGGCTGGGCCTGGAGCCGCTGGCCCGGTACGCGCGCCGGGTGCGCGAGACGTTTCCGCTCAGCTCGCCCGTGGAGGAGACATCGTGACGACAGACCGGGCCCCGTGGCAGGAGACCGTCGCGGGCGCGTGGGGGCGGGAGCCTGTCCGGGTCGGGGATCCGGCGGGGGAGACCGGGCCGGATCCGGCGGTGGCCCCCGACCACGCCTTCGCGGTGATGACCGCGGCGAGCGCGTCGTTCCGGGCGGGCACCCGGGCGCGGAGCCTGCCGGACGTGCGCTTCTTCAGCACGGGCGGGCAGTTGCGGGCGCCGGGCGAGCTGTTGCCGGGGCCCGAGGACCCGGACGCCGATCGCTATCTGGACCGGGTGCGGCACAAGCTCGGCGACGACGGGCTCCTGCTGTCCGTGACGCAGCCGCTGCTGCTGGACTTCGCCCTGTGGTCCCGGGTACGCGATCTGGTCGCCGGGCTGTGGCACCTGGTGGGCTGGCCCGCCCTGCCGGTCACGGCCGAACTCACCGCGGGCCACGGCTACCTGCGCACCGCGGGCCTGGCGCTGCCGCCGCGCCACGCCGGGCTGGTCTGGGTGCTGGGCGGCGAGCTGACCGTGCGACTGTGGCGGGAGCGGGCGGACGGCGCGGAGCCCGACGCGGACGCCTGGGACCTGGAACTCCGTGGCGCGCCCGGCGACCTGCTGTACTGGCCGGGCGGCTACCGCTTCGCCGAGGCGTTCGGCGAACGCTGCCTCGCGCTGCGGCTGCTCGTCAGCGCCGAACACCGGGCGGCGGTGGCCATCGTGAAGAACCTCATGATCGAGGCGGCGCAGCGGGACGCCGCGTACGCCGACGGCACGGTGCCGTATCTGCCGGCCGCGCCCCCGCTGTTGCCCGACGGTTCGGTGGCCGTCGCCGCCGCGGACCGGCACACCGGCGACCTGGTGCGGCGGACCGCGGACAGCCCGGACCTGGCCCGGACGCTGCGCGTCCAGTGGGCGGCGCGGCGCTCGGCGGCCGGGCTCGAACCGGTGCCGGGCCCGCGGCCGTCCGAGGAACCCGGGCCGCGGGCCGAGGACCGCGTTCGCGTCACCGGCGAGATCGTCCGGCTGCCGGACGGCCCCGGACGGGCGGTGTGGGCGGTCAACGGGCAGCTCCTGCCCGTCGCCGGGGCGGCGGGCGAACGGCTCGGCGCCGCGCTGCGGCCGGGACGGACCCTGGGCGTGCCCGAACTGTGCGCCGAGGTGGGCGCCGGGGACCGCAGCGCAGGCGTGCTGGCCCTTCTGGGCCGGCTGCACCGACTGCGCGGCATCGACGTCGTGGACGTCGTGGACGTCGTGGACGACCAAGGGTCCGAACCGGCCCAAGCAGCCCAGGGGTCCCAAGCGGCCCAAGCAGCCCAGGGGTCCCAAGCGGCCCAAGCGGCCCAGGGGTCCCAAGCAGCCCAGGGGTCCGAAGCGGCCCAAGCAGCCCAGGGGTCCGAAGCGGCCCAGGGATCCGAAGGAGGAGCCGAGGCATGACACGGCTGGCCGTCATGGACACCCTGGACTGGGACGTCTTCGTCGAGCGCTACTGGGACCGGCAGCCGGTGCTCGTCACCTCGCCAGGCGCCGCCCCGTTCGAGGAGACCGAGATCTTCCACGCGGCGGTGGCCGGGACCGTGCCGCCCGCGTCGCGCTACCTGCCGGCCAACGCGCAGTTCACCGTGGGCCGCGAGCAGCAGACCGAGCCGGGCGGGCTGCTGCCCGAGGCCGCCGACGGCTCGTTGGACGGGTACGCCAAACGGCTCGCGCAGCGGCTCGACGGGCGCCGGTACGCGCTGGTGGTGCACGTGCTGCACGCCTTCCACGAGCCGCAGTGGCGGCGCGAGCGGGCGTTCTTCTCCGGGCTGTGGGAACGCGTCGGGCTGCCGCTGACGGGCGCGATCACCACGCTGTTCCACGGCAGCTACGAGCACAGCCCGGTGGGGGTGCACAAGGACCGCTTCGCCACCTTCATGTACGGGCTCTCCGGGCACAAGCGGATGCGGTTCTGGGCCGAACGGCCGTGGTCGGAGCCGGTGTCCTCGGTGCTGGACTACCAGGGCATGCTGGCCGGGTCGTTCACCGCGGACGTCGCCCCCGGGCAGCTGCTGTACTGGCCGGACAGCTACTTCCACGTCGGCGAGAGCGCGTTGAGCGACCGGCCGGCCACCAGCGTCAACGTCGGCGTGCCGCGCGGCGGGCACCGCGCCAGCTACGACGTGCACGACCTCCTCTACGACAGCAGCCCCGAGTCGCTGGTGACGGGCGAGGGCGATCCCGCGCTGCTGCCGCCGGTGGCCGAGGGCCTGCTGGTGCCGCCGGGCGACGCGCCGGCCGCGTTGCCCGGCGACCTGCCCGAGGCGCTCGGCGGCGCGTTGCGCTCGTTCCGGGACCGCGGCACCGCGGACCGGGTCGCGGACCGCGCCGCGGTGCTGTCCCTCAAACGGTGGACCGGCGGCGGCTTCCTGCCCGCGCCGCCGCCCGCGCCCGCCGTGGAACTGGCCGAGGGCGACACCGTGCGGGCCGCCGGCCCGATTCGCTGGGCCCGGGCGTCCGACGGGGTGCTCTGCGCGGCGAACGGACACGTGGCGCGCAGCCCGCTGCCCCCCGACCGGCTGGTCGCCCTGCTCGACGCGCTCACCGCCGGCGCCGCGGTCACCGTCGGCGACCTGTGCGCCGGCGAGCCCGGCCTCCGGGCGGAGGCCCGCCGGCTGCTGACGACCCTGGAAAGCTTCCGGGCCCTCATCCGCACCGCGCCCCTCCGCTGACGGCCGGCGCCGTCCCGTCAGGGCGCCTCGCGGAGCACGGCCGCGCCGTAGGGGGCGAGGCGCAGCGGTCCTGTGGTGGAGGTGGTGTCGTCGGTGGCGAGCAGGTCGAGAGCGGAGGGCGCGTCGTCGGGGAGGCGGACGGTGACCTCGCCCGGGGTGTGGTTGAGGAGGAAGAGGAGTGGGGTGCCGTCGGGGGTGTGGCGGCGGGTGGCCTCGACGCCGTCCGGGGTGTCCAGGACGGGGGTGACGCCGGCGGCCGCCGTGGCGTCCAGGACGATGCGGCGCAGGGTGTCGGGGTCGGGGGAGGTGCCGAGGTAGGTGGCGGTGCCGGCGCCGTGGTGATGGCGGGTGGCGGCGGGGGTGCCGGTGAGGTCGCCGTCGGCGTAGGTGGCCAGGGGTTCGGCGCCGTCGGGTTCGATGACGTCCTGCCAGTCGGTGGCAGTGCCGGTGTGATCGGCGTACCGCAGCCCGTGGGTCCGGTCGGGCTGGAGCGGGTTGAACTCGTCGATGTGGATGCCGAGCAGTTCCCGGAAGGCGCCGGGGTGGCCGCCGGGGTGGACCCGGTCGTGCTGGTCGACGATGCCGGAGAAGTAGGACATCAGCAGGTGGCCGCCGGCGTGGACGTAGCGGGTGAGGCTGTCCGCGGCGGTGTGGTCGGCGAGGTAGAGGTTCGGGACGACGACCAGGCGGTAGCGGGTGAGGTCGTCGGTGGGGCGGGCGAAGTCGACGGGGATGTTGGCGCCCCACAGCGGCCGGTAGTGGTCCAGCACGCGGGTCTTGTGGTCGAGGTCCTGGGAGGGGTGGTTGGGTCCCTCCAGGGCCCACCAGTTCTCCCAGTCGAAGACGATCGCGACCTCCGCCGGATCGCACGCCCCGCCGGTCAGCTCCGCGAGCCGGCCCAGGTCGGCGCCCAGCGCGGTGATCTCCCGCCAGGTGCGGGTGCGGGTGCCGCCGTGCGGCAGCATGGCCGAGTGGAAGCGCTCGGCGCCGGCCCGCGACTCGCGCCACTGGAAGAACATCACGGAGTCCGCGCCGCGGGCGAGGGCCTGGAGGGACAGCACGCGCATCCGGCCCGGGGCGCGGGCGGAGTTGCGGCGGCGCTGGACGTTGGGCCCGGTGGCCGACTCCATCACCAGCCACGGCCGGCCGCCGCCCAGCGAGCGCATCAGGTCGAAGTTCCATGCCGCGTAGACCTGGCCCTCCGGGTCCCAGGTGTTGGGGTAGATGTCGACCGAGACGACGTCCTCCTGCTCGGCCCAGCGCCAGTAGTCCGGGTGCTTGAAGGCGCCCATGAAGTTCGTGGTGACCGGCAGCTGGGGGGTGTGCCGGCGGACGATGTCGCGTTCGGCCGCAAAGCACTCCAGACCCGCGTCGTTGGTGAAGCGCTGGAAGTCCAGCCGCTGGCCCGGGTTGGGCCCGGACAGCAACGGGCCGCCCGGGGTGCCGATATGGCCGAAGGAGTCGTAGCGCTGACCCCAGAAGGCGGTGCCCCACGCGTCGTTGAGCGCGTTGACGGTCCGGTAGCGCTGGGCCAGCCAGCGCCGGAAGTGCGCCGTGGAGACCGGGCAGTGGCACTCCAGGCCGGTGTACTCGTTGCCGATATGCCACATCGCCAGCGCCGGATGGGCGGCGTAGCGCTCGGCCAGCCGCTCGGCGATCCGCGCCGCGTGGTGGCGGTAGACCGGGGAGGACGGGCAGTAGTGCTGGCGCGCGCCGAACGCGAACCGGCGGCCCTCGGCGTCCAGCGGCAGCGTCTCCGGATGCTCGTGGGCCAGCCAGGACGGCGGCGAGGAGGTCGGCGTGGCCAGGTCCACCGCGATGCCCGCGTCGGCGAGCAGGCCCATCACCTCGTCCAGCCAGCCGAACTCGAACACCCCGGGACGCGGCTCCAACAGCCCCCAGGAGAAGACCCCGACGGTCACCAGGTTGACCCCGGCCTCCCGCATCAGCGCCACGTCCTCCCGCCACACCTCGGGCGGCCACTGCTCCGGGTTGTAGTCACCGCCGAAGGCCAAACCGCCCAGCCGTTGCCGGAGACCGGCCAGCGGCTCCTCGGCGCGATCTCCAGGGGACACGACTCTCTCCTTCGAACGGGTTCGGTCACGGGGGAAGCGGGCGGAGCCGGGAAACGGCGGACTCGGGTCTCCGGCGTCAGCCCTTGAGGGAACCGACGGTCAGGCCGGCCCGCCAGTAGCGCTGCATGGCGAAGAAGACCACCATCAGCGGAAGCGTGGAGACCAGGGAGCCGGTGATCACGACGGTGGTCACCTCCGGCATGGTCATGGACTGCTGCTGCCAGCCGTACAGGCCGAGGGTGGCCGGCCACAGGTCGCGGTCGGTGAGCATGACCAGGGGCAGGAAGAAGTTGTTCCAGATCGAGACGAACGAGAACAGGTAGACGGTCACCAGCGCGGGGGAGAGGATGCGGGACGCGACGGTGGTGAAGATCCGCACCTCGCCGGCGCCGTCGATGCGGGCGGCCTCCAGCAGTTCGTCCGGCATCGCCGCCGCGGTGTAGACCCGGCAGAGGTAGACCCCGAAGGGGTTGACCAGGCAGGGCAGCAGAACGGCCCAGTAGGTGTCGGTCAGGTTTAGCCGGCTCATCAGCAGGAACAGCGGCAGCGCGAGCACCGTGCCGGGGACGAGGACGCCGCCCAGGATCCCGGCGAAGACGGCGTCGCGCCCGGCGAAGCGGAACTTGGCCAGCGCGTAGCCGGCGAACGCGGAGACCACCGTGCTGCCCAGCGCGCCGAGCCCGGCGTAGACGGCGGAGTTCAGCAGCCACCGGCCGAAGACGCCGTCCTCCGTGGTGAACAGCGTGTCCACGTTGTCCCACAGCCCCGACAGGAACCCGGCGTCGGCGAACCAGAAGCCGTTCGTGCCGCCCATCTCCGAGGTGTCCTTGGTCGCGGAGACCAGCAGCCAGAAGATGGGGAAGAGGAAGTAGAGGGTCAGCGCCCCCAGGAACAGCCAGGCCAGCGTCGCGGGGAACAGCCGCGCCGGAGCGGAGGAACGGGAGGCGGGGGCGTGGGTGGTCGGAGCGGCGCTCATTCGTCGACTCCCTTCTGCGCCAGGCGCATCAGCCCGTAGCTGAGGGCGAAGGTGAACAGCGCCAGGCTGACCGCGATCGCCGACGCGTACTGGGGGTCGTTGAGGCCGAACGCCTGGAAGTACGCGGCCATGTTCGGTGTGTAGGAGCCGGTGACGTTCGCGGTCAGGGAGCGGACGACCAGCGGTTCGGCGAACAGCTGGAGGGTGCCGATGACGGAGAAGAGACAGGTCAGGACGAGCGCGGGCCGCAGCAGCGGAACCTTGATGCGCCAGGTCACCGCCCAGCCGCCGGCGCCGTCCACCCGCGCCGCCTCGAACAGCTCCCGCGGCAGGGCCTGCAGCGCGGCGAAGATGATCAGCATGTTGTAGCCGGTCCACTGCCAGGTCGCGATGTTGGCGATCGACCACAGCACCGTGTCGGGGCCCAGGAAGTCCACCTCCCACCGGAGGCCGTCCAGCGTCTCGACCACCGGGCTGATCCCCGGCACGTACAGGTACGCCCACAGCACGGCCGCCACGATGCCGGGCACCGCGTGGGGCATGAACGCGGCGAGCTGGAGGAAGCGCCGTGCCCGGAGCACCCCTGCGTCGAACAGCAGGGCCATGGCCAGGGCCAGCCCCAGCATGACCGGGACCTGCACGGCGCCGTAGAGCAGCATCCGCAGCACACCGTTCATCACCTCGTCGTCCTGCAGGACCCGTTGGTAGTTCTCCAGCCCGGCGAAGCGGGTGACCGGGCCGCCCAGCCCGAGCCCCGACCACTCCTGGGCGCGCAGGCTCTGGAAGACGGCGTAGCCGATCGGGACGGCCTGGAACAGGAGGAAGAGGACCAGGAAGGGGGAGAGGAACGCCCAGCCGTGGCGGGTCTGGCGGCCGAGTCGCTCACGTCCGGGCCGGGGTGCGGGAGGGCTCGTGCTGGTCATGTGCGGACACCCAGTCCCTTGCGTTCGAGGGCTTCGACGGTCCGGTCCTGGGTGCTGGTCAACGCGGTGGTGAGCGACTCGCCCTCGTTCAACGCGACGGTCACGGCGTCGATGAAGTCGTCGCGCACCTGGTCCATGGTCGGACCCCAGATCATGGGCCGGGTGTGCGCGGCCGCCTCCCGGAAGACCTCGCCCGAGCGCTGCCCGCCCAGCACCTGTTGCGGCCGGGCGACCGCGGGCCGGTCCTGCCCGGACACCGACGCCGGGAACAACGCCGCGTTCTCCGGATCGCTCATCAGGTCGGCGGCCTCGCCGTCGGTGTTCAACCAGGCCGCGAACTCCATCGCGGCCTCCACATGCGCCGACCCCCTGACGATGGCCGTCGACGAGCCACCCCAGGGGCCGGAGGCGGGCCGGTCGGGATCCGCGCGGGGCAACGGGGCCGCCCGCCAGACGCCGTCCGGGTCGTTCGGGGGGTAGGAGACGAGGGTGGTCAGGCCCCAGGCCGGGGCCAGCCAGGCGGCGAGGGTGCCGTCCTGCAGGGCCTGGTGCCAGGCGGGATTCCAGTGCTGACGGATCGTCACCAGGCCGTCGTCCAGCAGTCCGGTCCAGTACTCCGCGGTCCGCCGCGCCTGCGGGCCGTCGATGCTCACCCGCCAGGCGTCGTCCTCGGTCCCGAACCACTCGGCACCGTTCGCCGCGGCCAGGGCCGCGAACCAGTACATGTCCCCCTGCGGGAACGCGGTGAGGTAACGCCCGGGAGCCGCCCGCCGCAACCGCTCCGCGACGTCCCGGAACTCCTCCCACGTCGAGGGCACCGGCAGGTCGTGGGCGTCGAGGAGGTCGGCGCGGTAGAACATGCCCATCGGTCCCATGTCCTGCGGCACCGCCCAGATCCGCTGGCCGATCACCACCTGGCGCCACGCGGCCGGGACGAAGGCGTCGCGCAGGCCGGCCGCGAGGTCGGTGAGGTCCTCCAGGTAGCCCGCCACCGCCAGCGTGGGGAGGTTCGGGTAGTCGGCCTGCACCAGGTCGGGAGCGCCCGAGCCCGCGACGATCGCGGCGGACAGGCGTTGGAAGAGGCTCGCGCCGCCGGCGGGCGCGGACAGCTCGACCCGGATCCGCGGATGCGTGCGGTTCCACAGGTCGATCGCGGGTGCGATGGGCGCCCAGCACCAGAACTGGAGCGTGATCACGCCGTCCGTGGCCCCGGCGTCGGAGCGGGAACAGGCGGCCGCCGCCTGGAGCGGCGCGAGCAGCAGCGGCAGCGCGAGAGCCTGACGCCGGGTGGGACGCCGCGCGTTGGTCCGGGTCATGCCGTCGTCCACCTCCTCTCCGGAGCATTGGGGATGTGGAAACTATCAACAATGTTTCCTGCAGCCGGGATGCAATCACGCCTGGAGAGGAGCGGACAAGTCTCCCTACGCGGAAACTTTAGGAAATGTGCCGCGCCGTCGCGCGCATGACGAACCCCACACGGCGATCGCCGTGTGGGGTTCCGGTGGTGGCGGTGTCTCAGGCGTCCCGGGGACGTGGTGTGGTGCCCGGCGCGTCGAACGGGACGGCGGTCGACTCCCGGGGCACCAGGTCGCACGCGACGGCGGTGACGCCGGGGGTGGGCGAACCGTGGTGGATCGCCTCGATCATCCTGGTCGCCGCCACCGTGCCGACCTCGGTGAGGTTGGGGTCGATGCTCGACAGCTGCGGGCGGCTGGCCTCGGCCATCACGGTCCAGTTGTCGTAGCCGATGACGCCGATCTCTCGGGGGACGGGGACCCCCAGCGCCTGGAGGGTGTCGGTGGCGCCCCGGGCGATCATGTCGTTCCCGCAGATCAGCCCGTCGACCGGGACGCCGTTGTGCACCAGCTGCAGCGTGGCCTGGCGGCCCCACTGCTCGCTCCAGGGTCCGTACAGCGGTTCGGCGGCCAGGTCCAGGCCGTGCTCGGACAGCGCCTCGCGGGTGGCGGCGGTCTTGATCCCGGAAGCCTCCTCGCGCCGCGGTCCCAGGACGCAGGCGATGCGCCGGCGGCCGGTCGCGACGAGGTGCCGCGCGGCCAGCTCGGCCCCACCGCGGTCGTCGGGCACGACGGAGGCGTCGCCGGGATCGGTGGAGGCGGTCATCAGGTAGACCACCGGCACGCCGGTCACGCCGCGCAGCGGCGGGCGGGTGAGGCTCTCGCCGCCGCTGCCGGCGACGAGGATGCCGTCCACCCGGCGGCGCAGCAGCGACTCCACGAAGTGCTGCTCGCGGATGGGGTCGCCGCGGCCGTCGCACATCAGGGACGCGATGTCGTGTTCGGCGAGCTTCTCCATCGCGCCCAGCAACAGCGGCGACGTGCGCCGCCTGCTGAAGGGCTCCTGGGTCACCAGGCCGACGGTGAGGTTCCGCACCGGGTCCGGCGGGGCCAGCGCGCGGCCGGACCTGAGGTCGAGCTCCCGGGCCGCCTCCAGGATGCGTTCCCGGGTGTCGGGGTGGACCGCGCCCCGGCCCGACAGCGCCTTGGACACGGTGCCAGGGGAAACCCCCGCCAGCTCGGCCACATCGCGCGCGGTGACCCGCTTCCGGTTCGCCATGCGAGCGACTGTACCAGCCGTTTCCTAAAGTTTCCGCCCGGGCGGCGCCGGACCGGTTGCTGACCGTGCTTCTGGTGGCCGGAGGGAGAAACATCTGGAATCGGTATCCGTACCCGACCACCTCGTGGTGTCGGGTTCCGATGTTCGGTCCCTGGGCTCCGGGCCGGCCGTTCTCAGCGCCGCCGCCTGCCCGCCCCGGTGAGATCGGGGGCGGGCAGGCTGCGGCGTCGTAGGAAGTGAATTGCCCGGCAAGGGCACCTGTGGCAGCGTCGGGGTGCACCGTTGTCGCACCACCGGAGTCGTCGATGCTCTTCCGAGGCGGTCACCTGGTCCCGCGGTCCCTGACGGCCGCACCGTTCTCGAACGCTTCGGAGTCTCCGCATGCCCACGCAGATCACGGCGCTCGCCGTCAGCAAGTCCTTCGACACCAGGCTCGTCCTCGACTCGGTCACGTGCTCGATCGCCGCCGGTGAACGCACCGGGATCGTCGGCGAGAACGGATCGGGCAAGACCACCCTGCTGCGCCTGTTCGCCGGGCGGGAACGGCCCGACCAGGGCGAGGTCGTGGTCCTCACCGACGGCGGCCTCGGCTATCTGGCCCAGGACGAGCGACTGCCGCCGCGGGCGACCGTGCGGGAGGTCATCGACCGGGCGCTGAACGAACTGCGGACGATGGAGCGCCGGATGCGCCGCCTGGAGGCGGCCATGGCGGGCGGCGACGAGTCGGGCATGGCCGAGTACGGCGAGTTGCTGACGCTCTTCGAACTGCGCGGCGGCTACCAGGCCGACGCCCGCGTGGAACGCGCCCTGCACGGCCTCGGCCTGGGTCGGCTGGGCCGGGACCGCACCGTGCACAGCCTGTCCGGCGGCGAGCAGGTCCGGCTCAGCCTGGCCGCCGTGCTGGCGGCCGGCCCGGAGGTGCTGCTGCTGGACGAGCCGACCAACCATCTCGACGGGGCCGCGCTGGGCTGGCTGGAGGACCATCTGCGCACCCGGCGGGGCACCACGGTGGTCGTCTCGCACGACCGGGTCTTCCTCGAACGCGTCACGACCAGCCTGCTGGAGGTGGACGCCGACCGGCACGGCGTCGTCCGGTACGGCAACGGCTACGCGGGCTACCTCGCCGAGAAGGCGGCGGCCCGGCAGCGGTGGGCGCAGGCGTACGACCACTGGCAGGCCGAGACCGAGCGGCTGCGCGAGGCCGCCGCGACCACCGCCCGCCGGGTGGCCCCGGGACGGGGCATGCGGGACGGCAACAAGATGGCCTACGACCGGGCGGGGGGACGCGTGCAGCAGTCGGTCGCCAGCCGGGTGCGGCAGGCCGAGGAACGCCTGCGCCGACTCCTCGCGAACCCGGTCCCGCCGCCGCCCGAGCCGCTGCGCTTCACCCCCGCGCTGCGGGCCGCCGGACTGCGCGGCGTGGTGCTCGACGCCGCGGACGTCTGCGTGCCGGGTCGGCTCGGCCGCACCAACCTGACGGTCAGGTCGGGGGAGCGGCTGCTGATCACCGGGCCGAACGGGGCGGGGAAGAGCACCCTGCTCCGCCTGCTGGTCGGCGACCTGGCCCCGGGCGGCGGCAGCGTCGCCCGGCAGGGCCGGCTCGGCTACCTTCCGCAGGAACCGCGCCCCGGCCGGCCGGGCGACACGCTGCTGGCCGCGTTCGCCCGGGGCCTTCCCGGACCGCCCGAGGAGCACGCCGAGCGGCTGCTGTCCCTCGGCCTGTTCCACGTCGACCAGCTGACGGCGCGGGTGGGCGGCCTGTCCACCGGGCAGCGGCAGCGTCTCGCCCTGGCCCGGCTGGTCGACGAACCGGCGGACGTCCTGCTGCTCGACGAGCCCACCAACCACCTGTCCCCGGCCCTGGTCGAGGAGTTGGAGACCGCCCTCGCCGCCTACGACGGCACCCTCGTCGTGGTCAGCCACGACCGCCGGCTGCGCCAGCGCTGGGTGGGCGACCATCTCGCCCTGCCGGCCACCCCGACGTCAGCCCCGACACCAGCCCCGACACCAGCACCGACGCGGGCCCGGTCGTCCGCCCCGGCACCCTGATCCGGGGTCAGCCGCCGGGGTAGCCGTCCGGCTCCGGTGGGGCCAGGCGGCGGGAGGCCAGGGACGGGTCGGCGTCCGCCGCCCGGGCGAGGTCGTCGCAGCGGGAGAAGCGGACGTCACCGCGCGCCCGGGCGAACTCGATCAGCCGGCGCAGGGCGAGGGCCCGGGACGGACGGCCGCTCAGGAAGGGGTGGTTGGTGAGGTTGAACAGGCACCGGTAGTGCCGCATCGCGTCCAACTCGTCCTGCCACATCTCCAGAACCTTGCGCGGCGACTCGATCACCGCGCCCACCCGCGGTTCGGGCAGGAACGCGTACTGTTCCCAGTCGTCCAGGGACCAGTGCACGGGCAGCTCGACGAGCCGACCGGCGGGCGTCTCGACGTGGTAGGGACGGTCGTCGCCCATCAGGGAGGAGTCGTAGCGGAGTCCGTGTTCGGCGACGAGGGTCGGGGTGAGCCAGCTGGCCTGCCAGTTCGCGGCGCGGTGGCCGAGGATCGGCACGTTCTGCGCGTCGAAGACCGCCAGGGCGCGTTCGAAGTCCGCGCGCTCCTCCTCGGGCGTCATCGTCGTCGGCGGACGGTGGCCGTAGGAGTGGTGGGCCACCTCGTGGCCCCGGTCGACGATGCTCCTGGCCAGTCCCGGCCGCCGTTCCGCCACCCAGCCGGGCACGAAGAACGTCGCGGGAACGCCGGTGTCGTCCAGCAGGTCGAGGATCCTGGGGACGCCGACGTCCGGGCCGTACGCCTGGTGGGACATGGTGCTGGCGTGCCCGGCGAACCGGCGACCGTGCGCCAGCACGGGCGCCTCGGCGTCCACGTCGAAGGTCAGGGTCACCACGGCGGCCGCACCACCGTGCCAGGTCCCGCTCATCCGGGTGCTCCTCGCCTCGTTCCTCGGGCTGGTTCCTCGGGCTGGTTCCTCGGGCTGGTTCGTCGGGCTGGTGCGTCCTGGTCGTGCGCCGGTGGGGACCGGGCCCGGTCCCCACCGGCGGGCGGGCCGCGTCGCCAGCGCGACGCGTCGGCTACTGACGCGCGCCGGCCTCCCGCCGGGCGCGGGCGTTGTCCAGCGTCGCCATGGGCTCGAGCATCGCATGGTCGAACCTGTCGAGCGGCCGGCCCTCGGCCAGCCTGCGCGGGAGGTCCGGATTGGCCAGCGCGCCACGCCCGAGGGAGAGCAGGTCGGCATGGCCGCCCGCCAGCAGTTCGGCGGCCTGGTCGACGTCGTGCATGCCGCCGTTGGCGATCACGGGCAGACCCGTGGTCTTCCTGGCCAGCGCGGTGATCGTGTCGGCGCCGTCGAGCCGGGCCGTTTCGATCCAGTCGCGTCCCTCGCTGGCCACGTGCAGACACGTGCTGCCCGCCTCGGCCAGGGCGCTGAAGATCACCCGGGCGTCGGCCGTCCCGCCCGCCCAGCGGTGTTCGAAGTCGTTGACCTTGGTCTGCGAGAGCCGGACCCCGACCCAGAAACCGTCGTCCGCCACCGCCTCCCGGATGCGGCGGACCACCTCGGCCGTGAGCCGCACGCGGCCCTCGACCGAGCCTCCGTACGCGTCGGCGCGCTGGTTGGTGTAGTCCGTCAGGAACTGGTCCAGCAGGTAGCCGTTCGCCGCGTGCACCTCGACGCCGTCGAACCCGGCGCGCCGCGCGTTGACCGCCGCGGTGACGAAACCGCGCACGGCCTCGTCGATCTCCGCCGACGTCATGGCCTTCGGCGTGGGCCACGGGCCCGAGCCGCCGTACTCCGGCATCATCCGTCCGCGCGGCGGCACGGCCGACGGCCCGGCCGTGTCGGTCCGGTACCTGTTGCCCTGGGACAGAGCGCCCGCGTGCATCAACTGCAGGACGGCCCGGGCGCCGTGCTCGTGGACGGCGGCGGCGACCGCGGACCAGCCCTCGACGTGGGCGTCGGTGACGATGCCGGGTTGGTTGAGGTAGCCCTGGCTGTACCGCTGGTCGGTGTAGGTCCCCTCGGTGATCACCAGGCCGAACCCACCCCGGGCGAACGCCGCGTAGTAGTCGACCATCTGAGGCGTCGGCGTGCCGTCCGGCGTCGCCGAGACCCGGGTCATCGGGGCCACGGCGAGTCGGTTGCCGAGCGTCCTGCCGTGCAGCGGCACGGGGTCCAGGGCCGGATGGGCGGTGGTGCGGGCGGGTGCGTCGGGCATCATCGGTTCCGCTCTGTACGGGTCGGGTCTGTACGGGTCGGGTCTGTACGGGGCGTGGTGTCGGAGGGCTCGGCGGGCGCGTCGAGCACCAGCACGGTCAGGGGGGTCAGGACGGGGCCGTTGATGCCCACCAGGTCCTGCGGGCAGGCGGACACCGCGACCACGCAGTCCATCTCCGCCCGGAAGGTGACGCTGTCGCCGGGCCGGGAGGGCGAGGTCCGCCAGACCAGGGCACCCGCGTCGTCGACGCGGATGTCCATGAAGACGTTGATGGGCTGCGGCACGACGGGGAGCGAGAGGCCGAGGGAGCCCAGCGCCTTCTCCAGGTTCTCGGCGCACGAGGCGTGGCCGGGAGGCGCGCCGAGCGCCGCGTAGCGCGGCGGATCGCAGGCGGCGACGAGCATGTCGTGCCGGCCCGGGGAGGAGTCGTCGACCAACGTCAGGACGGGCCGCCGCCGGTTGGTGACGAACCGCTCGCCGACCGCCGGGAAGAGCCGGCTGACGTGCGCCCGGGTGTGCGCGGCACTGTGGTACTCGGTCGGGTCGTCGCTGGAGACCGCGAACACGTCGCCCACCTGCTGTCCCTCGACGTCGACGACCCGCACCCGCTGGCCCGCGGTGACGACGACGGCGCGCCCCTCGCGGGCGGGTACCTCGATCCGGTCGAGGACGGACCCTGCTGATGTCATGCGTCCACGACACCAGCCGCAGGGCCGCGAGCGCCAGGGGCGATCATCCACCGTTGCGCCGGTCGTGGTGTGGGGAGCTACACCGTGCTGTCGGGCGGCAGTGGACGAGTCGTTCTGTTCTCGCGCCCCGGGTGGTGGAATGACCACCATGCTGACGCTCCGCGCGCTCGTCGAGGACAGGGCGCTCACGCTGTCCGTGCTCGTCCCCGGTCCCGCCGGCGCCCTGGACGCCGAGATCGCGTGGCCGCACACCACCGAGCTCCCCGACCCGTCCCCCTATCTGGGCCGCAGGGAGCTGGTCCTGACCAACGGGCTGTGGCACGGCCCGCCCGGGGCCGCGGCGGACTTCGTCGCCCATGTCCGCGCGGCCGGCGGCGCGGGGATCGTCTTCGGGCTGCGGGAGTCCGTGCCTGCGACGCCGCGCGATCTCGTCGAGGAGTGCCGGCGGGCGGAGCTGCCGTTGCTCGAACTGTCCGTGGCGGTGCCGTTCACCGCGCTGTCGCAGGCCGCCGCCGGCGCCTACGCCGAGGACCGGCAGAACACCCTGGTGGCCTCGGTACGGCGCGGGAACGCCCTCGCCGACGCGATCTCCGGCGGGACCGGGGCGGACGGCGTGCTCCGGGTGCTGGGGCGGGACCACGACCTGCCGCTGGCCGTCGTGGACCGCGCGGGCCGCTCGTTGACGACCACCGGGGTCGAACTGCCCGACGCGGACCTGACCGCCGTCGCGCGCGCCCTGACCCGGCGTCCGCCGCCACTGGAGGTGGCGCTCGCCTCGAAGGGGCCGGCGGTGCTGTTTCCGGTCGGGGCCTTCGGGGAGGCGGACGCCGCCCTGCTCTGCCTGCGGCCGGCCGACGCCCTGGACGACGCGGAACGCGGAGCCCTGGAGCAGGCCGCCCACTTCCTCAGCCTGGAGGTGGCCAGACGGCAGGCGGTGCAGGCGATCGAGATGCGGTTCGCCGGGGAACTGGTCGACATGATCCTCTCCGGTGTCGGGGCGTCCGGCGAGCTGGCCGGCCGGCTGGAGGCGTTCGGCATCGACGCGGACGGGCCGCTCGCCGTGTGCGCCCTCGCCCTCGCGGAGGACGGCGCCACCGGATCGCCCGATCTCGCCGAGACGGCCAGGCAGGCGTTCGTCTCCGAGGGCGTGCCGGCCGTGCTGGCGACGGGCAGCCGGGACGTCGTCGCGATCTTCGCGTGGCGGCGCGCCGCGGCGGCCCTGCCGGAGTGGGCCGGGCGCCTGGTCGCCTCGCTGGACCGGCGCTTCGCCGGGCGGCGGACGGTGCTGGGCCTCGGCGGTCCCGTCGTGGGCGGCACCGCGCTGCGCAACCCGCTGATGGAGGCCAGGGAGGCGTGCCAGGTGCTGGGGCGGCGCCCGACCGGCCCGTCGGTCGCCCGGTTCTCCGAGCTGCCCTCCCACACCGCGCTGCTCGGCCAGCTGGACCCGCGGGACCTGCGGCGCTTCGCGGACGCGCTGCTCGCCCCGCTCCGCGAGCACGACACGGCGCGCGGCGCCCGTCTGGAGGCGACGCTGCGGGCGTTCCTGGAGCACGAGGGGCAGTTCGCGGCCGCCGCCGACGCCCTCTACATTCACGTCAACACGCTGCGGAAGCGGCTTTCGCGGATCAGCGAGCTGACCGGTCGGGACGTGCTGCGCCTCGAGGGCCGGGTCGACGTGTTCCTGGCCCTGCGAGCCGACGCCCTGGCCCGCCCGTAGCCGTGCCGCGCGCCCGCCCCGCGATCCCGCTCACGGCGGCCGCCCCGCTGGCACGGTGGCCGCCCCCGGGCGCTGCCCGGGTGGGGCGGGCGGGTCAGGCGTCGAACTCGTCGGGAAGACGCATCGCGGGGCCGCCGACCTGGAGGCCGAGTGGGGTGGCGCGGCCGTGCGGCTCCTCCCACTCCTCCTGGCGGCCGAGGGCTGTGAGGTCGAGGTACGGGTAGCCGTTGTGGAACTCCTCGATGCCGCGGCCGTACGTGGAGTACGTGTGGAAGACCTCGTCGCCCACCCGCAGGAACGCGCTGATGCCCGGCAGTTCCGAGCCGCGCATGTCCTCCGTCCACGGCTCCCCGGTCTCGGCGAGCTCCTCCTCGGTGCGGAGGTACATCAGCACCGGCGCCACCCGGTCGTCGAGGGTGGCGTGGAAGTCGTAGTTGAAGTCGCTGTCGTACGAGGAGTACCAGGGGAACGTCCAGCCCATCCGCTCGCGGAACGCGGCGAGCTTCGGATACGGGGCCCGCGACACGGCCGCCAGCGAGGTGTTGCGCGCGTGCAGCCGCCGCAGCCCGGCGATCCCGTCGGCGGCGGAGGAGCAGCTGGAGCAGCCCTGCTCCCAGTCGGGCCCGAACATGAAGTGGTGCACCACCAGCTGTGGCCGGCCCTCGAACAGGTCGAGCAGGCTCACCGTCCCCTCCGGGCCCTCGAACGCGTACGGCTTGTCGACGCGGACCATCGGCAACCGGCGGCGCTCGGCGTTGACCCGGTCCCGGGCCCGGGTGACCTCCTTCTCCTTTGCCAGCAGTTCCCTACGGGCGGCGAGCCACTCCTCCTGGGAGACCACCTCGGGCAGGTTCCCCATCGTCGTCATGTCGTTCCATCCCTCTTGGTCCATGTGTGCCGAGGTTCGAGCTAAGCAGGTGCAATCGGGATTTTCCACCACCCGGCCGGGTCGGCGGACCTCCTCTCCCGGGCCCGGGTCCACCGGTCGGCGCCGACTGTCGCCGTTGACAACTTCCTTATTTTGAAGGGGATTTGAACGCCTTCCGTTGGCTGCGGTCGCGTGTCAGACTGCCCCCGGTTCAAATTCGTACTACCGACTGAGGAGACCCTTCATGCTGCGTAGTCGCAAACGGAGAACCCTCGGCGTGGCCCTCGTGGCCCTGGCGACGATCGGCGTCGGGGCCACCACGCCCGCCGGGGCGGGCGAGCGAGGTCTGACCGAACCGAACGACGTCAAGGCGGCGTTAGACGCGACGGCGCTGGCGGCCGGCTCCGCCGCCAGCACCGACGTCGCCGCCTGGTACGTGGACGCGAGCCGCGACGCCGTCGTCGTGGAGGCCCGGGACCGGGCCGCCGCCGAGGCGTTCGTGGCGGAGGCCGGCGTGGCCCCCGCGGCGGTCGAGATCGAGGCGGCGACGGCATCGCCCCGACCGCTGGTCGGCGGCGCCGGGTACTACGGCACGACCGACATCTGCACGGCCGGCTTCGAGGCGACACACGACGGCCAGCCGGCCATGATCAGCGTCGGCCACTGCGCCCCCGCGGGCTCCCTCGTCTACGCCACGTCGCTGGTCCCGATGGGCACCGTCGAGGAGGTGGTCTACCCGGGCTCCGACATGGGCTGGATCTCCCCGGACAGCGCCGAGGCGGAGCCGACGCCCTACGTGGACGGACACGGCCTGGGTCCCGGGCCCTACGGCTGGTTCCCCGTCGCCGGCTCGGCCGAGGCGCCCGTCGGCGCGCCGGTCTGCCTGGCCTCCCAGAGGTCCGCGTTCCGCTGCGGCCTGATCGAGCAGAAGAACGTCAGCGTGACCTACGAGGAGGGCACGGTCACCGGGCTGACCCGGACGTCGGTGTGCGCCGAGGAGGGCGACTCCGGCGGCGGGTTCCTGTCCGGCAACCAGGCCCAGGGCGTGCTCTCCGGCGGCACCGGGGACTGCAGCACCGGCGGCCACACCTACTTCCAGCCGCTCAACCCGCTGCTGTCGGAGTTCGACCTGGAGCTGGCCACCACCGGCGACGCGCCTGACCTGCCGACCACCCCGAGCGGCTGCGAGGCGTACCCGGCGGTCTACCCCGAGCAGATGGTGGCCGGCAACAGCGACCTGATGCCCAACCGCTACTTCGACGACCCGAAGTCGTACTTCTTCGCCCCGGCCGGGACGCACACCGCCTGCCTCAGCGGCCCGGCGGACGCCGACTACGACCTCCAGCTCCAGTGGCGGCCGCGCACCAGCGGCTCGTGGACGACCGTCGCGAAGAGCACGGGCCCGACCACCGACGAGAGCATCAGCCACCAGGGCCAGGAGGGCTACTACCGCTACCTGGTCCAGGGCCTCAGCGGCTCCGGGGACTACCTCCTGGGCTACGACCAGCCCTGACGCTCCCGGATCGGCAGGCCGGAGCCCGGCCCGACCGGCCCCAACCGGCCCTGACCAGCCCTGACGTCACCCTGATCGAGCCCGAACGCACCAGCCCGCCCTCCGCGCGTCGGGGATTCGCGTCCTCGCCGCGCGGAGGGCGGGCACGACTTTCGTGTGTCGAAGAGTTTCATCGACGCACCGGGTGGGAAACGCCCCCGATTGGGAGCGCTCCCAAGATCCGGATAACATCCCCCCACCCGGAAGAGAGTCGCAGTGATGGTGAGTTACGCACACGTGGACGCCAGGAAACTGACGCTGCGTGCCTTGCTGGCCGGGTTGGCCGCGGCGATGCTCCTGCTGACGCCGTGGTCCACCCCGAACGCCTCCGCCCACGGCTCGGTCGTGGACCCCCTGTCCCGCAACTACGGCTGCCTGCAGCGTTGGGGCGACGACTTCCAGAACCCGGCCATGGAGCAGGAAGACCCCATGTGCTGGCAGGCTTGGCAGGACGACGTCAACGCCATGTGGAACTGGAACGGCCTGTACCGCGAGGGGACGGGCGGCGACTACGAGGCCTTCATCCCCGACAACCAGCTGTGCAGCGCCGGCCAGGTCGAGAGCGGCCGGTACAACGCGATGGACACCCCCGGGGCGTGGACGACCAGCCAGATCAACAGCACCTTCACGGTCGACCTCTACGACCAGGCCCTGCACGGCGCGGACTACCTGAAGGTCTACGTCACCAAGCAGGGCTACGACGCCGAGACCGACGCCCTGGACTGGGGTGACCTGGAGCTGCTGCAGAGCACCGACGCCTACGCGCCGTCCGAGCACTACACCACCCAGGTCAGCGCGCCGGGCCGCTCCGGGCACCACGTCGTCTACACGGTCTGGAAGGCCTCGCACGCCGACCAGATCTACTTCATCTGCAGCGACGTGACCTTCTGAGTCACCGTCCGCACCCTCGGGCCGCCACCCCTGGCGCGGCCCCGCACACCGCCCCGCCGGCCGACGCCCCCGGAACCGCGTCGGCCGGCGGGGACGTTTCCGCCACCGCTCCGCCCCCACCCCTCCCGCCGGGCCCGGCGGGCGCGCAGAGTAGGGCCCGTCATGTGTGGAGCACCCGGCACGCACCGCCCGAAAGGACCCGCCGCCATGCCCGTCCCCGCCTGGTTCACCCACGACCGCTTCGGCATGTTCGTCCACTGGGGCCTCTACTCGCTCGCGCCCGCCACGAGTGGGTGATGAACCGCGAGCGCCGGACCGTGCCGGACTACGAGCGCTACCTGCGGTACTTCGAGCCGGACCTGTTCGACCCGCGGGCCTGGGCGCGGCGCCGGGCCCGCGGAGTTCAGCGCCCCACCCGACGCCCGTTACACCCGGCGCGGCGACCGCCTCTACCTGCACCTGTTCGCCTGGCCGTTCGAGCACGTCCACCTGCCCGGGCTGGCCGGAAGGGTGGCGTACGCCCAACTGCTGCACGACGCGTCCGAGATCGCGTTCCGCGAGACCGAGCCGGCGGCCCAGGCCACCCTGACCGGCATGGGCGGCCAGCCCGCCGGGACGCTGACCCTCACCCTCCCGGTGGTGTGGCCGGACGTGGCCGTGCCCGTCGTGGAGCTCTTCCTGACGGAGGACCCGGCAGATCCGGCGCCCGGCGCGACGCCATGACCGATCAGCCGTGACCCATCAGCCGTGACCGATCGGCCGTGACCGATCGGCCGTGACCCATCGGCCGTGACCCATGAGCCGTGACCGATCAGCCGTGACCGATCAGCCGTGACCCATGAGCCGTGACCCATCGGCCGTGACCCATGAGCCGTGAGCGATGAGCCGTGACCCATGAGCCTTGACCCGTGAGCCGTGACCGATCGGCCGTGACCCATGAGCCGTGACCCATAATGCGTACCGTGTCGAACGAGTCTCCGGTCCCGCGCCGCCCGCCCCTGCTGTGGGAGCAGCACTGCTGCCTGCCGCTGGAGCGGACCGCGGACGTCGGCGAGTTGGCCCGCTATCGCCGGCCGGGGGGCAGTTTCGCCTCGGTGAACGTCGGCTACGCCCCGCACAGCGCCGACGACGTCACCGGGCTGATCGCGAGCTGGCGGGAGCGGATCGTCGCGGACGACCGGCTGCGGCTGGCCGTGACCGTCGACGACGTCGAGGCGGCCCGGCGTGCGGGTGACGTGGCCGTGGCCTTCGACCTGGAGGACTCGGGCCCGCTCGGCGGACGCCTGGACCGGGTGCGCGAGTTCTACGACCTCGGCGTGCGCACGATGCTGCCGAGCTACAACACCCGCAACGCGGCCGGCGGCGGCTGCCTGGACGAGGTCGACGAGGGGCTCACCGCCTACGGGCGGGCGCTGGTGCGGGAGATGAACGCCGTCGGCATGGTGGTGGACGGCTCCCACTGCGGCGCCAGGACCGGCCTGGACCTGTGCGAGGTCTCCGAACGGCCGGTGGTCTACAGCCACTCCTGCATGCGCGCGCTGTGGGATCACCCCCGCAACATCACCGACGAGCAGGCCAGGGAGTGCGCCGCCACGGGCGGCGTCGTCGGCATCACCGGCGTCGGGATCTTCCTCGGCCCCAACGAGGCCACCGTCGAGGCGCTGGTGCGGCACATCGACCACGCCGTGGACCTCGTCGGCCCGGAACACGTCGGCCTCTCGACCGACTTCCCGTTCGACGCCGAGGACTTCAACGCGCTCCTGGAACAGCACCCGGAGCTCTTCCCCGACTGCTACACCCGCTGGGGACCGATCGAGTTCATGCCCCCGGAGGGCCTGCTGACCGTCGAGGACGCGCTGCGCGCCCGCGGCTACCCCGACGACGCCGTCCGCGCGATCCTGGGCGGCAACTTCCGCCGCGTCGCCGCACTGGTCTGGCGGTAGCCCGCACCGCGACGCCGCCCGTCCCGCCCGTCCCGCTCTTCCACCCGTCCCGCCCGAGCCGCGCCGTCAGGGCCGGACGCAGGCACCGCACGCTATCCCCGACCGCCGCGCCGCGGCCCGGGTGGCCCCGCGCCATCGGCGAACACCCGATGGGACAACGTCCCGTGTCGTCCCGGTCCCTCACTCGTTGTGAGTATTTGCGCCTCTCCGCGAGGCGAGCGGGGAAGGAAGAGCGTGTCGGCGTCGGCCCCGGGCGCCGCGGCTCGGACAACGGCTCGGACAACGGCTCGGGACAGCGGGGCACGGGCAAGGGAAGGGAACAGTCAGCACATGAGCGTCGAGACGGCCATCTCCGCCGACCCCTACGCCAATCTCGCGGCGTCCTACGACCGGTTGGCCGAATGGGCCGTCACCGACCAGGAGGAGTCCCCGCGCGACCGCGTCGCCGACTTCCTGCAGACCTTCTGGCGGACCCAACCGCGTCCCGTGCGGGCGGTCCTGGAGATCTGCTGCGGCACCGGCCTGATGCTCGCCGAGCTGGTGCGGCGCGGGTACGTCGTCACCGGCCTCGACCGGTCCCCGGCGATGCTGGAGCAGGCCCGGCGGCGGCTGGGCGGGGACGTCACCCTGGTGCACGCCGAGCTGCCCGACGTCCCCGTGCCGGCGGGGGAGTTCGACGCCGTCATCAGCGCGGCCGGCGGGCTGAACTACCTATCGGAACCGCGGATCGACGCGACGTTCGGCGCCGTCGCCCGGGTGCTGCCCCCGGGCGGCACGTTCGTCTTCGACGTCTTCGGCCAGGGCTTCTACGACCGGTTCTTCGACCCGTCCACGCCCCGCGTCATGGCGCTGGAGCTGGGCGACGTCGCGTACATCTGGACCTTCACCGCGCCCGCCGAGCGCGGCTTCGTCGACATGGCCTACACCCAGTTCAGCCCGGCGGCGCGGGGGGACGGCGCCGCCGACGCCTTCGTCCGGACCCGCGACCTGCACCGCTACCACCCGCTGCCGCACGACACCGTCCGCCGCCTGGCCGCCGAGCACGGCTTCGCGACCGCCGAGGTGCACGACAACTACTCCGCCGACCCGTCCGGGCCGCACACGATCTACGACACCTGGACCCTCACCCGGAGCGCGGGGTGAGCTCCGCCATCGACCGGGCGGGCCTCCGCGAGGACTACGCCGCCTGCGAGGCGTACATGCGCCGCCGCGGCGCCGTCGTCTACGCCATGCCGCGGATGCTGCTGCCGCCCGCCCGGCGCCCCTACTGCGACGCGATCCAGGCGTTCACCATCCACGCGGACGCGCTCATCGACGACCCGAACGTGCCCGCCGACGTCCGCGTGGCCCGCTACGACGCGTACCGGCGCGCCGTTCTCGCGCTCCTGGCGGGCGAGGACCCCGACCCGTGGGACGGGCCACCCGGATCGCCCGAGGACGCCCTTGGCCGGCGGCTCGCCCGGGCGTTCGCGCACTTCACGCGGGTCTGGGAGGTGCCGCCGGACTCCGTCCGGCGGCTCCTGGAGACCATGGCCGGCGACGCGCACGTCACCGAGTATCCCTCCTTCGCCGATCTGGAGCGCTACATCCGCGGCTCGGGCGCCCCGTACATCCTGTGGGTCAACGCGCTGCTGGGCCGGCGCGCCCACACCAGCGAGGAGGCCAGGGAGCGGGCGGTGGCCGCCATCTTCGCCCTGCAGCTGATGGACAACCTCAGCGATCTCGAGGAGGACCTGGCGGGCGGTCGGCTCTGCCTGCCCCTGGCGGACCTGCGGGCGTTCGGGCTCGACCGCGCCGATCTGGTGCGGGCCGTCCGCGACCGCCGGATGACGGGACCGGCCAGGGACTGGGTGCGGTTCGAGGTCGACCGCGCGTGTCGGTATCTGGAGCGGGCCGGCGACTGGTGGCGGCTCGCGGATCCCGTCGCGCGCGAGCTGCCACGCCAGTTCGTGCGCCTGACCCGGTACGGCCTGCGGCTGTCCGTCGGCTCCCACCACGACCTGTTCGCCCCGGCGCGTGGCAGCAGGCTGGGGTGGGGCGCGGCCGCGGGCGGCAGCTTCGTCCTCGGCTACGCCCGCGCGTCGGCCCGGCGCCTCGTCCGGCGGCCGGTCCGCCCCGCCCGACCGTCCGCGGGGTGATCCGGCCGCCATGGAACAGCAGGACGAACGACGCACCGTCGCGGAGCACTACGAGGGCCACGCGGACGTGGCCCTGGCGTTCCGGGAGACCCGCGCCATGCACATGGGGTACTACGCCGACGCCGAGGATCCGGCCACCATCGCCGAGGCCGCCGACCGCCTCGTCCGGCTGGCCGGGCAACGGCTCGGGCTGCGGCCCGAGCACAGCCTCCTCGACGTCGGGTGCGGCATGGGGCAGCCCGCGCTGCTGCTGGCGGAGGAGACGGGGTGCTCCGTGGTGGGCGTGGACGCGACCCCCGGCATGGTCGCGACCGGGCGGCGCCAGGCCGTCGGCTCGGCCGCCGGTGACCGGGTCGCGTTCCGCCACTCGGACGCCACGGAGCTCCCGTTCGCGGCGGGTTCCTTCGACCGTGCCCTGATGCTGGAGGTCACCTCCCATCTGCCCGACACCGCCGCGGGCGGGAAACGGGCGGCGTTCGCGGAGGCGGCGCGCTGCCTGCGCCCCGGCGGGCTGCTGGCGCTGGTGGACATGGTGCGGCCCGCGGCGGCTGGGGCGGGGGCCGCACCATGT